>DATAYL010000398.1:0-4319 GCA_036272575.1 Bryobacteraceae bacterium | reverse complement strand
CTGGACCACGTAGCCCTGGATATCGGAGTTCAGTTTGCCTTTGGTTTGTCCTTCAAACTGAGGCTGGGGAAGCTTTACGCTGACCACCGCAGTGAGTCCTTCGCGCACATCGTCGCCCGTGAGATTTTCCTTGGCGTCTTTGGCCAGGCCGGACGATTGCGCAGCTGCGTTAATGGTGCGGGTCAGGGCGCTGCGAAAACCGCTGAGATGGGTGCCGCCATCGACGGTGTTGATGTTGTTGGCAAAGCTGAATACGGTATCGGAGTACGAGTCGTTGTATTGGAGGGCAAGCTCGATGGTGATCTTTCCGCCATTCGGCAGATCCCGCTCGCCTTCGAAGTAAATCGGCTTTTCGTGCAAAACCGCTTTGCCGCGGTTGAGATGCTTGATAAATTCGGCGATGCCGCCGCTATAGAAAAATTCCTCGGAGCGGATATTCTCAGCACGCTCGTCGGTCAGGATAATCTTGAGGCCTTTATTGAGGAAGGCAAGCTGCCGCAAGCGGACGGCCAGCGTGTCGAAATTAAATTCGGTGGCGTCCATGATAGTCGGATCGGCCTTGAAAGTGATCTTGGTACCGGTCTTGTTCGACTTTCCGGTTTGCGCCAGAGGAGCCTTGGGAATGCCGCGCTCATAATCCTGCTCCCAGGTGCCTTTGTTGCGCCAGACTTCCAGGTGCAGCGTTTCTGCGAGAGCGTTGACGCAACTGACACCGACACCATGCAGGCCACCGGAAACTTTGTAGCTATTCGAATCGAATTTACCGCCGGCGTGCAGTTTGGTCAGCACCACCTGTGCCGCGGAGATACCTTCTTCCTGATGAATATCGACGGGAATGCCTCGGCCATTATCGACGATGGTGATGGAATTATCGATGTGAATCGTGACACTAATTTCGGTGCAGTAGCCGGCCAGCGCCTCATCGACCGAGTTATCCACCACTTCATAGACCAAGTGGTGAAGACCCATTTCTCCGGTCGATCCGATGTACATGGCAGGGCGAAGCCGAACAGCCTCCAGCCCTTCCAGGATCTTGATGCTACTCGAATCGTAAGACATATTTTCGTTCTGAGGCGTGGTAGCCATACTTTTTAATCCAGCGCCGCGGTTAGAGCTTGCGGCGATTTCCTTCCTAAAATCTTTCGGCCTATCAAATGCGCATAGGCATAACGACATACCGATACGCTGTGCCGGGCGCACCGGCATGCGGTCTTAATTCGCCGGCGCTATTTGAATCTTTAAAGCGAAACTCGACTTGCTCACCATCGCCGCCGCGCAAGAAATCGAGAAGATACTGTGCATTAAAACCGATCTCGACAGTTTCGCCGTCGTGTTCGACCGGTATGGTCTCCTCACTCTCTCCGGTTTCCGAGATTGAGGAGTGTACCTTCAATTCGCCTTTGAGAACCTGGAGGCGAATGGCGCGCGACCGTTCATCGGCAAATTGCGCCACGCGCTCGATGGACGATTTAAGTTCGTCGCGTTGCAGCAGCAGCGTGTAGGGGTGTTCCTTAGGGAGGACACGCTCGTAATCCGGGAAATTTCCGGTCAGCTTGCGGCTTAACAGCAGCCGTTTATCAATGCGGAAGAATAGGTGATTATCGTTACCGGCAAACTCGATTTGCTTGGTGTTATCGTCGCTCGCGAGCTTCAGGATCTCGCTCATGGCTTTTTTCGGCAACAAGGCGCGATAAGCGCCGGACAAGCCGGGCAGGCTCAGATTTTTTTCGATCATGGCGAGGCGATGCCCGTCGGTCGCGACCATGACTAAGCCCGTCTCCTGGAGAATCAATAAAGCGCCGTTCAAGGTAAAGCGGGACTCCTCCGAGGAGATGGCGAATATCGTTGCGCCGATCATCTCCGAAACAACGCTCAGCGGGATCTCGGCAAGCGTTTCGGGCATCTGCGGAAGCTCAGGAAAGCTCTCGCGCGACATACCGGCGATGCGTGTGCGAGAGCGCCCGCAGACAAAGCTCGCCCACTGGTTTTCGGCTAACTTAACCTGCACATCGGAGTCCGGCAGCAGGCGGACGTAGTCGAGCAGCTTGCGGGCTGGGATGGTACCGGCGCCTTCTTTCTTGATACGCGCCGGACAGGAGCAACGTATTCCGAGTTCGAGATCCGTTGCCGTCAACCATACCTGATCGTGATCGGTTTCGATCAAAATGTTCGACAGGATCGGAATGGTGGTCTTTCTTTCTACAACTCCCTGTGTCAATCCGAGTTCGCGGACGAGATCTGACTTGCTGACCGAGAATTCCATAAATGATTCTTTTCTGAAAAGGTCCTTAGTCTGATGGCACTCTGGTTCTTCCTAATCCCGTATTGCATAGAGATTAGTAAGTAACCGTTTTAGTAGGAGCTGTGGAAATGTTGAATTCCTTCTAAATTATAGCAAAAACTACAGCTTGCGGCAATTCTTGCCTGTGGAATAACACTGCCCGGATTCTGCGAAACGAGCCAGCGCCCAAGTCTTAAACAGGGGTTCACAGCGGTTACAGCGGGGTACATGTGGAAGACGGCCATAAGTTCATTGGAGTGTGTCGATTAGCTTCTGAAGAAGATTGTTCAAATCCTCGTCGCGCTGGCGGAGAGCCTCAATTTTCTGGACGGAGTGGAGCACGGTGGTATGGTGTTTTCCACCGAAATAGCGACCGATTTCGGGGAGTGAGGCGTGGGTGAGATCCTTCACCAGGTACATGGCAACCTGGCGCGGATAAGCAATCTGGCGGGTATTGCTCTTCATTTTGAGTTGCGCGGGCTGGAGAGAGAAGCGTTCGGCCACGGCGCGCAGGATGGACTCGACAGTAATGCGGCGCTCGGGGACGCCATTGAGGTGCTTGAGCGTCTGCTGGGCCATAGCGAGAGTGATGGGCTGGCCGGTGACGGAGGAGACAGCGATCAGGCGGGTGAGAGCGCCCTCGAGTTCACGCACATTCGATTTGGTTTTGGTGGCGATAAAGATTCGGACATCCTGCGGGAGCGGCACGCCTTCAGCCTCGGCCCGCTTGTCGAGAATGGCCATTTTGGTTTCAAGATCGGGCGCCTGGACGTCAACCATCAGGCCCCATTCGAAGCGGGAGCGAAGACGCTCGACAAGGCCCGAGAGCTGATTGGGCGCGGAGTCACTTGAGATCACGATTTGTTTGCGATGGTCATAGAGCTCGTTGAAGGTGTGAAAGAATTCTTCCTGCGTGCGTTCTTTGCCGGCAATCACGTGGATATCGTCGATCAGCAGCACGTCGGCCGAGCGGTAATGGCGGTGAAAGAGCGACATGCGGTCGAGTTTGATGGAAGAGATCATCTCGTTCATGAAGCGCTCGCTCGAGGTGTAGATCACATTGAGAGAGTTGTAATTATCGAGCAGGCTGCGGCCGATGGCGTGCATGAGGTGGGTTTTGCCAATCCCCACGCCACCGTAGATGAAGAGCGGATTATAGCTGCGCGAGGGCATCTTGGCGACGGCTTGCGCGGCGGCGTGAGCCATTTGGTTAGAGGAACCAACAACATAGGTATCGAAGGTCAGCCGCGGATTGAGCCAGGAAGCGGTGTTTTCAAATAGCGGCTCAGCGGGCGGTGGGTGCGGGAGCGCGGCAGCGGAGTGAAATCCCCCAGCGCTGGCCGCCGCCGCAGCGGTAGAAAGGGATTCGATTTGGTACTGAATCCGGCGAACCGGTAGATTTAGCTCCTGTATGGCCGCCCGGATGTGGGAAGTGTATTCCTGGCGGATCCAGGCCTCGGTGGTTTCATTAGGGACGCGTACGGTGAGCTCTCCATCGCGCAGAGAACCGAGGGTGGTTGCCGCAATCCAGTTGTCGTAGGCGCCGCTGCCGAGTTTTTTGGCCAGCCAGCTTTTGATTTCTTCCCAAGCGTCAGTCAACGCCAACCCACTCCCTTACACTTCCTCAGAACGCAAAAATTTCCCACATCTTTTCCACTATCTGTGGAAAAGATCGAGAAGCCGATGTTGTGAAGCTGAGCCGCCACGCGCGGGTGACGTACTGGTTCTGGAGGATGCTATCCGTTCTCGGAAAACTCAGTCTAGCACAGGGATTGGCTTTTGAAAGAGAAATCTAGACCACGTCTAAACGCAACAAGGCGTAGGACTTAATTTACTTGACAGCGGCCAAAACGAGCGGTAGGCGCAGCGCTTCAAAGTGGTCTCTACGGGTAAATTCCTCGATTGCAATCACATGAATTGACTTCGGAACAAGATCGTTCGAGAATGTGAGTTGACTCCCAAGCGGGAGTAACTCAGCTGGTAGAGTGCGACCTTGCCAAGGTCGATGTCGCGGGTTCGAATCCCGTCTCCCGCTCCA
>DATAYL010000397.1:0-18653 GCA_036272575.1 Bryobacteraceae bacterium | reverse complement strand
TCCCGAAACAAATCTCAATGCCTTGGCATTGGACGTCGAACGGAAATTGCAAAACAAGGTATTGCGAGTGGTGGGTAAGCCGGATTTGGCGGTGAAGCAGGTAGCCTTTCTACCGGGCGCGGCCGGGTCGGCCAGACAGATTCAAGCGTTGGAACGCCCCGGGGTGGAAGTCCTCATGATCGGCGAAACTCCCGAGTGGGAAACAGTCGAGTATGTGAGCGACGCTGTCAGCCAAGGCCGCCCGAAAGCCCTCCTGATCCTCGGCCATATACAGTCAGAGCAGGCCGGGATGGAGGAGTGTGTGCGCTGGCTGCATGGATTCATGAGCTCGATCCGAATTGAGTTTGTAGCCGCGCGGGAGCCGTTCTGGCTGCCGATGGTCAATACCCAGCACTGAGGTCGTAAATCGCTTTTCCTATTTTGTTTCTAATAAGTTACGAACTAGCCCGAAAATAGTACAAAAGCGCACGTTCAAGTACCGTACCAGTAGAACTACGTATATCTCCACCTCGGCGAATCCCGGTATCATGCCCAAAGACGCAATTGTCCCTATACTTGCGCGTTAGATAGGTTGTTGGAGGTTTTCTATGATTCTTAAAAACGCCAGTAGAGTGGTTGGAGCTCTGGCAGCTATGGTTCTTTTTCACGGTGCGGCATCGGCCGCAACGGTCGGAGGGGGTCAGTTTAACCTTTCCGGTTCAATTTTCATTCAAGAGACGGCGTTTTTGTTTGGTCTTTCTGCGGTGCCCACAGCTACTTCAGCCGACCAGATGAGCGCTGTCCTTCTTCCCACGACGGGCGCTTTCAGCGGTTTGGCACAAGGAGATGTCGAGGGCATCAAGAACATTTTGACACCCTCGAACGGTGGTACGTTCGGACCTGGTCCGGTCGTTCCCGGCTCGGCCTTTGTACTTCCGCAGTTCCTGACACTGACGACGATCGGTGTGGATGCGGATTTGACGGGCTTGTCAGTTAACACTAGCCTTCCGGTTTGCCCGACGACTGGCACAGTGTCGCAGGGATTTACTTGTACCGCTCAGCCTGGCTCGCCAATTGTTCTCGAACAGGGTCCGACCGGAGTCTCGGCGATCATGAATCTGACGGGAGATGCCTATTTCGCTGCTACTCCGTCCGAGACAACGTCGCTGGTTGGTAAGTTTTCCGCCAACTTCGCGAATACGACGATCCCGAGCCTTCTGACGCTGTTTGGCAGCCAGGGCTTCATCGAAACGTCTTACTCGGCTAACTTCACCACGAGCCCCACTCCAACCGTTCCGGAGCCTGCTTCTATGGCGCTCCTGGGCGCGGGCTTGTTCGGCTTAGGTCTGCTAGGTAAGAAGAAGCTGGCTAAGTAAAGTCGAAGGTCAGTAGTAAAAATAGTGAAGGCGGAAGCTTATAGGGCTTCCGCCATTTTTTTGTAAACCACGACCTTTGTCGTGCCGGCCCTACTGTAGCGAGGCTGCGTACTGCGGGCTAGACATCGGCAGATAACTTGAACCGGAGACGGCCGCGCTCATCTGGATCAGGTCTTCCGTCTCGAGCGGACAGATGATGGGCGTATGCCGCAATTCCGCTCTCAATTCCTCTAATTTAGCCAGATAGCGGTGGTGCAGGCAGGCTGTCTCAAACTGGAGTAATTCAATGAAGCACTCAAACATCGGCTCATAATAGGGTTCGAAGTTTGCGAACGCTTTACCGCCCAGGCGTTTTAGAATCAACGCGGAATGATGTCGGGTGGTGGCTGTTGTTACACACAGTCCGGCGCCCAGCCATTCGGCTAGGGCGTAGGTCATTAGAGCGATATTGACAGCAGCCGTCGAGCAGCGGGCGGTATGGCTTAAGGCCCACGCGCCAGCCTCGCCAAAGTTTTTTCCAATTCGTCGAGCGTTGTCAAACTGCCGATCGAACATTGATCGAAACCGTGGACCGGTCTCGGGAGATAGAGCGATTGCCGCTTTACTACAGATCAAATCGTCAAATTGGAATACATTGTGGTATCGAGCGCACCCGACTACACCCTGCTCGGAATCTTCAAGAACGATATGCCAGTTGGACGCGTCGAACTTGTGGGAATGTCTACCATCCGGCAACAGAGTGTTTGCAATAGCTGGCACCTCGCCATACACGCGACCACGTAGCCTCTGCAACTCGAACAACACGTCAGAATGACATTCCGAACTCACTACATCGTGAGTCAAGGAATTCGGAATCTCCCTGCGGGACGGTGCAAGAATTTTAAATCGCAATCTGCCAGATTGGCAGGCGTTCTCTGCTTGGACGTACATTATTTCCCCACTTCGTCGACTGTAAAACCAGAACAGTGCCACAGTTCACCACCCATGTCCTGTGGCTCTCTACCCAGCTAAACCATTCCGTGTACCGGAATATTGCGGGCACAAAGAACTTATGTATTTCTTACATTGTTAGCGGATTTTCGCCCGTCAGACAAGGGGGTATTTAGTTTTTTTTTATTTCAGTATCATCATCTATAATGTTCGCTAATCAAAAGTCGAGTGTTTACAATAGGCTCGGCCTCTCTGCTAATAGCAAGATATTAGCTGGTCTGGAGTCCCGGGCTTCCCCTTTCATTCGTATTCTGTCCTGTTCTGACCGAGGTAAATCGGCGCAAGCTCCTGATTAGAAATATAATTCCCTTTACGTATAATTTGCAGGCCGTGTCGAGCTAGGCAATGCGCAGCTGTTACTCAGGGCGAACCAGAATTGGTTTCCCATCGGTAAATATTTCACAATTCCTTCTGGGTTAATTACGAAGTGGGCGGCAAATACGAAGGTTCTCAAAGAGGCGATTTGGAGCCTTCGAAAGAAGATCCTTGGAAAGAATAAGCCATGTACTAAGGGGTGTGGACCTCACCCGTACCCTTTGCTGGATAAGGTTCCCCAGCCTAGCTGAGATATATGAGATCTTGAAGGATGGAGAAATCGTGTCCGGCGCGGCACATTATTCTGTGGGTCCGTCCGGCATCTCTGCTGCATTGAGTTTTTACCGCCCAAAGCCGGCCCCTGGAGCATAAAAGACATTGAATGGCAGAGCACAATCGCGCCGCACCTATTCAATGGTCTTGGCCATCTCCCTGGCCGCTTCCCTTTTCGGCATAGCGGTTTCGCTGTGGGCGCACTTGGAGGCGCTCGGCGGGCGCGATCCTGACCGGGAGGTCAAGGAGTTTTGGGTGTTTCAGCTAATTCTTTTCGCTCTTCTTCTGCCAATCGTCGTCGAGATGTTTACCAGGCGCGACCAGGCGATCTTTCGCTCACCGCGCTGGATGAGAAATGTGCTTTACTTTCTCCTGGCCTACTACGGCGTTAATTTCTACGTGTTTCTCTACTGGACCGTCGACGACTTGAGCAGCGCCGGCACTTGGCGGATGTTTTCCGCCGGTTGGCTGTTGCTGTTCGGTTTGGCAGCCGCGTACTATCGCGTTCGCTGGGAGGAGCTCAAACGAAGCCGCAAAATAACATTGGAACAGCTATCCAATAGTGGCCTGGATCCTAGTAGCCTGGATCCGAATGGATGACTTCTTCTCAATCATGACTTTACGCGCTGAACGCAAAAGTACGACCGTAGCACTGCCGTTTCCCCGACCCGACGCATACTCGCTGGCGGAAGCGCTTGAGCCCCGGCTGGCTGTAGAACGGCACTTCGCCAGCATTGGCCATACGTACCGGCATGGCCGCCTTTACCGCAAATTCGAACACCGGATCACTCGGCCCTTGCTGAAATCGGCTCTTTGCCTGGCTGGTCTGTATTCCCGCGGGATAAGAAATGCCGTTTCCCCGGTAGTTCGACATCTGTTCATCGCCTTTGAAGACCTTCCCGCCAAACTCGAAGGCTTTACACTGCTGCACCTGTCGGATTTTCATATCGACGGCGTGCCCGGCTTGGCGGACGCCCTCAGCCCGCTGCTAAGCGATCTGCGGCCTGACCTGTGCGTCTTGACGGGCGACTACCGGTTCGAAGATCAGGGTGCTTGCGAACCGGTCTATCCTCTCATGCGCCAGCTCATCGGCAGCATCCAGGCGCGTCATGGGATTTACGGAATTCTGGGCAATCACGACGATTCCGAAATCGCCCATGAGCTAGAGGAGATGGGTGTACGGATGTTGGTTAATGAGGCCGTCGAAATTCAGGCGAATTCAGCGTCTTTTTGGCTGGCGGGAGTTGACGATCCTTTCGATTTCAGGTGCCACGACCTGACCCGCGCGCTCGCCCAGGTTCCGCCGGATGCGTTTCAGATCTTACTCGCGCACGCGCCAGAGATTTACGAACAGGCTGCGCAGTCGGGTGTCGATCTTTATCTTTCCGGTCATACCCACGCCGGGCAAATTCGGCTTCCCTGGGTCGGTGCCGTCCGGCACAACGCCCACTGTCCTCGTGAATATGCCTATGGGCTCTGGAGGCACGGCGGAATGCGGGGCTATACGAGCGCCGGAATTGGTTGTTCTTCGCTCCCGATCCGCTTTGGCTGCCCACCCGAGGCTGTGATGATCGAACTCCGGCGCAGCTCTTATGGTCGCGGTTCGGAAACGCTTTTTAACCGCGCGCGTGAGTAAGCGGTAATGCCCGGCTGTTACCCTGTATCGCCGCTCCAAAGCGCAAAAACAGCTTCAGTTGCTCCGGCGCGTGGACCAATTGATCTTCCGGATGCCACTGCACTCCGAGGACAAACCCGCGATCTGGCCGTTCCAACGCCTCGATCGTTCCGTCCGCGGGATCTCGCGCCGTGACCTTTAAATGGCTGCCCTGATTGTGAATCGCCTGGTGGTGACGTGAGTTCACCTGCCACTCACCTGTCCCCGCGATGCTGCTGAGCAGGCTCTCACGCTCGATCGCGACCGGGTGAGCTGCCTGTCCCTTATCTTCGCTTTCCACGTCATGTCGAGCCGAACCCAAGTGCTGCACCAGGTCTCCACCGTCAAATACATTCAGCAACTGCATCCCACGGCAAATTGCCAGAATGGGTAGATCGCGCTCCAGAGCCTTCGCGAGAAGCTCCACTTCAGCCTGGTCGCGCTCGTCATCCGGCTCGTCTGTTTCGGGCTGAGGAACCGCTCCATACAGTTTCGGATTGACGTCCGTTCCGCCCGTCAGAAGGAGGCCGCCGCTGCCATCAAATACGATCGGCTGCGCCACATCAGCTGCTAAAAATTCAATCCCAGCGATGGCCGCCGCATCCAGATAGGCCTTCACCTTTTTCGGGTTGCGGTACGGGACAAGCACGGGTTTCGCCATTAGACTTATCTTCCCGCATCGCACTCTCGCGCCCGAATTCCGTTAGCATGAGGGCGTGCGGTTTCGACGCTCTTTTCTGCTCGCTCTGGTTGCGGCCTGGTCTCTTTTGGCCTCACGAAACTCGTGGGACAACATGCGCAAACAGGTTGAGGCCGCCTTGCATGTAGACCCTGAGCTGTTCAACGTGGATGACAAGTTCTACGGCAACGTCACAGTTGCCCCAGGCGTAGCGGCCGACCGGGTATCCTACGCCACCGCCTACAGCCTGCGCGTCCCCGCCATCGTCTATCACGAAGCTGGACCCACCATCACGAAGCATCCGGCGCTGGTGATCGTCAACGGGCATGGCGGCGATAAATCATCCTGGTACTCTTACTGGTCCGGCATTCTCTACGCTCGGGCGGGCGCCGTCGTTCTTACCTATGATCCGGTTGGAGAATTTGAGCGCAATCGGGAACGCTTATCTCACACCTCGCAGCACGATACGGAACTTTCGCCCGATGACATGGCGCGCAGGCTTTCCGGGTTGATGATCACTGATGTGATGCAGGCGGTGAGCTATCTCTCCTCGCGTCACGACGTCGATAAAAAGCGAATCGCCGTCCTGGGTTTCTCGATGGGATCCTTCGTGAGCGCGCTTACCTGTGCGCTCGACACGCGCATTCATGCCTGTGTGCTGGCGGGTGGCGGCGACCTTGACGGGCCTAATGGCTACTGGGATAACAGCCGCAAGATGTGCCAGGGCATCCCATATAAATCAGTCAGTTTTCTCGGCGAGCGCGGCCCCGCTCTGTACGCCTTGAACGCCGAGCGTGGGCCTACCCTGGTTATCAACGGTACCGATGACTCGGTTGTGGATATTACCCATCACGAGCAACCCTGGTTCGAGCAGTTGCGTGCGGCAACCATCCAACGGCTTGGTTCGTCCAAGAACGTCTTCGATTTCCAATTTGTTCCAGGCGGCACACACCGGCCCTACTTTGTCACGAAAAATGCGGCGCTTTGGCTCGAAGAGAAGCTGAAATTTCCAAACTGGAGCAAGAATCAGATCGAGTCCATGCCAGAGACCAACATTGGCGCTTGGGCCGCCGCCAATCATGTTGCCGGTTTCACCAGCTCCTATGCCAAACAGAACGAGGGCCTGACCCAGGCTCTCGGCGGCAACATCCCTGCTGTCCCTCGGGATCAGCTGCAAGCGGTTCCAGAAGCCGTGTGGGAGTCCGCCTCGGGCGACTATATCTACGAAAGCTGGGTTGAGCATGCCCGCAGCGCGATCAGTTCAGGCGCGCCCTGAACCGCTTGATTCAACCTTCTTGCGTGTTACTCTTTAGCTTCTTATTGCGATATGTCTGACCCGAAGTTACAGATATTGCCAATCGGAGGCCTGGGCGAATTTGGAATGAATTCCATGGCCCTCCGGTATGGCGACGACATTATTGTCGTCGATGCGGGCATGATGTTCCCTGAATCTGAATTGCTCGGGGTAGACATCGTAACGCCCGATTTCAGCTATCTGGAGCAGCACGCCGGCATGGTGCGCGGCCTGATTCTTACGCACGGCCACGAGGACCATATCGGCGGAGTCCCCTTTTTGCTTTCGCAGGTGAATTTGCCTGTTTACGGCACCGAGTTTACTCTTGCGTTGGTGGAGCGTCGGCTCGAAGAGCATGAAATGCTCGACGAGAGCACACTACGCATAGTCAAGCCCGGGGAACGCATCACGCTCGGCCCGTTTCAGATTGAATTCATTCGGGTAACTCACTCGATTATCAGTGCCGTCGCTCTAGCCATCACAACTCCTCTCGGTGTCGTAATCCATACCGGAGATTTCAAGGTCGATCCTACTCCCACCGATAACCAGCTCTTCGATCTGCATACGCTGGCTGAATACGGCAAGCGCGGCGTCCTGCTGCTGCTCTCAGACTCAACCAACGTCGATCGGCCCGGTTACACGGAGAGCGAACGCGCGGTTCGTCCCCGCTTGGAAGATCTCTTTGTGCGCAGCGAGCGGCGCCTGATTCTTTCTTGCTTCAGCAGCTCCATTCATCGGCTTCAGCAGATTCTCGATCTGGCGGACGAATACGGCCGGAAGGTTGCTTTCCTTGGGCGCAGCCTTTTGAACGTAACCGAGATCGCGCATAACCTCGGACTGCTCTCGATTCCCGATTCCGTTCTTCTACGACCGCAGGACATCATGCAAATGGCGCCCGAAAAAGTAGCTGTAGTGGTGTCGGGCACGCAAGGCGAGCCGATGTCGGCGCTGTCACGCGTGGCGGTCGATAATCATCGTCACTTGTCGTTGCAAAGTGGCGATACCGTGGTGCTTAGCTCTCGCATTATCCCCGGCAATGAAAAAGCCATTTACCGGATGATGAATCACATTGCGCGCCGCGGCGCGGAGCTGGTTTACGGTACGATGAACCCGCCCGTCCATGTTTCCGGACACGCCAGCCAGGAGGAGCTCAAGCTCATCTTGAACCTGGTTCGGCCCCGTTACTTTATTCCAATTCACGGCGAATACCGGCAGCTTTCGAAGCACGTCGCGCTCGCCCAGCATCTTCGTTCCGCGGGTTTGGAAGATACTTTCGTGCTTGAAACGGGAGACACCCTGGAACTCGATCACTTGGGCGCCCGGCGCGGCAACAAGATCACCGTCGGTCGCGTCTGCATTGACTCGGGCTCGCTGGACGACGTAGTCGAAGATATCATCATCCGCGACCGGCGCCACCTTTCGGAAGATGGATTTGTGTTGCCCATTATTGCCATCAATAAACATAGCGGCAAGAGCGAAGGACTACCCGAAATTGTAAGCCGCGGTTTCGTGTCAAGTGAGGGGTCGTCCGTCTTGCAGGAGGCGCGCACTGTGGTCGCTCGTACCCTCGAAGCTTCGACACCCGAAGAACGCGGTGACTGGGGAGTCATGCAGGAGAAAATTCGGACAGACCTCAAGCGGTTCCTAAATAAGCAGACACAACGGCGACCCCTAATCATGCCCGTAATTTTGGAAGTTTGAAGATTCGTTGGGTCTCATTCGACTGCGATAAACTAGAAAGCGTTCTTACCCGGGGAGGGTTCTCGTCATGAAGACTTTGATGTTTGGCTGTTTCCTAGCTGCCTCTGTGTTCTCGCTTACGGCCGCAGCCGACCAGATGTCTGGTTATATTTCGGATGCACATTGCGGAGCCAAGCACCATTCGGTGAGCGAAGCTAACACCAAATGCGTGAAAGATATGTGCATTAAGGGAGGGGCGGATCCGGTAATGGTTGTTGAAGGGAGCAAGGTGGTAAAGTTCGATGCCGATTCGAAGGAGAAAGCTATACCCTTCGCCGGTAAAGAAGTCACCGTCGATGGCACCATGGACGGCGATACCCTCAAGATCAATTCAATCGCCGAAGCTACTAAGTAGAATCGTTAGTGTACAAATTCGAGGTTCAGCTTTCCCGCTGGGCCTCGATATAAAAGAGCCATATTCTTTAGCTTGTGCTTACCGGTCAACGGGAAGTACAAGTAGCCGCTCACTTCATCGGTTGTATCCTTTTGCGGCAGTTCTTTTGCCTTTAGGGCCTGCACAAGCCCTTCATTTCCCGTCCTTTTTTCATCCATTTTAGTGCTTGTGGTAGTTACTTTCGGGTTGCCGGGAGAACCGCCACCGCCCGCCATCATGCCGCCCAGCCCGAAAGTCTGACCGGTTTTCTTCGGTGAAGCCGTGGAATTTGTGAGAACCATCGCGCCCTTTCCCGCCAGTTCCTCGGGTTCAAAAGGCCTCGACCTTTCTCCGTCGTCGTGAGCCAGAATGATGAAATCATCAGGGCTAACCTGCACTGATTTGTCTGTCTTGGGCGTGACACGAACCTCCAGGAGAACGACTCCCGCTCCTGGATCAGCACCCAGCTTCTGTTTCACTTCGTCCTGATCCATTACCAGCGTCGCGACAATGTCGACCAGCTCATTGCTTCCGCTAGTTGTCGGTGAAATCACTTTCTTAGCCGCCAGGGCCGGCATAATCGTCAGGAGCGCGCAGGCCGTGAGCCGCGCCGCCATACCGTCCGTCGTGCGCGGATTCCTCAGAATTGACAAGCCGAAAATCGGAGTAGGTCGCATCGGGCGTTTACCTTTGACAAAATAACCATAGGTGAGTGGCGGGAATATCATTCGAGACAGCACTCCCATCCAGGTCAGATCGAATCGCCGTGGATGGATCTCCCTTACAGTATCGCCGACCTTGGAGTCCAAAGAGCAGGTCGGGGAGGTGTTTCGTGCCCAGCTCGACGAGCTCCCCGAAGGTCTCGCGGAGGCCCTGCTGCTGGCCATCGACGAACTGGTGGCCAACGCCATCGAGCACGGCTGCGGATTGGATCCGTGCCGAACTTTTGACGTCTCACTTATACGAACCGACCGCATTATTATTATTTACGTCCGCGACGATGGCCCGGGGTTCCCGGTGGGCAACGTAGTTCACTCCGCGCTCAGCAATCCCCCCGAAAATCCGCTGCTGCACACCGAAACTCGCAACCAGCTAGGCCTGCGACCTGGTGGCTTCGGTATTATGCTGGCCAAGCAGATCGCTGACGAACTGCTCTACAACGAAAATGGCAACGCCGTGCTGCTAATCAAATATCTCGAAAACCGGGACAGTACACTCAAACCCTAATTTAGCCTTGCGCTCTGCTGCGCTTGCCGCAAATGCGCATCAAAAAAATCCAACATCGCCTGGTACAGCAGTTTCCGCAGGGGTCCGGTCACCCCATGCGTTTTCTGCGGGTAAATCTGCATTGAAAACTTTTTATCAGCCTGCTCGAGCGCACGCGCCATCTGCATGCTGTTTTGGAACAGCACGTTGTCGTCTTCGATGTTATGCAGGATCAGGAGTTTTCCCTGCAGCCGTCCGGCATTCTTTACATTCGAGCTGGCATCATAGCCCTTAGGGTTCTGCTCGGGAAGCCCCATGTAGCGTTCCGTGTAGATCGTGTCATAGTTGTGCCAGTCGGTCACCGGCGCGCCCGCGACCCCCACCTTGAAAACCTCGGGAGCGAATAGCAGCGAATGAATCGTCATGTATCCGCCGTAACTCCACCCGGTGATGCCGATATTTTGCGGATCGACAAAACCCATTTGCACCAGATGCTCCACACCGAGACGCTGATCGGCCACTTCCTGCCTGCCCAAATCACGGTAAATAGGCGCTTCAAACGCATGTCCCCGACCATTCGATCCCCGGTTATCCAACTGCCAGACCACGTAGCCGTGGCTCGCGAAAACCTGTTCCAGACTGAGACCGTCCCATCTGTTGCGAACACTTTGCACACCCGGTCCGCCATACACGGATACAATCGCCGAATACTTTGTACCCGCCTGGAAATTGGCGGGTTTAATCAGGCGGCCGTAGAGAGTAACTCCGTCCGGCGTCTTGACCTCTTCGATCTTTTCCGGCTGTAGGTCGTACTGCTCGCTGACAGTCATGTCGCGCGGTTGCAGCACCGCCACCCGTTCGCCACCCGCCTTTGCCAGTTCGGTCTGCTCCGGTTCTTTCAGGCTGGAGAAGGTGTCTACAAAAAAAGTGCCTTGCGCATTTGCATGGATCTGGTGGGTTCCCTCATCTTTCGTGATGCGGCTGGTCTCGCCACCCTTTAGCGGCACGCTGTAGAGCTGCGTTTCCAGCGGACTCGCCTGCGAAGACGTGTAATACACGCGTCCCGCGGCTTCATTTATCGCGGACACTGCCTCCACGCCCCAATCGCCACGGGTGAGTTGTCCCAACAGTTCTCCCTTGTTCGAATAACGATAGAGGTGCCGAAAGCCGCTGCGCTCACTCGTCCACAAGAACTCCGGCCGTGACTTCAGGAAGAACAAGTTGTCCGCCACGTTCAACCAGGTTTTCGATTCTTCATGCAGCACGTTGTGGACCGCGCCTGATTCGGGATTGCAGAACAACAAATCGAGCTCGTCTTGTACCTGTGAAAAGCGTTCCAGCGCGAGCTGCGATGAATCGGGCAGCCATGCTACCCGCGCCAACAGCGCTTTTGACGTTTCACCCGCCTGCATCCACGTCGTTTGAGTCGCGTCAATTTTGACAACGCCGAGCCTCACCAGGGCGTTTGGCGTTCCCGCCTGCGGATAACGTTCTGGTTCGCTCAACGCGCGTTCCCCCGTCAGATCGATTTGCGGATACATGAATTCATGACTGACATCGAATTGCAGATAGGCGATTCGCTTGGAATCCGGCGACCACCAGACGGCGGTTCCTAAATCAAGTTCTTCCGGATATACCCAATCCAGTTGCCCATTCAATAGCGTGGGCGTCCCATCGGTCGTGAGTTGGTGGACCTGCTTCGTCGCCAGATCCAGCACATAGAGATTTGCTTTCCAGCGGTACGACACAAGCTTGCCGTCCGGCGACAACTTCGGATCTTCCTCATCGATCTCGGTCTTGGTGACCTGCTCGAATTTTCCGTTCTCTCGCACAATAAAAATGTCGCCGCGGACCGAGGCAAGCAAGTCGCGGCTATTCGGAAACCATTGATAGTTATCCGACGCAACGCGCCGGTTCTGCCACCCGAACGCTTTCGGCTGCACAGGAGGTTGCGCCTCGCGATTCAAATTATCCGGACGGAACCATTCGTCTGCCCGATGCTGCTCCAGCGAATACCGGAAGACCACGCCATCCTTCTGATAGAAGAATGAATTGCCGTTCGGCGCCCAGGTCGGAACGATCTGCCGGGTCCGGTGCTGTCCCAGGAAATCGTCAAGCGTAACCGGCCGCTTAGCGGAATCCGCCGCTGGCAGAAGAGTGGCAGCGCCGAGTAGAAGTGCTACAACACTGCGAGAAATACAAGTACACACTATTGCAGTGTAGAAGAATTCAAAGAACCGGACCGATTCTCCAGGGCGAAAACTCGTGATGGCCGAGCTTTTCCGCGTTGGTTTTTTCACCCGAAGCCACCCTTAACAGCGCTTCAAAAATCTCCCGGCCCACTTCTTCCACCGTAGAACTGCCATCGGCAATTCGCCCGGCGTTAATGTCCATATTGGTCTTCATGCGGCGAAACATCGCGGAGTTGCTTGCAATCTTTAGTACCGGGATATTGGGGAATCCGATCGCGCTGCCCCTGCCCGTCGTGAACGCAATCAGGTTCACGCCGCCTGCCGCCAGGCCGGTGATCGAAACCGGATCATAGCCGGGCGTATCCATGAACACAAAGCCGCTACTCTTAACCCGCTCCGCGTAGCCAACCACGTCTTCGAGCGTTGTTGAACCTGCTTTCGCGATAGCGCCCAGCGACTTCTCGAGTATGTTGCTCAGGCCGCCTTCCTTATTCCCTGGAGACGGATTGTCGTTGAAACTCCCGCCAAACTGGCGCAGATAGGCTTTGTACCGGCTCACGCAGGCCAGCAATTTCTCTGCAACCTCGGCGTTCCGCGCCTTGGCTGCCAGAATATGTTCCGCTCCAAATATCTCTGTGGTTTCACCCAGCACCACCGTGCCGCCTTGCTGCACAATCAGATCGCAGCAGTAGCCGAGCGCCGGATTGGCTGTAATACCGGAAAACGAGTCCGAACCACCGCAGTTAAGTCCCAGTGAAATCTTCGAAGCCGGTACTTTGACGCGTTCTTCGGCGGCTGCCCGCTGAATGAACCGGCCGATTTGTTCGCGGGCCTGCTCGACCGCCCCCAAAGTCCCGCCGCTTTCCTGCAAAGTGAGACCATGTAGCGTTTCCTCGGTGCCCTGCGATGCGGCACTCCCTAAATAGTGGCTTACTTGATTCACTTCGCAGCCGAGACCGAGCACCAGCGCTGCCGATACATTGGGATGATGCAGCACGCCTTCAAGCGTGCGCTGCAATTGTTCCGTATCGGGGCCAATCGTGTGTCCGCAGCCCTCGCCATGTGGGAACGCGATAATCCCGTCCACTCCAGCTGGTAGAACCTCTTTCGAAAAACTGCGTGCGATCAGTTCCGACGTATGTGCCGCGCAGTTGCTGGCCGCCACCACTGCAATATAATTGCGTGTTCCGACACGTCCATCGGCGCGTCTGAATCCGTAGAAGCTTTGCTCGTTGCCCGCCGGCGTTCGCGTCGCCTTGGCAGGTTTCCTCTCTGGAACCCGTGTGGTCAACTCCTGAAATTGCAGGTTGTGTGTGTGCACGTGTTCGCCAGGTTCAATAATGGAGTTAGCTGTTCCGATGACATTACCGTATCTGAAAACCTGTTCCCCGCTCCCAATTCGCTGGCGGGCGATTTTATGCCCGGCCGGTATGGCCGATCGCGCGGTTACCGGCTCTCCCGCAATCAAAACGGCTTGCCCAGGCGACAGAGCTACCCGAGCCACCGCGACATTGTCCGTTTGATGAAGCAGGATCACAGCATTCTGTTCGGTGGCCGGACTCTCAATTTCGTACAGCATCTACTTCCATTACACTCCATATGGATGTCGGTAACGTTCCTGGCGAAACCAGGAATGTTGAATGACCCTCTTACCTCAGAATGGCCCGTTTCCCTTTAGCAACCTATCGATTGCAATTGCATGCGGACTTCGGCTTTGACGCCGCCGCCGGCATAGCCGACTACCTTCGCCAGCTCGGCGTCTCACACGTCTACAGTTCGCCCTATCTGCAAGCGGCTCCCGGCAGCAAGCATGGCTATGATGTCGTCGATCACCACAAAGTGAATGAAGAGTTGGGAGGCGCCGAAGCCCACGATCGGTTCTCGAAGCGCTTAGGCGAATGTGAACTGGGGCAGGTACTCGATATCGTGCCGAACCACATGGCCATAAGTGGGCGCCGCAACCGCCTCTGGTGGGATGTTTGGGAAAACGGTCCTTCGAGCCGCTACGCTCCTTATTTCGATATCAATTGGCAATCCCCGGACGAGAGGCTGCGCAACAAGCTGCTGGTACCCGTATTGGGCGATCATTATGGGCGCGTTCTGAGCCGCGGCGAGGTTGAGCTGAAGCGGCAGGGCGGGGAATTCGTGGTTGCGTATTTCGACAAGGAATTTCCCATGGCTCCCCGTTCTTTGTCACCCATTCTCCATACCGCCGCCGCTACTACCGGATCGGAGTATCTGGCTTTCCTCGCCGATTCATTGCACCGGCTGCCGAGCGCCTCTTCAACCGATCGGGAAAGCAAGATCGAACGGCATCGCGACAAGAACGTGCTTCATAAAATGCTGGATCGCCTTTTTAGCGAAACGCCCTTTATTGCCGAAGCCGTGGATTCCGTGTTACGGGAGATCAACCGTGACGCCGATCAGCTCGACGCCATCCTGGAACAACAGAACTTCCGCCTCGCCTTTTGGGAAACGGCCAAACAGGATCTACCCTATCGGCGCTTTTTTGATGTCAATACTTTGGTTGCCCTGTGTTCAGAGAACCCTCAGGTATTCTCCGAAACCCACGCTCTCATTCTGCGTTGGCTGCGTGAGGGCGTGCTGGATGGCATTCGTATCGATCATCCCGACGGATTGCGCGATCCCTACGATTACTTTGTTCGCCTCCGCGAGGAGGCTCCCGATGTGTGGATCGTTGCCGAAAAGATCCTGGAGCCGGGCGAGAAGTTTCGCAACGACTGGCCTATCGACGGAACCACTGGTTATGACTATCTGAATCAAGCCGGCGGCCTGTTCGTCGATGGCGATAACGAAGGACGATTCAACGAGATTTACGCTAACTTTACGGGAGAACCCACCGACTACGCCGCCGTTTGCCGCGACAAGAAGCATCGTGTCCTGCGCGATCTGCTGGGCAGCGACGTGAACCGCCTCACCACCCTGCTTACCGAAATTTGCGAATCGCATCGGAATCAACGAGACTATACGCGGCACGATGCAATGCGCGCCATACGCGAAGTCGTTGCCTGCTTTCCCGTCTACCGCACGTATATCGCGCCTGTCCGTGACGAGCTTACCGACGACGACAAATACTACACGGATGTCGCTGTTGAAGCAGCCAAACAAAACCGCCCCGAGATTGACGCCGGCTTATTCGACTTCATGCGCGACATCCTGCTGCTGCGCGTGCGCGGCTCACTCGAGTCGGAATTCGTCATGCTCTTCCAGCAGTTTTGTGGGCCTGCCATGGCCAAGGGCGTAGAGGATACCGCTTTTTATTGTTATAACCGGCTCATTTCCTTGAACGAAGTCGGCGGAGATCCGGGCCGGTTTGGCGTGTCCGTAGCCGATTTTCACAGCTTCTGCGAAGCCGCCCAGAACTCCCATCCGCACACCATGCTCGCTACTTCGACGCACGATACCAAGCGCAGTGAGGACGTTCGAGTCCGCATTAGTCTCCTCTCTGAGATGCCTATTCTTTGGAATGAGACTTTGCAACGCTGGTCCGCTGTCAACGAAAAGTACAAATCCGGGGGCCTGCCCGACCGTAATACCGAGTATCTTCTCTATCAAACGATGATTGGCGCGTGGCCTATTTCCACCGATCGTTTGTTGCCCTACATGGAAAAGGCCTCGCGCGAAGCCAAGCAGCGCACAAATTGGCTTTCGCCCAACGAGCAATTCGAAGCGGCATCGAAAGCGTTCATCGAAGCCATTTATCGCGACCGCAATTTTATTGAAGATTTTGAAAACTTCGTTAAGCGCTTGGTGGAACCCGGACGTATCAGCGCGCTGTCACAA
Organism: Bryobacteraceae bacterium; assembly: GCA_036272575.1. Classification (GTDB taxonomy): domain Bacteria; phylum Acidobacteriota; class Terriglobia; order Bryobacterales; family Bryobacteraceae; genus Bog-105. Next base: position 2,778 of record DATAYL010000397.1, on the reverse strand, counting down.
ACGCTGTTGAAGTTTACCGCGCCCGGTATTCCGGATACTTATCAGGGCGAAGAGTTATGGGATTTGAGCCTGGTTGATCCGGACAATCGCCGGCCCGTCGATTATCAAGTACGTCGCCGCTTGTTGGCCGAACTTCCCGGACTAAATGTCGAACAGGTCTGGGCGAAAATGGACGCGGGGCTTCCCAAACTCTGGACCACGTATCACGCGCTAGGTACGCGCCGCGCACATCGTGCCGCTTTCGGTGAAGCTGGAAGTTACCGGCCTCTCACCGGTGGCGGCGCAAAAGCCAGACATCTGGTCGGCTTCGAACGTGGAGCACAGATCGCGGTGATAGTTCCCAGGCTGACCTGGCAGTTGCAGGGTGACTGGGAGGACACCACCGTCGAGCTTTCAAGCGGCGGCTGGTTTAACGTCCTGACTCAGGAGAAAGTAACCGGACCCGTGATACAGCTTTCGAGTCTGTTAAAACGATTTCCCGTCGCATTGCTTACCAAAACCTAGTTGGCCTACGGAGATAAACTAATGCACAAATTTGGAGTCTGGGCTCCTCGTGCCAAGACCGTTGCTGTAAAGCTCGGAACCGACCTGTACCCGCTCGAGTCGGATGAGCGCGGATGGTGGAGCGCAAAGGTTGCAAACGCCGGACCCGGATCTACTTACCGTTTTGTACTCGACGAGGGCGATCCCCTTCCCGATCCCCGTTCCCAGTTCCAGCCGGAAGGCGTCAACGGGCCTTCGCAGCTTGTGGATCATTCTTCATTTGCGTGGAGCGATGCCCATTGGCAATCTCGGCCTCTCTCGAGCGCCCTCATCTATGAGGTGCATATTGGAACGTTTACACCGGCCGGCACCTACTTGAGCACCATCGAGCGGCTTGACTATCTGGCAGAACTCGGCATCACTCACGTGGAGATCATGCCGGTCGCCGAGTTTCCTGGAGACGCCGGTTGGGGGTATGACGGTGTCGACCTTTACGCACCGCACCACATCTACGGCTCACCAGACGAACTGAAAACACTGGTGAACGCTTGTCATCAAAAAGGCCTCGCCGTTATTCTCGACGTGGTTTACAATCACCTCGGACCAGCCGGCAATTATCTGCCACGCTTCGGCCCTTATTTCACCGACGTGTACCATACGCCGTGGGGCTCCGCCGTAAACCTGGATCACGAAGGCAGTGTCGAAACGCGCCAGTTTTTTGTGGACAACGCCCGTATGTGGTTGGGGGATTACCATTTCGATGGCCTGCGCCTGGATGCGGTCCACGCCTATTTCGATCATTCGGCGATTCACTTCCTGGAACAGTTGACACGCGCCGTAAGCACTCTCTCCGCACATCTAGGCCGCTATCTTTTTCTCATCGCGGAGAGCGACTTGAATGATCCGCGCATTGTTACCTGTCTCGATGCGGGCGGCTTCGGCATAGACGCCCAGTGGAGCGACGATTTTCACCACGCTTTGCACACCACTCTAACCGGTGAAACCAGCGGCTATTACCAGGACTTCGGCTCGCTCTCCCAACTCGCGAAGGCTTTGGGCCGCCCGTTCGTTTACGACGGCGTTCCCTCTCCGCATCGCGGACGCATTCATGGCAAAAGCGTGTGTAAACTTTCCGGGCACCGTTTCCTCGCGTATGCGCAAAACCATGACCAGGTTGGTAACCGCGCGGCCGGGGAGCGACTCTCTCATCTGACCAGCCTGGGCCGCTCCAAAATTGCAGCCGCCCTCGTGCTCACGTCTCCTTACATCCCGATGCTCTTCCAAGGTGAGGAATTCGGCGCGTCCTCGCCGTTTCAGTACTTCACGCATCATGAAGATCACGAGCTAGCCGCGAACGTCTCAGCGGGTCGTAAGAACGAATTCAAGGCCTTCGGTTGGGCCCCCGAAGACGTGCCCGACCCGCAAGACAGGGAAACTATGGATCGTTCAAAACTGCTCTGGGATGAACTCTCCACACCGCCTCACAGCGACCTGCTCGCCTGGTACAAAAAACTTATTGCTCTCAGACGCCAATACTCCTGCCTGACCGATGGGCGCCTGGACAAAGTAGACGTTTCCTTTGATGCCGACGCATCTTGGCTCGCGATGAAGCGCGGCCCGATTCAGGTGGTCTACAATCTGGCCCAATCCCGCCAACGGATTTCAATAGAGAGTGTCGCGCAAGTGTTGCTCTGTTCGGAAAGCGACTACGAATTAGCCGGAGACGCCATCACGCTGCCTCCGGATTCGGTGGCGATTCTCGTTTGAGAAGGTCTCTTCCAGGTGGCACTAATTGATCATGTACAGACTTCTAACGATCGGCATGCTAGCCATCTGCACCTGCGTCGTCTCGTCCGCCAAGCCTCATCACGTGAAATCGCATGCCAGTCACGCCAAACGGCATCATGCAAGCAAACACAAAACATCCGTGACCGTGCGCGAGACCCGCGATCCGCAAGCTGCCTAGCATTACGAAATCCGGGGCCTGCCACAATCGGCTTTCTTGGGATGCGAAAAGCGCGAACAACTAGAGAAGGAAACCTGACGTCGCCCTGCGGGCTGATGCAGTGACTTAGCTGGTGAGCGCGGTAGGAATCGAACCTACAACCTAGTGATTAAGAGTCACTTGCTCTGCCAGTTGAGCTACGCGCCCGGTTCGGGTGAAAACAACGCAGGAAGGTGGCGGCGTAGGCCCGCCTCACACAATATAGCACGCACCTGCTCTATATATGGCACTGCCTCATCCCGCGCTTTGCCAGGTATTGCTGGTGGTATTCTTCCGCACGGTAGAACGTC
>DATAYL010000396.1:0-8736 GCA_036272575.1 Bryobacteraceae bacterium | reverse complement strand
GATTGCAAGGTGATGCCGAAGCAAAGAGACGCCTCGCAGATGCCGCTAAGACCAATGCGGAAAACAAGAGAGCTGCCGCGAAGCAAGCCCTAGGCAAAATAAAACCACCGGACGGTGTGGGACCTGTGGCTCCTGCTCTCGGCGGCAGCGGGGTCACTACCGGCCGGCTTCCTTATCCGACCGTTCAAGACCACTCGCCGTTTGATAAGCACAAAGGAACCAAACCACCATGGCAAAAGTGACCCCGCACGAATCGATGGAACGGCTGCAGCCGGCCTTTATTTCTGAGGCAGGCCTCGTCTTTTCATCATTTAAAATCCGCGAAGTTCCCGTCGGAAAGCCAGCGGAGCCCCTGCAACCGGTTGCTCCCCCGCCGGACCCAAGCCGCAAACGAATCTCAACCCGCGAGTTGGATGATCTCTTGTGGCCAATCCACAAGCATTGGCCGAACGAGAGTTGGAAAGAAAACTGGTCTCTTTACTGGATGCCTGCCACTTTCGAAAATCTAGCTCATACCAAGCCAGATCCTCGTTTTCTTAGACTCTTTGAAAACCTGATCGAATGGATCAAGCAGAAAGCTATCGTTCGGGGATTTACGTTCTTCGATGAGACACTGACCTACCCGCATCTTATCGAGCACTTTCTGCTCAATGCGATTGAATACTTACCGCTCATCGGCATGGGGTTTTGTCCTGGTAAAGGACCGATCCGATTGCCCAAATACGACGAAGTTACTAAGGTCGATTTTCGCGCGGCCTATCGGAAACTTACAGAAAAGAAACACAACTTTCGAGCAAATGACATCTTTCCCGGAATGCCCAAACAGCAAAGTTATATTTTCGGTGATCAGGATCTGGCGCGGCACAATTTGATGGGACGCGGCGGATACACCTTCTTTCTTTCGCAAATGAGTCAAGAACAGTTCGCGGAAGCCGGCAAACAGCTTCTAGCGGAGTTTACGAAAGATCCCGTTATGGAGCAGATGCCGTTAGTGGTTCCCTTGCTTGACTCGGAAGCGTTTCTCGCGGCGCCTATGGAGCTACTGACTAAGTACTTTGGCTTCTTCGATCTCTATGTTGCCGAAACCCCCACTGACAGAGGCATTCTGATCGCAGCGGCTCACGATTTGGACGAACTGCTTGTGGAACTCGTCGAGCAAACGGGTTTCCGCGAATCGAAACGCCCACGAGCCATGGAGGGAAGACGTGACGGCAGGAATTAGTGTTGCTGTCGAGTCCCGTCCTGACCTGGATAGTGGTCCAGGGCCGGAATTCTTTCACGCATATCACATAGACTATCCTCCGGGCGGATTGTCTCCGGACGAACTGGAAAAACTGCGTCAGTTTGTCGCTGAGCTAATACAAAGTTTTGCACCGCCCTGTCAAGCTCTTGAATTTGTGTTTCCCGGCAACATAAATCCCGACACGTGGAAGGCCATTGCCCAAGCCCACTGTTATGGATGGCATTGGATCAGCGGTCACGCGTATCGACAAGACAAACCACCCGCTCCATCCAAACCAACTCCAATGAAGCGCTATTTTTCCAGCCTGATGAAGGTTTTTCCCGAGCAGGCGCAACGACTCCAGCAGGTAATCACGGCATCCGAGGCTCCGCATCCGGACCTTGCTCAGCGCCTGACCAAGATGCCCAGCTTCGAAAAATTGTTTCGAGATCGCCGTTGGGTATCGCCTACCGAAGCCTTCCTCGGAACGGGCGGTCTTGCTGTGTTCTGTGTCGAGGACCCTGACAGGTTTTTTCGTGAAGCAGCGGCAGCGAGCGGCCAGGCAGGTAGTATGGCGAGTCAGGGTATGTCGTTCGTGATACCGCTCTTTACCAAGGAATCGTTCATGAGCGCCTCCCGCGAAACCCTGCGCCGCTGGTTTGACCTGTTTCACATCTATTTAGTGGAATATCGTTACTCGGAAGGCTTGCTGATCGCATCGAGGCACGATCTCTCCGAAAAGGTAAGACCCTTCCAGTTCCAGTTGTCGCAATCTGAGCACGGCCCAAATGAGGAGCGCCTTTCAGACGCCTAGCGTCTACATTCGTTGGCGAAGATGCGGATTCTGACCACATCGTTCGTGCGTTACGACATGCGCGAGGTCCTCGGTCAAGGGGGCATGGGCGTCGTCTATTCCGCATATGACAAAGTAGTGAAACGTTTGGTGGCGGTGAAGACAGTACGCGACCGGCCCGATCCGCTCGCTTTGGAATTATTCCGCCGGGAAACCAAGGTGCTCGCTGACCTGTGCCACCCGAACATCGTCGAAGTGTTCGACATCGGTGAGTTTTCCGAAAACGGATTCAAGAAGCCCTATTTCGTGATGCCGCTGCTGCGCGGCGTGACACTTGATCGCCTGATGAAGAACAGTCCGGAACACCTTACGCCGGCACGCTGCATCGACGTGATCTCCCAGACATGTCGCGGACTCTACGTTGCGCATGAAAGCGGATTGATTCACCGCGACCTGAAGCCGAGCAATCTGTTTATCCTTGAAGACGATTCAGTCAAGATCATCGATTTCGGCGTAGCACACCTGACATCCATCGGATCGACGACAGGAGTTAAGGGCACAGCCCACTATCTTGCACCGGAACAAATCGAAGCCGGCGGCGCCTCTCCTCTCTCCGATCAGTTTTCGCTGGCCGTAGTGGCTTATCAGATGTTAACCAGAACGCTTCCGTTCGATGGAAGCTCTGCGCGGGAAGTATCCAGATCGATCCTGAACCAAATCCCGACGCCGGTTTTCGAGCGCAATCCGAACATCAGCCGGGCAGTAGCTCAAGTGATTGCGAAGGCGCTGGCTAAGATGCCGTCTCGCCGCTTCACCAACGTTCGAGAGTTTTCCGACTGCCTTCAGGGGGCCTTTCATCGGAACGCGACCATGGTGCAATTTGAGGAAAGCCGCGTGTTGCCTCGCATTGAGCGGGCCGAGCGGGCTCTAACTGGCGGTAATCTCGCATTTGCGTCCGAAATCGTCGCCGATCTCGAAGATGAAGGTTCGCTGCACACAGGTATCTCGGCGCTCCGCCGCAAACTGGAGCAGGAAAAGAAAAGAGTCGGTGTGGAACGGCTCGTGTCAGAAGCCTCTCACCGGCTGCAGGAAGATGAGTTTTTTTTAGCGTTGCAAAAGGTAGATGAAGCGCTGGCTCTTGATCCGGATAACACGGAATTAGGAAGCCTGAAGACGGATATTGAGACCCAGCGCGACTCCGTGTTAATCGCCGAGTTGCTGGACCTCGCTCTACAGAGCCGCACGAAGCGCAATTATCAGCAAGCTCGCGGTAATTTGGAGCAGATCCTGCGGCTACGGCCTGCCGATGCCGAGGTGCGCGTCCTCCTGGCAGAGATCAAGCAGGATGAAGCCGATTACCGGGCGCAAGTTGAACAGAGGGACCGTCTTCACCAGTCCGCGTTCGATGCCTGGCGCGAAGGAGATTTCGCGGTTGCGCAAAACCGGATGGAACGGGCCAGAAAATTGGATCCGGATGGAGGTGACACGGAATTCACTCGCAGCTGCAGGAAATTCCAGGAAGAGTTTGCACGGTTCAACCAAGCGCAGAGTGAATCGCAGAAAAAGCTGGCGTCGGGCGATCCCACAGGTGCGCTTGAGATATGCGACACATGGTTGCGGCAGTATCCCGGACAGCCTTCGTTCCAGGCGCAACGCCTGAATGCGTTAGGGGCCAGACGCCAGCAGCTCGCGAATTACATAGCGGAAATAGAAAATGCAATCCAGGCAGAAGATGACTTAGCCCGGCGTGTACAACTGTTTGAGCAAGCCGCCGCCAGATTCCCGGATGAGCCATATTTTCAAAATGCGCTACGGGAAGCCCGCGAGCGCCGGGATTTGATTGCGCAACTGGTTCGCAAAGCCGAGTCTCATGAGAACGCCGCTGAGTGGAGCGAGGCACTGGAGACGTGGCGGCTTACGGGTGAGATCTACGGTTCGCATCCTTTACTGGCCGAGGCGGTACAACGGCTGCGCAAGAAGCAGGAACAGTGCAATATCGAGGAAGAAAAGGAGCGATGGTTGCGCCAGATTCAGAGAGAAATGGCGGCGAATCGATGGGAGAGCGCTTCCGATTTGCTGCGGAACGCTCTCAAAAAATTCAAGGATGATCCGGACCTGGAAGAGCTCGAGCAGCGGATAGAATCCCGCGGTTATGACCCACAGCCAGAGGCTGCCAATCTATATAGCAAGAATGCGCCCGTAATAGATCCGCCGCCGGGAGAGGCCAACGAATCAAAGCGTGATGAGCGCACGCCAAGAACGCCGGCCGGTGAGATGAGCGGCGAGCAAAGGAAACGGTTCCTCGAAACCGTTCCCACTGAACGCACGAATGAAGGCAATCTGACTGGGCAGTTTTCGGCGCAGCCGAAACGATCGCGGAACCCAATCGGAAGATATGTCTTTCTGGCACAGAAATATCTCGTTCCGGTCACACTGTTGTTATGCGGCATTATTGTTTTCGCATTGATATTGCGGATCAGCTTGTCTCATCACGCGCCTTCGCCGGCCGTGTCAAATAAGACAATCGTTCGCACAACCAGGCCTGCATCGAAGCCCGCAACAATGGCTCCTCCGCCGGATTCGCCCCCTCCGCCTGCGCCCCCAGGCCCGCCAGTTCAGGTTTTCGCAGATCTACCCGATGCAAACGTGATCGTGGACGGAGCGCCAGGGGAATCCCTCGTTGACGGAATTCTTACACTCAAGAATTTGACTCAAGGCGCACATTCAGTAACGATTTCGACACCCGATGGATACAGGGCCGTCTTTCAAATCGACACAGGACGCCGTGAGATGCCAAGCGCTCCCGAGTTGTCCGGGGAAAATATAACGGCCATACTCGGTGAGTTGTCCGGAGGCAAGTTGAAACTTTCTGGCAATGGGCATCGGGTTGCCGTTTCACTCGATCGGGGCCGCGTTACGCGCTTAAGCCAGGTTGACTCTTTGGATATCGCTCCAGGTCCGCATACGCTGCGCTTCGCCGAAGGGACGGACGCCTGGTCCACCTCGCTGGATGATGGAGCCGCGACGCAATTCATAGTCGTTCTGCATCGTTCTCGCGGTGGCGTTCTCTTGATTGCAACTGGAGAAGACAGGGCTGCAGTTACTCTCGACGGATATGGATTGCGCAGGTTAAGCCGGAACGGCAGGTTCCGAATTATCAACCTTCCCTCGCGATCCTATAAAGTCACAGTGTCGAAGGAAGGCTTCGAGAATCGTTCGGGAATGGTGGAAGTCCAGAGCGGCAAAGAAGCGGTTATCGATCTAAGCCTGACCAAAAAAAAGCCGCAATTCGCTTCGCTGCAGGTGGAGAGAGGCGTAGCTGGGGCAGAAGTCCTGATAGATGGTACTTCATTTGGACAGACCAATCCCTCAGGTGGTTTTGTATCGTCGCACTTGTCGCCGGGACAACACCAGATACGAATTACAAAGAATGGATTCGAACCTAAGGCATTTACTCGCGCCTTCAGCGCAGGCGAACAAGTTGTGATCAGCGGCACCGACGCGATCCTGGAGCCGCAGCCAAAAGCGCCGGCCGCTTTGCGATTGGAAGTTTTTCCGGCTCAGGCCGACGTGACCCTCAAGGGATCAGGCGGCGTCACCACGCACTTGCATAACGGCGGTCCCAACATGATTCCTCCCGGTCGCTACACGCTACTTGTTTCGGCCGATGGATTTATATCCCAATCGCAGGATGTGGAATTCGTGCCAGGTGAAAACCGCCAGTTCGCTCTTCGCCTGTCGCCTCACGAAAACAGGGTCGCAATCTCGGACATGTTGGCTGGCTGGACCGATTCCGCCTCTTGGACTCGAGATAACAATGAGATGGTTCACCGCGGCGGCGGTGTGCTTGCCTACACACGGTCGCCTCTTGCCGGAACTATAAAGTTCACGGCTGAACTGCGCAAGGGTAAGCGTCTCCAGTGGTTCATAACGTATAAGTCCCAGACCGACCTCTGCCGCTTCGAAGCAGACCGCCAGTATTTGTATCGTTCTCGAGTTGTCAATGGAAACCCGAGCCAAGAGGTGAAGAAAAGCTATTTGGGAGGCGATGGCAAGCACTTCAACGTGCAGATTTCCATTGCGAAGGGTTCCGCGACCACCAGGATGAACGGACAGGTTGTTGACGTCTGGAACGATTCCGCTATTGATTTTTCAGCCGGTAAATTCGGTTTTATCGTTCCTGGCAGAAACATCGGCTCCTTGTTTGGCGGTCCCGCTGAAATTGGCTTAGAGACATTTTCGTTCGCCCCTTGATGGGCGATGAAGGCACTAACAATTCCCTCCTGCGTTCTCTCGTGTTGTCTCGGCAATGCTCCTGCAGCCATTTAACGAGCGCCGTGCCGCCCAAATCTTCGAGAGCCGCGACTATCTGCAATCCTTCGTAGGGCATAAACTTTAGTGGGCACATTTTCGCTCATTTAACCTGACATATTTCAAACTCGCGTTATTTTGCGCACATGGTCGTGTAACCAATGGATCTTACATTCTTTTCAGAATGTAGCGTTCTTCCCGCAAAGTTTGCGCAATTCCACGAGCCCCGTTCGCACAAGCGCCAGGAAGTCGATGACCGCCACCCGCTCAAGGCCTCTCGGTGAGTTGTCTGTCGAATCGCAACTCAGTCGAGAATAAGTTTGACGATAACTTGATTTCTGTATCAAAGGAGAAACGAATGATGGATTGCTCCATAAGTACAATCAGCTTTCGAATGTACTTGTATTCGCCTGCCGAAATTATCGCCTACGCAAAAGAATGTGGATTCAACGGAATGGAACTCTGGGAGCCGCATTGGCACAACAGCGGCGCGGATATTTGGCGACGGAAAGAATCGGAGGGACAGATGAAGCTGGTTGCTTTAAGTGCCTACCTCGATCTGACCGATTTCTCCAGCCGGTCGGACTGTTGGCGGAGCGAGTTGGCTAAGAAGATGGCTGCCTGTGAAGGTCTGGACATTCCGATCCTTCGACTCTTTACTGGCAGATTATCGGGATACGATGCCACTGACTCGGACTGGGCCAGATTTTTTGCGCGCTTGCACGAAGTTCAGGCATTCGCGGAAAAAAAAGAAAAAGATATTGTTTTTGAGACCCATCCAGGCACGCTCCTCGACAGTAAGGAAAACGTTGACCGGTTTGTGGAAGAGGTCGACCGAAACAAGTGGTCCCGGATCGGCCTCAATTTCGATGCCTTTCACGTTTGGGAGTTTGGTACAGATCCGGTTGACTGCCTCGAGCAATGGAATCCCTTCGTGAAACACGTTCACTTAAAGAATGCATCCGGCCGAACGCGAGCTTTCGACCCAGCGAATGTTTTTTCCCCGTCCGGCATTTTTGACGATTTGACTCCGCTTCCTGCTGGAGCGGTCAGAATAGCAGAGATCGTCGCTTTCTTAATGAATCACGGTTATAGCGGCGCATTCACTGTCGAGTGGTTGGGTAGACCTGAGATCGAATTCTTGAGGGACGAGGTTGATTTTCTGAACTCTATTTCTGACCGCAAGTCGCTAGCTGTGGTCCGCAATAACTCCATCGCGGAACTCATGTCGCGTTAGCCCATTGATACTCGTGATGCACCCCGGCGAGAATCACTTTGGCAATCACTTGTGAGGCTCGGCATGGCTGATCAGTTCGTTGCGAGCCGGCGGAATCTGTTGAGGTGGATTGGGAATACCTGGTCCGAGCGACCGATGCGGGCGGCCATCATTATACAAACAGCGACAAAACACCCAAAACAAAAACCTTGACAGAGCAGCGCACGCTTTCATACATGCGAATGGAAGAAGGGTAAAAAAGAGAAAACCGGCTCATACTTGATGAACAGCAACAATCCTTCTCATGGAAGAACATCTACTCATAACGCAAGGCGCTGATCGGCTCGGTTCTGGCCGCGCGAGACGCCGGAATCAGCGTGGCAACAAAGATAATCACAAGTAACGTTCCCGCGGAACCAGCAAAGGTTGTAAGGTCATTGAACGCAAGTCCGTAGAGTTGGGCTTTAGCTAACGGAGTGAGCGCCAGGGCCGCGACAATTCCGCCCGATGTGCCGGCGGCACCCAGTAACGCGGATTCGCGCAGCATAAGGACGAGTATTGAAATGGGTCCGGCGCCAACAGCCATGCGCACGCCGATCTCCCGTCTTCGCTCAACCACCGCGTAACTTATGATTCCGTAGAGTCCGAGTGCCGCAAGCAGAAGCGCTAATCCTCCGAACAGGTTAGCGACATTGGCGAGCAAGCGCTCGCGCACTAAAGTATCGTCAATCAACTGATGCTGCGCAATAACTGTGCCGGCGGTGAAACGTTGTTCGGTCAGCCGCCGCAAATCGGAACTCAGCCCCGCGACACTTTGCCGGCCGCGCACTTGCAGCCACAAGGAACCGTCTCCGTGAAATTGCGGCGGGATCCATTGATTCACGCGGCTATAAGGAATATAGAGCAAGGGAGGAGCAGGCTGGCGGAGATCGCTGAACTTAGCATCCTCGACTACGCCAGTAATCGTGGTCCACAACGGCGTATTGGCCATCTTGGTGATTTTCTGTCCCAACGGGTTCGCGCTGCCGAAGAACTTACGGACGAACGCCTGGTTGATAATCCCGACAGACGGAGCAGTGGCGCTGCTATCGCGCATATCAAAATCACGGCCGCTTGTGAATCGGATGCCAAGTGTTTCGAAGTAAGCGTTCGAAACGAAGACGACTCCGGCGGTTGGATCTGGGGGATTTGTGA
>DATAYL010000395.1:0-8295 GCA_036272575.1 Bryobacteraceae bacterium | reverse complement strand
AAGCTCTGCAGGAGCGTGTCGTGTAGCTCGCGGGCGATGCGCGTGCGCTCGTCGACCCGCTCTTCCAGGCGCATGTTGAATTCCCTCGCGATTCGATGGAGCCGCACGCGGTACAGCCCCCAGAGCAACAAAGAGACACCGGCTAGGACGGCCAACCTAAACACATTCGTCTCGTAAAAGAATGGAAGCTGAGTGACGTTGTAGACGATGCCGGTACGGTCCCAAACGCCGTCGCGGTTGCAGGCACGGATGTGGAAGGAATGAGCGCCAACCGGAATGCTCGTGTATACCGCGGTGCGCGTTGTGTCGGCATCCAGCCACACCCCATCGACCCCGTCCAGCCTGTATTGGAAACGGCTCTTTTCCGGCGAAGTAAATTCGATGGAATCGAACTTGACCTCCAGACGGTGCGTGCCGGGTGGCAATACCAGTTCGTGGCGGATGGATTGCTTCTCTTGCCCCACCGTGACTTCTTCCACGAAGATCGTCGGTGCGCGTTTCGTACGCGGCAGCCGCAGCAGATCAAGCAGGGCCAAACCCTGGACAGTGGCCACCCAGAGCTTGCCATCACGGGTAATCGTCATGTTGGGAGCGCCAATGCTGCATTGGGGCGAATTCAAGCCATCGGCGCGGCCGAATGAGGTGTAATCGAGAGGCGCGCTGCGATCCTGCCATGACCGGCTTAGGTCTGCTGCCGCAATCCGGAAAATGCCGTTTCCCCCACTGAACCACAAGTCCCGCTGGAATTCCGTTGCGCTCATCAGATCGAGGTCTGTGCTTACCGGAACAAGCTGATTGCGCTCGATCCGGCTAATCCCCTTCGGTGCGGAGAACGCATAAAGGCCGCCCAAAGGTCCTTCGCTGAGACTCACGTAGTGGGGCTCGAATATTTCGAGGGCAGAGGGAATGTGCATAAAACGGTCGCCCGTCAATCGATCGATGCCCCCGCTCGTTCCGGCCCAGATCACACCCCGGCGATCCTGGTATACGGCGAGAATGCTATTTGTGGACAACCCATCAGCCGTCGTGTAATTCCGGAAATGCCCGTTCCTCATCACGCTCAGGCCGTCGGCAGTTGCAAGCCACAGCGAACCGTCATGCGCGATGATAATGGACCGTACGACGTCGCTCCTGAGCCCTTGCGGTATCGAATACTGAGTAAAACGGCCGTCTCTAAAGCGAAATAGCCCTCCGCCCCATGTCCCGACCCACAGGTCGTTGTTGGCGTCCTCGGCAAGCGCCCACACGCAGGAATTGGAAAGGCCGTCCTTCTCGGTGTAAGTCCTGAAGCGCTCCCCATCCAACCAGGAAAGTCCGCCGCAATTGAGGCCCGTCCAAAGCCTGCCTTCGTGGCTCTCCAGTACGGTCATGACCACGTTGCTCAGCAACCCGTCGGCTGTCGTGAACATTCGGACTGCACGATCCTTGACTCTGAAGAGCCCGTCTCCGTTGGTGCCGACCCACAAGTCACCATCCCGATCGCCGTAGATATAACGATTTTGGTTGGGCAGCGTCAGCTGCTCCAGGCCGGCGGCGGTTGCCCGAAACAGCCCATTAGACTTGTTAATCCACACGGTGCCCTGCGGGTCTTCATACACGCGGAATGCTCCGTCGCTATTCGGGCCGTAGGGTGGGATCTTTTCGAAGGAGCTACCGATCTGACGCGCGACTCCCTTGCTCGTGCAGTACCAGCTGACGCCGCGACTATCCTCAAAAACGTGAAACACCTCGTCAGCTTTCACGCCTAACCGAGGGGCCAACTCCGGGTGCTGCACGGCCCTCGAGCCATCCCACTCCACAACCCCCCCTGGAGTAATGAGCAGCAAGTTACCGTTGGACGCTTCTTCGATTCGGAGGATGGAAAATCGCGGCAGGATTGCCGAAAAGCCACCGCGTTCAAATCGATAGAGCCCATCGGAGGTTCCCGCCCACAGAACGCCCCCTCGGCTGAACTTAAGGCTCGTGATCGCGATGTTCCTAGCAGAACCCGGATAGTAGAAGGTTGACGGCAAGGTGCCAAAATCGTCCGGGGCCGTACTCGGAATGCGCGCCACTCCGGAATTTGTCGCAACCCACAGATCGCCGTCCGGCCCCTCGGCCAGCGCACGAACCACGCCTTGCGGAGTGGACCGCGGTCCGCGAAAGTCGACAGGAGTGAAATGTCTTCCGTCGAAGCGTGCCAGGCCGGCGTCAGTGCCAATCCACATAAGTCCGTTCCGGGTTTGAAGGATCGCATTTATCACATTGGACGGTAGCCCGTCTTCGACAGTAAAGGTTGTCCGGATGTAGCTGGCCACAGGTTGTGTTCGGTCCAGACCGAGTACGCAAGTCACGACAAATGCGAAGAGGACCAAGAAGCGCGGAGCCAAGATGGTGTACCTTACTATTATTCACAGATCTGATGTGTATTATTCACAGATCATGATGCGTCGGCGACCATACGGTATTTTCTGTTGTTCTCTCCGCTCACTTTCGCAGATGCCAACTGTGCCCAACAGCAGCCCCGTCCGTCAATGAAGCTGTTCACCAACAGACCTCTGCTGCTATCCACGGTGTGCCTTCGGTAATTCTCCGGAGTTCGCCAAAATGCACGTACCGGACGCGCGTTCTTCATCTCTAAACCGAAATTTGTCGATATGGAGGCTTTTGATTCTTGATTCGAGTGTGGACCGCGGAATCCCGAGCTTGATTGCCGCGCCGGATGAACCAAATATCCGGCCTCGGCTCTCCTCCAGTGCGGATTCGATCATTTCCTTTTCTCGCGTAACGAGGGCTTCGGTCAAAGCAACAGGCGTTTCGGATGTTCCGAATGCTTCGCGCTCCAGCCAGCTTCTGTCGACTGAAAACGTTTCTCGATCGCACAGAATCATCGCCCTCTCAATCACATTTTGCAGTTCGCGGATATTGCCCGGCCAATGGTGGGCCTGAAACAGGTCCAGTGTCTTCTTTTCGATGTTCCTAATCTTCTTCCCGGCCATGCTCGAGTAGCGTTCAATGAAGTATTTGGTCAGCAAGGGGATGTCGTCAACACGCTCGCGAAGCGACGGGACGCGGACCGGAAACACGTTCAGCCTGTAAAACAAGTCCAGGCGGAATGTGCCAGCGTCCACAGCGGCTTTCAGGTCCCGATTCGTAGCCGCTACGACTCTCGCGTCCACGGATAGCGGGCGGCTGCCTCCCACGCGTTCGAACTCGCGTTCTTGCAGCACGCGTAGGAGGGCAATCTGAGTGTCAGCCGGAATATCCCCGATCTCGTCAAGAAAAATCGTGCCGCCATTGGCGAGCTCAAATCGGCCCAGACGTCGTTCAGTGGCGCCTGTGAACGCGCCTTTTTCGTGGCCGAAAAGCTCTGACGCGATCAGTGACGAGGGAATCGCGGCGCAGTTGACACGGACAAAGGGACGGTTAGCGCGCCGCGAGTGTTTATGTATGGCACGGGCGATCAGTTCTTTGCCGCTCCCGCTCTCGCCCGTGATGAGAACGGTGGAATCAGTCGGCGCAACTCTCGCCACATGCTCCAGCGTGAGCACTAACGCTGTCGACGAGCCGACAATCCCCTCGAACATACCGCCGCAGACGATCTCATCTTTCAAGTAAACTCTCTTGCACGCGAGTTCCTCCTCAAGCGCGGCGATTTGGCGATGCGCCAGGGCGGTTCCGACGACTATCGCTATCGAACTTGCGACCTGTCGCAGAAACACGATCTCGGCATCAGCGAAATTATCCTCTTTTGAGCTGGCAACCGTTAGAACGCCACAAACCCTGGCGCGGCTGATTAGTGGAATATGGCACAGCGATCTAAAGCCTACGGCGTGGGCTTCCAATTCCGAAGCCGTCAAGCTCAGTGGCTCGCCGGTATCAATGAGCTTTGATAACCACACCGCTCGCCCCTCGGCCAGATGCCCGATTGGTAGGTGCCCGTTGTTGTCCCGATACTCGAGCGCACGCTCTCTAAATGCGCAGGAATCTTCCGGATCCAGCAACGCGATACTTGCGGCATCGCACTCAATCGCTCGGCGGATGCAGACCGCAAGCTCATGAAGCAACTCGCTCACCTCGGGATTCGAGACCGTGCGGCTGTTTAGATCGAAGAGAAGCTGCAGGCGTTTTTGCAAAACCGCCAATGCCTGTGGACTGCTTGCTTGGTTAATCGGGCGAGCGGATTGCGGTGAGCCGGTTGTGATCATTACGTCGCCAAAATCACCCCACCCCGTGCGCAGAACATTTGCTCCGGCTTCGTAGCCCATACGGAGCGAGTGGTGTGAAATTCCGTTCAGTTCCCCATTTGTCATTGGCATCTCACTCCAACTTGTAATGAGAATAAGGCAACTCCAGCCCTAACTGGTGACCCTCGCGGTTACCGTTTGGTTGAAAAATGGTCTCCTTTCGGTTTTGAAGCATCCCGGCATTCCCGAATGACTAGACTGATGACATCGAAGCCGATCGTGCTGAGAACGGAAAGCCGTGTTGACCACGTCTCATAACGTTTCACCTCGACATTGCGGCCGCTGATAAGCTCCCGTGACTAAGTAATTCAACTTTGCTGCATCAGCGCCCGAAACGCCATTACGAGATTGAGTAGTTTTTCGCTAGCACATGTGGGCCGATCCGCACTACCCCAATCGGGGTAACCGAGACTCTAACAGACTGCAAGACACGTTGCTGCGGGTGAGGACACTAGCTTTCAAATGGGGCGTTCGCGGGCGGTGGCGCGCCCTGAAGATGAAGCAAGCTGCCGGAAGGAACTGGAAGAGATTGAGCGCGAAGGTGATCGCCTACTGATCGCCGAGCAAACTTGCCTTACTCCAACAGGGTAAGTGCCGCCTTGGAGGTATCCTGAGAGGCTGGAACAAAGCCCCGTCTATGAAGGAATTCCTACCATTTCGGCTGGATACAGAAAACCGGTGGTTGTGGCGTCGTGGCGAAACGGCCGACGAAGAGCGCATTCTGCTCACGCCGACGGCTTTTGCCGTTTTGCAGTATCTTGTGAACCGCGCTGGGCAATTGGTGACACAGGATGAACTCCTGCAAGCTGTTTGGCGTGATACCCACGTCCAGCCGCAGGCCGTAAAGCGCCAGATTCTCGATATAAGATCCGTGCTCGGAGATGACCCAAAGACTCCTCTTTTCATTGAGACCCTGCCGCGGCGTGGCTACCGGTTCATCGCGGCTGTCCGCGAATCTGTGCCGCCGGTACACGCATCGCCGCCAAGATCCCCGCAAGAGAGGCTAGTGGGACGAGAACGGGTGCTTCGTGATTTGCGACGTTACCTTCAGAACGCTTTGCAGGGTGAAGGGCAAATCCTCTTTATCACGGGAGAGCCGGGCATTGGAAAAACCAGCGTAGTCGACGAATTCGAACGGCGGACAGCGGCTGAGATACCCATTCGCATTTCCCGTGGACAATGCGTCGAGGGTTATGGAGGCAAAGAAGCTTACTATCCGATGTTGGAAGCGCTCGGTAAGTTATGCCGCCGTCCCGACGGAGAGTCTATCATCCAGACCTTGGCTATAGAAGCGCCTACCTGGCTAGTGCAATTTCCTGCGCTAGTCAAACGCGAACAACGCGAAATGCTGCAGCGCGAGATCCTGGGAGCTACGCGAGAGCGAATGCTACGCGAAATCGGCGAGGCTTTGGAGGCAATCACTGCCGCAAATCCGATGCTGCTCATTTTCGAGGATCTCCAATGGGTGGATCGCTCCACGGTGGATTTCATCTCTGCCTTGGCGCGTGGCCGAGCGCCAGCCAAACTGATGTTAGTTGGCACTTACCGCCCAGCGGATGTCGCACTCTCAGAACATCCGTTGAAGTTAGTCAAGCAAGATCTCCTGATTCACCGGCTATGTCACGAGATCGCGCTTGGGCAGCTCAGCGAAAGCCAAGTAACCGAATATCTGGCTCCGAACACGTCGACAGCGACGGTTCCGGATGGGCTGGCTGAGCTGGTCCACCGACACTCGGAGGGCAATCCGTTGTTCATGGTCGCCGCGTTGGACCACATGGCTGCGCGAGGACTGATCTCGCACCAGAACGGAGCTTGGCAACTGAGGGGCCCGCTCGAGGGGATCGATCTGGACGTGCCGGAAAATCTCCGCGAAATGATCGAGGCTCAGATCGAGCACCTGACCACGGAGGAACAGCGAGCACTTGAGGTGGCAAGCATCACAGGCGCGATATTCTCATCGAATCTCACCGCGGCCGCCGCGAACCTGGAGGAGGAGAAGTTTAGTGAGCTTTGTGAGGGGCTGTCGCGTCGGGATTTGATGGTCCGCTCGGCAGGCTCTCAACACTTCCCGGACGCAACCATCTCCGAGCGCTATCAATTTGTGCATGCGCTCTATCGCGAGGTCTTCTATGGACGGCAGGCAGCAGGAACCAGGGCCAGGCTGCACCAGCGAATCGGAGAGCAGTTGGAAGAACTGTTTTCGGAGCGCTTGGGCGAAGTGGCCGCTGAGCTCGCGCATCACTTCGAAAAAAGCCGGGACTGGTTGCGCGCGGTCCGATACTTACGGCTCGTGGCGGAAAATGCGGGACGGCGGTACGCTCATCGCGAAGCCACGACTATCTTGCAGCACGCCCTCGAATTGGTGAATAAACTAACCGACTCGGAGCGTGCCGCTGCTGAAACCCAAATTCTTGCAAAGCTGGTCAACATTTACCTTGTATCTTTCGACATGCGCGTCGTCGAAACCTGTGAAGCACTGGCCGCTCGAGCCGCTCACTATGGGCTGGTCGATATGGAGGTGCACGCACTCATCGAGATGGCGTACCCCTTGTCGTGGATCAGTTCTGAGCGTTGCCTTGCCGTGTTGGAACGTGCGCTCGAACTTGCTGCGAGGCAAACAGATCCGCTTGCGCGCGCAAGAACGCGTGCAAGCTGCTTTGTTCGACGAATTTGGGCGGCCGGCTGGAATGATACTGATGCGGAAGACTGCCGCAGCGCTCTCGCCGAAATCCGACAGATCGGTGATCGGCTGGTACTTGCGGCGCATCTGATCGATTACAACTTTATCCAGTGGGTTTCCTCGGAATATCGCGAAGCACAGCGCAATGCTGTCGAGAGTCTCGCGATTCTGCTTGAGGGTAGGGAGGAAAATCCCTATTCAAGCACTGCGTATTGGTTAAGCCAGTTCACCTTGCCCTGGAGTCTTTTGTTTCTAGGCAATTGGGGCGAGATGCTACGGGAGATCAAAGATGGAATCGTCATGGCGGACAAGAATCGATACGATTACCGTGCGCAGACGCTGCGTCTGTATCAGGCGTGGCTATATTTCCACGGAATGGACTTTGATGGTGTCGTGTCGATTTGCGAGTCACTTCTCCCTTCGTTCGCGGATCCGCCACAGAGTCCTTGGCGGCGACTTTGCCTGATTTTGGCCGGCTCTGCGTTCGCGGCTTTGGGCAACTATGAGGATGCTTGGAAACGCTTCTCTTCGGCTGGCAATGAAATGGATCGCCAGACAGTGATATATGACTGGTATTGCCGCATATTGCTAGAACTCGGGCTCACCGAGTTTTGGCTCGCAAAAGGCGATTTGCCTCAAGCCCGCTCGTACGCCCAGCGTTTGCTCAAGCGGACGCAAGCTACCCCGGAACGAACCTGGCAGGCGTTGGCGTGGGAAGCGAATGCCCGCGTTGCCGCTGCCGAACACGACTTGGAGAAGGCGCGAGACTGCATAACCAAAGCATTGCTGCGCATGGAAGGCTGGGAGGTTCCGTTAGCCGCCTGGCGAGTTCACGCAACGGGCGCCGAGCTTTCCGACCACATGGGGAACAGCGGACTGGCTGAATATCACTGTCAACTGAGCCGGGCAACAATCTCTAAACTTTCGAATTCTCTTCCGCTCGAAGACCCGCTTCGAAAAGCTTTCTTGTCAGCCCCTCCCGTTCGTAGAGTACTCGAGACGTCGTACGGATCATAAAGATGTTTGCCGGGCTGCTCCACACTCTGTAACGAACTCTGTTCGCTCAGGCCGCGTTGTTCAGGAGGTTGTCTGTTGTCTCGCCCGGATTGCAATCTATGGCTTCCTGACACTGAATACAAAGGGAAGCCCACGGGATGGCGAGGAGCCGCTTCGGGTGGATTTGCTCTTCGCATTGCTCACAGACTCCGAAGTTGCCTTCGTAGATGCGGCGCAGAGCCTCACGGGCATTGCGCAATTGTTTGGATTCACGATCGATGTTACAGATTGCGAGCGCACGTTCAGATGCGCGTTGGATTTCTTCCACCTGATCCGGGCTTTGCTCAACCGCAATGCCATCTCGTTGGCAGATGCCTCGCTCCAACTCCGCAA
>DATAYL010000394.1:0-4500 GCA_036272575.1 Bryobacteraceae bacterium | reverse complement strand
TCCCTTGACTGGATGCACGAGGTGCAAGCGCGTTTGGCTCGCCTCGGAGGAGCACCGCACATGGGTAAGCATTTTTCTCCTGAAATCTACAAGCTTTCAGAGCGCCGTGCGTGGCGTGATTTCGACCGACTGCGCAAGAAGCTCGATCCCAACGGGTTATTCGAAAACCAATTCGTGAGGCAATTGTTCGCACACTCCGGGCAGCAAGCCGCCTAAATGACGCAGGCGCCTCTTTTCGATCACGACGGCAGCTATGCCGCGGGGTATGGGGCGAAAGTCGCTTCGTGATGCAGCACGCCTGGCTGCGATCGTTGCAGCTGGAGTGGTACAAGCTCTGTAGGTGAGTCGCGCAGGGCTGTGTCACATGAACGCCGCTGATATCGACAGCGAGCAAGCCACCAAATAGATCACGACCCTATCTCCGAGTAGCTCGACCGATCGCCTATAAGGACGACGGCAGAGTGAATCTAAGTATGTCTTCGCGGGCTTACCTGTTATCCCGGCGAAGGGACTGAACATTCGCGAATGCCTCCGCGTTTTGACCATCTCGCGCCACACGCCGCGGTGCGCTTTGTCGTAAACTTCGGCCGCACCCGCACCGAGTCGAAGAATGAAGGCGGAGCATTGCAATTGCGGGCGTTCGCCAGAATTGATTTTGGTACTGATCTCACCAACTCACGACCGCTACCGCAAAGCGTTCTAGTTTGATCTTGCCGTCGGCCAGTTTCATCCTCTGTGCCTGTTCGTCACCGGTCGACTCATCCACTGTCAGCGCAATCGCGTTCTGCGCATCCGGCAGATTCACCTCGATAGCATGATCGCGCTTGTTTGCCAGCAGCAGTTTATGGCCTGAAGGCGTGACGAATGCCTGCGCCTCCACGTCTGCCGACGCTGGTCCTTGCAATTTCGTATCCACGAGTTTGTCACCGGCGTGGAAGTTGTCCTTGATCAGTTTAAGTACCCAGAAGCGTGGATTGGGCTTATTGGTTATCCAATCCATCATGCTTACGCTCGGGTACTGAGATGGATAGCCGACTAGCTGCGACTCGCCAATGATGTCGATCTGTAGCCGCGATAGTTCGATATAGAGGTACGCGTATAGAGAAGCGGCGAGGTTATAGTAGCCCGTCGGCGGGGGCACCTTGTCCGCGGCGGTGTTATCTGTCGGCAGAATTACCCCCAACTCGTCCAAATCTGTCTTGGTTTCCGGCGAGAGCCGCTTGCGAATACTCTCGACGTAGCGCACTGTGCTGAGGAAACCGTCCGCCTGATCGAAGAATGTGTATTGCCAGTCAGCAATGGTCTGGGAGCGGGTCGGAGACGCGTAAAAGTGATAAGAGATGTAATCCAACGGGATGCCCGGTTTGTGATTGGCGGGGTTCAGGAAGTATTCAAAGAACTCAGGATGATCTCTAGGCGCTGCCAGAGCGAGACCCATGAACCTGGTTTCCGGGCTGGCGCGAAGAATCCCCTCGACGATAAGATCGTAGCGCTTTGTGTAATCCTCGGGCGTCATGGAATGCTCCGAATCCACCTCATTCAACACCTCCCATACCGGCAGCTTGTAGTGGTAGCCGGACTCGTGCCGCACTCCATTCTCATCGGTGAAGCCACCGTCCACGTACCAGCTCACCAGCCGCTCGTAGTAGCTGGCCATCTCCTTGCCGGTAGGGTCGCGCAATTCCGTGCCCTGCGTGTAGTTCCAGACCGGCTGATTGTGGTCGGAGGGATAAGTCACGGGTCTGTCGGTCTTGAAAAGCCAAGCCGGCATCGTGCTGAAATTCATGACCGTCGGATGCCCTTCGGTTGCGGCAAGAAAGTCCTTGGTCATGGGATCGATGAGACTGAAGTCCCACGAGGTCTTCTGCGACGTGGGCGGCTCCAACTCGGCAACGGCCAGCTTGGGATACGGGAACCACGGGACATAGCGCACATAATCTGCGCCCAGGTCCTTCACGGCTTTGTAGGAAGCAGCGCTCAAGGGTTCGCCGGGCCGCAAGGGTGGGTTCACCACCACCTGCAACGTCGCCGTCGATTTGGAGAGTACTGTGGTCTTGTCCCACTGGATGTTCAGTTGAACTGCCTGCTGACCGTGCAATGGGATAGCCGCTGCCACGCAAGAGAGGCCCGCAACGAATAACCAGGCGAAACGGCTTATTTCCGGCCGATGCTGAAACAGGTATTTTGTCATGAACCTTATGCGCATAGCGCACGCTCCTTTTCACAATCGCTAATAGGATTGCAGCGCGCCAACGTCCTTATCCGATTAGCGCCACTTGCAATATTGTTCGTGGTGAAGCTCTCAGCAATGCCAGCGGGCGGCCGCGCGACGGCGAATCCGGGATTCTTGATGAGCCTGTGCACTGACTGAGCCCTTAAGGTCGTCCTATCGTGGAAAGGAGGTGGTCAGCAGACTTTGTGAAATCCGATGCCCAGTAACTTGGAAAGCTTCTCGATGCGATCGGCGACGTGCCCGAGGCCAACGGCACAGTGGTGTGCTGGTCCCTGCGCATTCCAGTCTTCGACGAAGCTGCGCGCATCGAGCGGAAAGTGATATCGGCTATTGGTGTTGCCGATTTGCAAGATATCTCCTGCGACGCATTCTCCTTCAGCAACTAATAGTTTGAACTTGTCATGATCGTCTTCTACAACGGCCAACAAGGTCACCGGGCCATAGCGCACTGACATTTCCACGGATAGCCCGCGGCCGACCTTGCCGTGGTAGACCTCCAACGGACGGATCTTCGTCTTTCCCTCCGCAATAGCAATATGGCCTGGGCCGTCATGCCCCATCAGCACAACGTCTGCATCGGAGTCGAGCGCGTAGTACTCGGTAAAGGACCCGCCCGCGCCTAGTGTGTCCATGATTTTCATCGCCAGAGCATTTTTCACCTCATACTCTCCAGCAACAGGAATATGGCGTCCGGTGAGCATCGAGGTTCCGACGATAATCGAGCTCATCGTATCTTCGTTGTCTGCATTGCCGCTTCCCTTGTAGTAGTAGGCCAAGGCATCTAATTGATGCTGCTGGACGAAATTGTCCAGGGCAATGGAGGTCCGTGCTGCCCTCTGCAGCTCGCCCTCCGAGCAATCTTGCTGGACTTCAAATTGAGTTCGGATATCGTGAACGCGACCGGCAATATCGTCCTCCGATACTGACGTACGAAGGGCGCTTAGCTCATCCACTTCAAGCATTTCCACATGTGTGCCGAAGCTGATGCAGATCTGTGTGAGATCGGTGCTCACATCCAGCATCCCGCTATAGTAATGGCCCAGCAGACCGAGCCGTGTCTCAGCGAGGACTGACTTAACGCGGGCGGCTGCGAGCCAATCTCCGATCTCCGCCCAGGTGCGATCCTCACCGAGTACCCCGATCACCTGATGGAACGGTATGGCGGCGCGTCCGAAGACATTTGCAATCTCGGGCACTGGGCAGGAAGAGCAATAGGCCAGCCATGCTCCTGTCATAGCTCGACGATCGGGAAGGTTATTGAAAGCTTCGTAATCGATGGAAGCCTGAGGCTGCAGGTTCAACACAATTACCGGAACGTTCGCCTTTTGCACCAGCGGCAACACCGTGCTGGAAAGAGCGTAAGTCGTCACGTAGACAAAGAGCAGATCGACATCAGCTCTTCGACACTGCCGTCCGGCTTCACGGGCCCCCATTGGAGTATCGACCATGCCCAGTTCGAGGAGAGCGATTCCAGGACGAGAAAGGCGAGCCGCTGCCGTTCGCAAATAGCCTTCCAACTCAGGCCGCAAGGCGCTGAACTGCTTCCAATACGCTTCAATCCCTATGCCGCAAAGAGCTACCTTAACCTGAAGACTCGATGACACAAGGTTCCCTCAGTTGTTCCTGGACTGAGCGCGGCACCGGCGAAAATGCTCATCCTCGCAAGCGTCGAACATGTTTCAAACATACAACGGTCTGAAACATGCTATGGCTCCTTGGCTGCTTACCAGTGAATAGAAGCACCTGACTGAATAATGCGCGATAATGCGCGGAGCACGCGTCGGCGCAATCTACCCAAATCCAGAACCAGCGCGCTCTGTTCTGTCAGTGCGCACCAACGCATGCTGCAGCTAAGATCGCGTGGAGAACGGGGAGTCCCGATTTCACTTGCGGGCTACGGTCTTTTCCGATGGAAGCTGCGAAGTGTCCCATCCGCCGCCCAGTGCCTCAATGAGTTGAACGCTACTGGTCATTTGTTGGACTTGCAGGGTGATCGCCGCCTGCTGATTACTGAGCAGAGATGTCTGGGCGGTAAAAACGTTAAGGTAAGTATCAACGCCGGTCTTATAACGGATGATGGAGAGATCGTAGTAACGCTGGGCGGCGGCGATGCTATCCTGCTGCTCTTGTCGTTGCTCGCCTAGCCAACGTACAGAAGCCAGGGAGTCCTCGGTCTGCTGAAATGCGGTGAGAACAGTCTGCCGATAGGCTGCGGCATCGGCCTCATACTGCGCCTTGTATTGTGCGATGAGACCTCGGCGTAGGCC
>DATAYL010000393.1:0-8160 GCA_036272575.1 Bryobacteraceae bacterium | reverse complement strand
TGCCTTGAGACCTTCACAAATACGCTTGGCGACAGTAAATGCATCTGCCTCGTCATCACAGACGAGGTAAGACGAGTGAACCTCAAATAGCGCGTAAAACTCTCGATGGTTTGCGTAATCAGAGATTCTGCCTTCCGGGCGGGCAGCTGCGCGGGCTTCGCATATAGCTAAGCTTGGCCGCAGCACAATATAGTTCAACGGCACTTCTTTGAGGATCTTGCGGGCCGTCTCCAAGAACTGAGGCGGGATTGAGAAGTCAACTATTACCTCATACCCTGAGCGTGCGAAAGGCATGGCAGCGGCTGTCATGGCACGCATGATCACGCGAAACACCTCTCTGCGATCGCGACTGTGAGACTTAGTTACAAAAGACCAGAATGTATCGCCTTCGATGTAGGCGACAGGAGCGGCTAACAAGGCAATAAGCTCTCGTGCCACAGTCGTCTTTCCCGCGCCGATCGGACCTGAAAGAATAGTCACACTCATATCGATTTATTGGAACAGGTAAGGCCGGCAAGCCGAGCGACGCTGCTTCGGCATAAAATGAATATCCGAAATTGCTCAAATGCTGAACAAACGCTTCCAAGCTAAATTGCAGAAGAGTTCGAGCAAAGGGGGTTGGACTAAAGTCAGTGGCAAAATCGACGGTCATTCTTTTCGAAGCTCGTTCATGGCTTTGGGCGACGGGACGCATAAACTGCCGGTTAAGAGAGATGTTCGGGAAGCAATCAGGAAGGATGTTGGCGACACCGTAGAGGTCTTGCTTGAAGAGCGGATAGACAAACCAGCCTGGCGACCGAAATGAGAATGCGTCCGGACCTGTTCGGTAGGAGCGAACAGCCTGCGCTTCGAGCCGGCGATTACGCCGGGCGATCCCGCCTTGAACGAAGCTGTCGGTTTTGGCCCGTCTATTCGTGAGACCTATAATCAAAGCATGAATCGCCAAGAGTGGATTGCCTCTCGTTTGAACGATCCGGTACGTACCCAGATGTATTACGCACGCCGGGGAATCGTCACTCCCGAGATGCAATATATCTCCGAGCGCGAAAGGCTTTCGGCCGAGCTGATTCGCGACGAAGTGGCCTGCGGGCGCATGATCATCCCCTCAAACATCCATCACTCCGGACTCGAACCGATGTGTATTGGCGTTGCTTCAAAGTGCAAGATCAATGCGAATATCGGAAACTCGGCCACCACATCTAACATTGGCGAGGAATTGGAAAAACTGGAATACGCGGTCCAGTTTGGCGCCGATACCGTGATGGACCTTTCGACAGGCGGCGACATTCCGCGCATTCGACAAGCAATCATCGACGCCTCTCCGGTCCCTATCGGCACGGTGCCGATTTATGAGGCTTTAAGCCGCGTGCGGCGTGTCGAAGATCTGAATATCCAGGTCCTGCTGGAGGTCATCGAGGAGCAGGCCGAACAGGGCGTCGATTACATGACCATTCATGCGGGCGTGCTGGTACAGTATGTGCCGCTTACCCGCAATCGCATCACCGGCATTGTGAGCCGCGGCGGAGCCATTTTGGCCGAGTGGATGGTCAAGAACCACAAGCAGAATCCGCTCTACGAGAATTTTGAAGCCATTTGCAAAGTTTTCCAGAAGCACGACGTCAGCTTTTCGCTGGGTGACGGTTTGCGGCCGGGCTGCCTGGCCGATGCCAGTGATGCCGCTCAGTTTGCCGAACTGAAAACGCTCGGTGAGCTGACCCAAAAGGCCTGGGAGTACGACGTACAAGTGATGATCGAAGGCCCCGGTCACATTCCGCTCGATCAGATCGCGTTGCAGGTCGAGAAGGAACGCGAGTTATGCTTCGATGCGCCATTCTATACGCTCGGGCCGCTGGTGACCGACATCGCCCCCGGCTACGATCACATCACCTCCGCGATCGGCGCTGCCATGATCGGCTGGCATGGTGCTTCGATGCTGTGCTACGTCACTCCCAAAGAGCATCTCGGGCTGCCTAATCGCGAAGATGTCAAACAAGGCATTATCGCGTACAAAATCGCAGCGCACGCGGCTGACGTTGCGCGCCACCGTCCAGGCGCCCGCGACCGGGATGATGAGTTATCGCGCGCCCGTTTCAACTTCGATTGGAAGCGCCAGTTCGAACTGAGCCTCGATCCGCAAACGGCGCAGTCCTTCCACGATGAAACGTTACCGGAAGAAGGTTTCAAGGACGCCGCCTTCTGTTCCATGTGCGGTCCCAAGTTTTGCTCGATGAATCACTCCGCGAAAACACAGGAGTTCACGGATGCAGATGCGGCCTCGGTCTTGGCCGAAGCCGGCGGCGAATCGCTGGTAAAATTCGGCGACCGGGATTAATCAACAACTCACTTAATCGGAAACTGTCTTCACTCTCATCCCGCTCCGCAACTCGGCATCACTTGGATCGACAACCTGATCAGCGATTTTGTCGCCGAGTCGCAGCCCCGATACAATCTGAACGCTGTTGATATTGCTTATACCGACTTTGACCGGAACCCATCTCAGTGTGTCGCCCTCCAAACGGTAGACCCCATCTTGGGTGCCCACTCGCCGTAGGGCGATCTTAGGAATTACGATCGCATCCTTCACTACTTGCGAAATGATGGTCGCATCCACCGATACGTGCGGCAGTAGATCGTGATTCGGATTATCGATGATGGTGCTTACTTCTCCCACCACACGAGTGTTCTTCGGGACAACTTCGGTGGGCAGTTTATCGACTCGTCCGATCCACTTCATCCCCGGCCGGGATTGTGATGTGATCTCGACCGGCATACCCAGTCCGACTCGTCCCAGATCCGGTTCGTCGACATAGACGATCACTTTCACCTTATCCAGATCGCCAATTTCGGCAACCAGCGCACCGGGCTCGAGATACGCCCCCAGCTTCAGATCGAACTTGTAAACAGTTCCGGCGGTGGGGGAGTGAATTTCGCCCAACTGCACCCGGTGCTGGGCCAGCGCAACCGCCTGCTGAGCTTGATGCAACTGGGCAGAGGCAACAGTTCGATCGCTCGAAGTTACTGCCGTGCGCTTTTGATTTTTCACTGCCTCCAGAGTTAGTTTTGCGCGATTCAGGTTATCGGCATCAGTCTGGACTTGTAGCCTGGTTGCCGCCTGGCTCTGCAGCAGGCGCTTATCTTCGTCATAAATGCGCTGCGCGATCTGCACGGCGTTTTGCGCGCCCCTAATTCTGTCGTTCAGGTTGGCTACCGCTGATGCCGTTCCTCCCTGATCCAACTTGCTGAGATCAGCCGCCGCCGCTTGCTGGCGGGCTACTGCTGCTGCTAAATCGGCGCGAGCCGCGGTGGTATCCAATGTGACCAAAACCTGCCCAGCGGAGACTCGCTGTCCGAGCGCGACCGAGATTTTCCGGACCACACCAGAGGTCTCTGCTCGTGCGGCTGACCATTCCGCCGGCTCCACGGTACCGTTAGTAGGAACACTGCTCGTCAACGTGCCGGATTTTGCGGTCGTCACGTGCACCTCTACCGTACCTGCGCCGCGGCCAAGCCCCCACCAAAGCAACAGAATGATGGGCAGGATGAGCAGCCACCAATATTTCCTCATTTATATAGACGTGTAGCGCCTGGCAAGGCACCCGTCCACATTGTGACAGACTGCCCCTTTTCAGCTAAGTGTAATGCCATCTCGATATGTTACGCGTTAGACTAAATCGGTAAATGCCGCGCTATCGAATTCATCGGATCAAGGAAGGGCCAAAAGAAACTTTTCGGTGGGCTTCTCACACCGGAGGGTTGGCGATTGTCAAGGCGAAAGACTATGAATCCGGCGAAGAGCGTGAGGCCGGTAATCCCTACGAAATATGGAAGCTGATGTTAACCGAGGGACAGGCTCTGGAACCGGGGGATCTACTCGAAGTAGTTCCTTTGGAGCCGGCGAACGGGACGTCAACAGAGACACTATTTATCGCCAAGTACATAGGCTTTGAACCCGCACAGTGGTTTGTCCCAGAACCCAAGCCGCTTATTCCCGCGGCTCCGGCTGAAACAGCATCGGCTATATCCTCTTGACCGATCCTTCCTGAATGATCGTTCCCGAAAACTTCTCCCCGGGCCATTGGGGCTGGTTCACCCTGGTGTGTTATGTGCCCGACCCCCCGAGTTCACAACTCGAACTGCTGAGACAAGCCATCCCCGGCCAGCCCAAGCCGCCGCTCCACATCACAATACTGCCTCCTCGCCCCTTAGTGCTTTCCATAGCGGAAGCGTGCGATCACGTAGCCCCAGTTGTGGATGGCGTACTCCCCTTCGAAGTCGATCTATCTGACATTTCGCATTTCTTTGGGACCAACTTTCTCTACGTGGATCTAGGCAACGGCAAAGAGCTGATCTGCGATATTCATACCCAGCTGAACACGGGTGACCTCAGCCATTCGGAATTGTTCGAATTTCGGCCGCACGTCACGTTAGGCGGTCCCATACCCGAAGCTGCCCGACTTCGGGAAAAATTGCAGATTGAGTGGATCAGAGCGCACTGTACCCGTCGGCTGCACATTGAGGAATTGGTTTGTCTCTGGTTGCCCCCCAACCGAAACGAGCATTGGGAATGGGACCGTTACCGATCCTATGGCCTTCGGCATCGGCCGCCCGGCGACGGCGGGAACGAGTCAGCCAACTTTCTTGTCGCAGGTTGAGACTGTCTTCCGGCCGGGCATTCACGATCCTCCTGACTTGCCCGATTGGAAAAACCGGAAGTCCAGGTCAGAGTTCAGTTTTATCTTAGTCAAACATGCTGATCTGACGTCCAGCAGCTATCTTTATGCGATCCCCCTTCCGTAGGGACGCGCTCCCGGCTCCTACAACCCCAAGCAACTCTGTACTGGTCAACGCCGTGCGCGGAATGAAGACGCGCTGCCGGTTCGCCCGAGCTTGCGGGGGGACGGCGAGGTATCCCGCTTCGGGCCAGTCGAGCAGGTTATGCGAGAGAATGCCATCCAGCATTCCACCGTCTCGAAAAGCGAAGCGCGTCCAAAGTCCCTGCACCCGGGGCCGGCGCTCGAACAAGTTATGCACCGTAAACAGGTCTCCTTTGCCTGCTTCGGACACGAAGCAAAGCGCCTTGCAATCCTGCAGCGGGGAGAGTTGCAGACGTCCATCCACTGTGATCCACTCGATTTGGCCTGAGTTTAAGTACTCGGAAGGATTAATCAACCCGTCAACGGGCGGCCGCTCCCATCGGTACAGCACAACCTTTTTCGTAGTACTAGGTGGCAACGGCAACTTTATTAGTGCTTTGTTTCAAACAATTTGTCCGATATTGTATCATTGGCACGATGGTAGGGGGCGAGTCATTCATCGGGCACTTGCGGGCTTACCTGCGTTTTTGCCGGCTGGAAAAAGGCCTGTCCGCTAACAGCCAGGATGCCTATGTGCGGGATCTGACCCGTTTTGGCGAATTCCTGGGACAACGTCCAGTCGCTGCTGCCGATCTGAATCTACTTCGCTCCTATGTGGACCACCTTCAGCGAAATGGGTTGGCGAATCGCTCGATTGCCCGTCAGGTGAGTGCTTTGCGCGGTTTCTTTGGGTTTCTGGTAGAAGAAGGACAGTTGCGCGCCGATCCAAGCGAATTGCTCAGGGCACCCAGAATTGGATCCAGCCTTCCGAAGTACCTGGACCTTCCGGCCGTTGACCGCTTAATCGATACGCCGGACCAGCAGTCCAAAATCCACGTCCGCGACAGGGCCATGCTCCACTTGCTTTATGCGGCGGGGTTGCGGGTAAGCGAACTGATCTCGATCCGCGTGGCCGATGTCGATGAAGAGGCCGGTACGGTGCGCGTTACCGGGAAAGGGAACAAGCAACGTCTGGTACCAATCGGTAGAGCGGCTATCCAGGCGATTGCAAACTACAAGAACACACAACGTGCGCAAATCCTGAAAGGGCGAATGAGCCCGTTTTTGTTCGTGACCGCCCGCGGCAGCGCAATGACGCGGCAAGGTTTCTGGAAATTGCTACGTGGGCACGGCAGGAACGCCGGACTGTTCAAATCGATCAGCCCCCACGTTTTACGCCATACCTTTGCGACTCATCTGCTGGACAGGGGTGCCGACCTACGCAGCGTTCAGGCTATGCTCGGGCACGCCGATATCGGCACTACAGAGATCTACACGCATGTAATGCGCTCCCGTCTGAAGCAAGTAGTCGATTCTCATCATCCGCGAGCACGGGAAAGCCGCAAAGCTTCACCCAGAACAGGAGTGACACAGCCGTGAGCGACTACATGTTCATGTTGGACAGCCACTTAACCGGCGAGCAAGGTTCCGTTTTGGCCAAGGTTCGAGTTGCCGCTGAACAGGCCAACCTGAATCTTTTTCTCACCGGGGGCGCCATGCGAGACATGATGGGCGGTTTTCCCATTCGCGATCTGGATTTCACGATTGAGGGCGGAAGCGTAAAATTCGCCAAAACCGTGGTGGCCAAGACCGGTGCCGAAATCCTCTCAGTAGACGAACTGCGGAAAAGCGTCGAGGTGCGTTTCCCCGGCAATGTATCCGCCAGCATTTCCATGGCCAGGCAGGAAAAGTATGGGAAACCGGGCGCAAAGCCGCAAGTGCAACCGGCGACCATCCACGAAGACCTGCGGGGACGTGACTTTACCGTAAATGCGGTAGCCTTATCGCTCGGAAAAGCCTCGCGCGGCTTGTTACTCGACCCCACTAACGGTCTGGGGGACTTGGCGCGAAAAGAGCTGCGAGCGCTCAGCAACTATGGTTTGTACGACGATCCTTCGCGCATCCTACGCATGATCCGTCTGCGCGTACGGCTTGGGTTTACCGTCGAAGACCGCACGCTTAACCAGTACCGCAACGTGAAAGAAGCGCAACTGGCAACCAAAATCTCTGCTGCAGCGTGGGAGCATGAGCTGCTGCAAATCGCCGCCGATCCGCTGGTAAGCGACATCCTGAAGGCATTCGAGGAAGAGGGCCTCATCCAACTGGTGTCCCCTGCTCTCACCGGTGCCAAACTCAACCTCGCTGGTTTGCAAAAACTGCAAAAAGCCCGGCAGTCGCTCCCGTTCGGTACGGATCTAAACGCAAATCTTCCGGTCTTGTTTCTGTTCCTGCTGCTCGAGAAATTGTCGCCCCGCGAGCGCTCCGCGTTATTGAAATTCGTCAGCTTTCCCAAACCGCTGCTGGATAGCGTTTCGCGGCTTGAATCGAAGGCCGCCAAAGTTGAAAAGCAATTGGCCACTGCCAGACTGACCAAACCGTCGGCCTCCTATAACCTGCTGAATCAGGTCCCGGGTGAGCTGTTGCTGTTTCTCCTGGCGCGCTCCGGTCAGCGGTTAGTGCTCGACCGTATCAAGAACTTCTTGCAGAAATATCTTCCGGCGGCTCAAGAAGTCACCCCTGCCGATGTCATTGAAAAAGGCGGTCAACCTGGTACTGCTCAGTTTGAAAAGATTCGTCTGCAGCTGATCACTGCGCGGCTGGACGCCAAACCTAAGAAAGTGATTGTTGAGGAGCCCCCCGCACCCCCCACGACTGGTCCCGGACGCCGGTCCATCAGTATTGCGCGTTAAATTTTAAACCAGTTCTTCCCAAATCGGCTCGCAGTCGATTTCAAATCCGTTCAATACGGCAGATCGGATCTTGGTCGCAGCCGGAATCGTGATCATCCCGGCTGCTGAAAAAACATAGGCCGTTTTCGTCTCGGGATGTAACAGAATCGCTTCGCTCACCCCGGATTCCACCCATTTCCGGCATTTCTCCTGCTGCTGAATTAACGTGTCGGAAGGCGACGTCACCTCGATCAGGAAGGTCGGAACATGACGGGTCTTCGCGATGGTGCGAGTGGCTTTGCCCTCTTTTTGGAGTGTCTCCCGGGGTACCCAGGCTGCATCCGGCGACCGCTTGGCACCGCTCGGAAGATTAAATGTGGCAGTGGCATCGAAGGCGCGACCGGTTCCGTCTCGTCTAGCCCATTCGCGTAATTGGCCAAATGCTTCACCGCTTCTATAGGCGCTGTCCTCGTTATTTCCGGGCGTCACAACGATGGTCCCCGCCTCGTCCATTTCGACCTTGGCATAGGGGTACATCTCGCAAGCACGCTCGAACTGAACATCACGGTCGCGCGCACCTGGAGTGATGATGACCGCCTGCCCCGGAGTGTCAATGGGATCAAGAACATCAGCCATAT
>DATAYL010000392.1:0-3263 GCA_036272575.1 Bryobacteraceae bacterium | reverse complement strand
GCCGGGTGCAGCAAGCGCTTTGCAGAAGAATGTTCGTGCGGCAGATACATCGCGAGTTTTGGAAAGAAAGAAGTCGATGGTTGCGCCGGTCGAGTCCACAGCTTTATATAAATAGGTCCAGCGCCCAGCCACTCGCACGTACGTCTCGTCGGTTCGCCAAGATCCATTGGTCGGTTTCAGTTCATGCCGGATTCGTGCATTCAGTTCGGGCGCATACCGCTGCACCCATCTCCAGATCGTAGATGGATCTACAGACAGACTCCGTTCCATCATCATTCCGCCAAATCTCGATAGCTAAGTGAATATCGGAGGTACCAACGGACGCACAGAACAATCACTTCGTCGGCAAAGTGTCGCCCTCGAAACAACGCTGGCCGACATCCCATCATGGCTCTTTACGCTACCAGAGACATCCTTCGGGTTTGCAACACAGCCTTCACTAGGACGCCTTCCCTAGACGTGCCGGAAAGTTTGTCGCCGGAAGACTTCAAAACAGTTTGCGACCATCTCCGTCGGGCCGGGGTGCGGTTGTATGCGGAAGACGAATCATGGATACGGCTGGAAGAGATGCGGCGGCTGTATGAACCTTACGTTGCGACCTTAGGCCGACAGCTGCGCATGGATTTGGCGCCGTGGGCTCACCCGGCCGGCGTTAAAGACAATTGGGTCGTCACCAAATGGCAAAGCGGAGGAACAGTCTTAGGTCACTGAAAGAGAGCCCTAACATGACTTCGCGAATGTCGTTGAGGGAATCGAGTTCTCAGCCCGGAGCGGATCAACAAACCGGTTGTGGTCGGATCGTGTGCCATTTGACAATCCCTCGCCCTCATGGCAACCTCCCGACTGGTCGATGATCATGTCCGAACAACTCAGGGCAAACTGCCACAAGCACCGCGAACGGCAGGCATGGCTCGACAATCTACCGGCGATATTGAGGAGTTGACCGGCCCTGGTCGCTGCGCATTGGCGCTGCATTTGAGCACGCGAACGTAACATGCCCCTGGGTGGCGGCGGTCCTTTGCGCTGACGGCACGTCAGCCGTCCTGAAAATGGGAATGCCAGTTGGAAGGCACAGATGAAATTCAAGGACTGCGCTTTTGGAACGGTGACCCCGCGGTGCGACTGCTTACGGCGGATGTTTTAGTCACGCAGGTGCGAGGGACACTACGCGCTACCGTGGATCAGCGCGCGTTTGGGTTCGGCAGTTCGCGCGCACGAGGAGGACGAGCGAGATGTCTCAGCGCCGGAACGCTGACCCACAACAGGCGGATAACCGAGGTATAGAATTTAATCAGGAAGCGAACCGCCACAGCCGCTCGACAAAGGAGAATACATGCCCGCCTGTCCTGATTGCGGGGTCGTCACCCTTGAATCGACCCGCTTCTGCCCGTCCTGCGGTCGGGACAACAAGCTTATGACGCAGTATCAGACCAGTAATCCCTATCAGTACTCAGCTCCAGACTCTGCACCTCGCACACATGCCGCCTCGAGGGGATTCGAGCAGATCTTTGGAATCGATCCTCGTATCGCGTTCCTCGCCTTCGTGGTGGATCTGATGCTGTTCGGCGCCGCGGCAGCCACTATGGGAATCACGCTGCCGATTGTGATTCCGCTTGCGATCGCGGCCGGTGTCGTACTCGGACGCATCACTTACAAGGCGCAAATCAAGTGGTACGGCGACGACCACGATTCCGCCATGATCAAGGCTGGCATCGTCGGTCTCCTCACCGCCATCCCTGTCGGCATACCCGCCATTGTCTGGGTCCCCTCAGGTCTACTCGGCCTGCTGCATAACGCTCGAAAAAAGCTGAGCTTGCCCAATCACAGTTGAGTAACTAAGAAAATTTCTGTTTGGACTACATTGGGATCCGGGCAACTGCCCATATTCACTTGACTCGCGCCGGTGTATGATCGGGTCCTATGAAGACAAGGCTTCTCGGTTCCACTCTTGTGGGGTTGGTGGTAAGCGCTTGCCCGATGATGGCGCAACTTCCGTCTGACGGTTTTCAACCGCCAAGGGAGATTTCCGTTTACTTGCCAGATTACAAGGTATACAGCGGCTTCTACCCCCGGCAGCTTGTGACCAGCAGCAGCGCTCCCAAAATCAATACAGTCATTTTCTCGTTCGGCGATATCCGAGGCGACAGAAACGGCAATCCTGTTTGCGCCACAGAGGACGCGTTTGCCGACTACCAGTATAATTTCAGCCGGCAGTACAGCGTAGACGGGTCCGACGACTCATTTGCACCGGGCGCTTTGCGCGGCTATGTCCACCAATTGCAGGAGCTGAAGGCGATTTACCCAAGCCTTAAGATTTTGATCTCGCTAGGCGGCTACTCTCCGGGAACGGGCGGCTTCACGGCCGCGATTGCGAGTCCCACCACCATTTCGCAATCTGGTTGCCTCCTGTGTTGGAGCTTATATCAATGGCAACTTCAATCAGACAACCGGGTCGACGCAGATTCCGCCGTTTAACGCTCCGTTGCCCACGCAAGCGCCACTCGCGGGGACTGCGGCTTCGATCAATCCGGTAGCAGGCATTTTTGACGGGTTCGATATCGACTGGGAGTTTCCCGCCCCCGCCGAGAAGGCCGGCTATACCGCTTTCCTAACTGAATTTCGGCGCCAGCTGAACGCGGCTGGAGCTGCGACTGGAAAGAGATACCTTCTAACCGCTTACCTGCCGGCAGGCCAGCAAAACTTCCAAAACATCGATTTGCCCGCAGTCGGCGCAGTGCTCGATTACGCCAATCTGCAATCGTATGACTTCAATGGTCCTTATGACCAACATACGGGTTTCAACGCGCCGCTGTATCAATCGGAGTACGACAACTCGAATTTCAACATAAATGACACTGTGACAGCCTACGTCGGTAACGGTTTCCCAGCCCGCAAGATCCTGCTAGGAATTCCTTTTTACGCATATGGCTGGACCGCCACCGGCGCAGAGCAGCCAGGGCAAAATGGCCGCTTTGTGGCTTCGGTGAACACAAATGGAACCGGTAGCGCGCCCCCAACGCCGAATCCGATGTATGTCTCGGTGCAGCAGAACAATTCGCTGCTACCGCCGCCCGCCGCCGTTTACACAACCTCGCCAGAGGATTACACGCTCTTCAGCGACATTCTGCCCTTCTCGCAAGTCTTTCGCGATCCCCGCGCCGATGTCCCTTACCTCTGGGATGGAACGAACTTCTGGAGCTATGACGATCAACAATCGATTCGGACCAAGATGAATTACGCACTAGTGAAGGGCCTGGGAGGCT
>DATAYL010000391.1:0-10191 GCA_036272575.1 Bryobacteraceae bacterium | reverse complement strand
CAGCGGCAGCGCCATCTGAATGTTCGGGTTCTCTTTTTTGGCAAGCTGGCGAAACTCGTTCACCGCCCGCTGTTGCTCAATCTGATACCGTCTCTTCATAGCGACTCTCTCCTTTTTCTTGGCAGAAAATTTCCTGAAGGCTATCACGCCTTCAGGTTGAGAGTCGCTTATTTTTCTACGAACTTACGGGCATCGTCGCTTCCATTGATGTCCTAAGCCTCGCTCTCGCTGAAATCTTGAGTGTGCCAGCACCATTGCACGCGCACTCCGCGACCGAGGCCATTCTTGACTACGCCTTTGCGGTCGCATCTGGTGGCTTAGGGAGCCGGTTAACTGCAAGGTGGCGAGAGCGGGCAAGTGAACGGCTTGCGAACCATAGCTAAAGTCTTTGTGGGCAGTCCGGCTGCAAACTGTTATTAACCACAAAAATTGCCTCTATGATCCATACGACGTCTCGAGAACCTTACGAATCGGCGCCGCCGACAGGAACGCCTTTCGCAGCCGCTCTTCGGCTGGCAGAGAATTCGAGAGTTTGAGGATAGTTGCGCGGCTCAGTTGACAGTGATATTCGGCCAACCCGCTGTTTCCCATGTGGTCGGAGAGTTCAGCGCCAGTTGCGTGAACCCGCCAGGCAGCTAGCGGAACCTCGCAGCCTTCCATGCGCAGCAATGCCTTGGTTATACAGTCTCGCGCCTTTTCTAAATCGTGTTCGGCCGTGGCGACTCGGGCATTCGCTTCCCGCGCCAATGCTTGCCAGGTTCGCTCCGGGGTAGCCTGGGTCCGCTTGAGCAAACGCTCCGCGTGCGAGCGGGCTTGAGGCAAATCGTCTTTCGCCAGCCAAAACTCGGTGAGCCCAGATTCTAGCAATATGCGGGTATACCAGTCATATATCACTGTCTGGCGATCCATTTCGTCGCCAGCCCAAGAGAAGCGTTTCCAAGCATCCTCATAGTTGGCCAAAGCCGTGAACGCAGAGCCGGCCAAAATCAGGCAAAATCGCCGCCAAGGACTCTGTGGCGCATCTGAGAACGAAGGGAGAATTGAATCGCAGATCGACACGACACCACGAAAGTCCATTCCGTGGAAGTGTAGCCATGCCTGGTACAGACGCAGCGTCTGGGCCCGGAATTCGTACCGGTTTTTGTCCGCCATCGCGATTCCAGCCTTGATCTCCCGCAGCATCTCGCCCCAATCGCCTAGAAACAAAAGACTCCAGGGCAGGGTAAACTGGCTTAACCAATACGCGGTGCTTGAATAGGGATTTTCCTCCACACCCTCAAGCAGAGTTGCGAGACTTTCGACAGCATCGCGCTGTGCTTCGCGATATTACGAGGAAACCCACTGGATAAAGTTGTAATCGATCAGATGGGCCGCAAGTACTAGGCGATCACCGATACGTCGGATTTCGGCGAGAGCTCTCCGGCAGTCTTCCGCATCAGTATCATTCCACCCGCCAGCCCAAATTCGTCGAACGAAGCAGCTTGCACGCGTTCTTGCGCGCGCAAGCGGATCTGTTTGCGTCGCAGCAAGTTCGAGCGCACGTTCCAACACGGCAAGGCAACGCTCGGAACTGATCCACGACAAGGGGTACGCCATATCGATGAGTGCGCGCACTTCCATATCAACGAGCCCATAGTGAGCGGCTCGAGCGGCCAGTACTTCACAGGTTTCGACGACGCGCATGTCGAAAGATACAAGGTAAATGGTGGCCAGCTTTGCAAGAATTTCGGTTTCAGCAGTGGCACGCTCCGAGTGGGGTAGTTTGCCGACCAATTCCAAGGCATGCAGTAAACTCGTGGTGGCTTCGTTGTGCGCGCACCGCCTTCCCGCATTTTCCGCCACAAGCCGCAGATACCGGATCGCGCGCAACCAATCCCGACTTTGTTCGAAGTGATGCGCAAGTTCAGCGGCCGATTCGCCCAGGCACTCCGAAAACAGTTGCTCTCACTGCTCTCCAATGTGCTGATGCACTTTCGCCCTGGCTCCTGTTGCCTGCCGCAGATAGAAGACTTCGCGGTATAGCGCATGTATAAATTCATACCTCGCGGATGTAATCGCGTCCGGGAACTGTTGAGAGCCAGCGGGGCGTACCATGAGACCTCGGCGCGACAGGACTTCGCATAGATTTCCAAACGTCTCCTGATCCATGTTCGCGGCCGCCGCAGTGATGCGCAATGAAAATACGGCGCCCGTAACGCTTGCCCCCTCAAGCCCGCTGTTCCTCCGTCGTCAGGCGCTCGATCTGCGCCTCGATCATTGCGCGCAGATTTCGGGCACCTCCAGATCGATTTTCTCGAGCGACCCGTTCAGTTGCCAACCTCCGTTCTGGTGCGAGATCAGTCCTCGTGCGGCCATGTGGTCCAACCCGGCAACCATGAACAACGGATTGCCCTCCGAGTGTCGGTGGACCAGCTCAGCCAGCCTATCCGGGAACCGTTGCTTCTGACGAGTTCGGAACCAGATATTCGGTCACTTCGCTTTCGCTGAGCGGCCCAAGCGCGATCTCGTGACACAGCCGGTGAACCAGCAGTTCTTGCCTGACTAACTTCAACGGATTTTCCGAAGGAGCTACATCCGACGGACGGTAAGTCCCGATCAACATCAGTTTGGCTCGTTCTCGGCCGCGCGCCAAGGCGGAGATGAGATCCACAGTGGAGCGGTCCACCCATTGGAGATCCTCGAAAATGAGCAGCATTGGATCTCCGGCAGTAATTGCTTCCAAAGCCTGACCGATTTCGCGTAGCATGCGCTCTCGCGTGACGCCCAGAATCTCTCGCTGCAGTAGTTCGAGCTGTTCGCGCTTTACCAGTGCTGGAAATTGCACCAGCCAGGTAGGTGCTTCTATAGCCAAGATCTGGATGATAGGCTTGCCATCGAAACGTCGGCATAACTTACCGAGTGCCTCCAACATCGGATAGTACGCTTCTTTGCCTCCAAAACCCTCGACGCATTGGCCACGGGAAATCCGAATGGCTATTTCAGCCGCTGTCTGCCGTTCGAATTCGTCGACTACACTGGTTTTCCAATGCCCGGCTCCCCCGTGATAAAGAGGATTTGCCGTTCGCCCTTCAAAAGCGTTCTGAAGATAACGTCGCAAATCACTAAGCGCCGATTCTCGTCCCACTAGCCTCTTTTGCGGGGATCTTGGTGGCGCTGCGTATACCGGCGGCGCGAATTCGCGGACAGCTGCGATGAACCGGTACCCGCGCCGCGGCAGGGTCTCAATAAAAAGAGGAGTCTTTGGATTATCTCCAAGTGCAGTTCTTATGCCGAGAATATGCGGCTTTACAGCCTGCGGTTGGACGTAGGTATCAGACCAAACAGCTTGTAGGAGTTCATCCCGCGTCACAAGTCGGCCGGCGTGGTTTACGAGATACTGCAGGACGGCAAATGCTGTCGGCGTCAGCAGAATGCGCTCGTCTTCCGCCGTTTCGCGGCGGCGCCACAACCACAGGTTTTCGGTATCCAGCCGGAATGGAGGGAACTCCTTCATAGATGGGGCTTTGTTCCAGCCTCTCAGGATACCCCAAGGCGGCGCTTACCCGTTGGCATAGTTCCGGATCCCGAAAACCCTAAAGAGACCGTTTTTCAACCAAGCCGTAACCGCGAGCGTCACGAATTAGCGCTCGAGTTGCCTTACTCTTGTCACATGTTTCAGGCAGATGCCAATGACAAACAGTGAACTGAACGGAATTTCAATCCATTCGCTACACAGCAGTCGCGAACCCGAAGCAAATGCGTTACCTTGCCGTGATTCAGGCAACGGAAGCGCGAGGACGAGCTCGCCTCAATTCGCTCACGCGATTGGGGAAGCGAGCAGTTTTCAGCATTTGCGGCTTGCGCAAAGACGCCTGAAACTTCTACTCGACCTCACGAACCGTATGATCTCTAATTTCGACGTCAGCGAGTTGCTCTACGAACTTCTAGCCTGCATCCGGCGCGCCATGGGGTGCGATGCAGCAAGTATTGCCTTGCTGGATCCGGAACATCCCTGCGTCTTTCGAGAGTGTGCGCTCGACTATCCCGAAAACGGGGGACGCTTAATGAACAGGCATCTGAACTTCAGTGAGGAAGCAGCCTGGGTATCGAAGCTGACCAACAGCGCCGAGCCCCTGAATCTCGCAGCGACCGAATTGCAGACCCACGCTGTAGCGCTTGCGGAAGGCTTCAAATCGCTGTGCCACTTTCCACTGGTCAGGCGCGACCGCGGCTGCGGTGTTCTAACACTCGCCAGCCTAAAGGAAGGTGCCTTCGATGAAGCCGATATCGCATTTCTACGGCAAGTCGCAAGTCAGATAACTATGGCCGTCGAGAACGCACTCGCATATCGCCAAATCGCCACCCTCAAGGAGCAACGCGCGTGCGAAAGAGTTTACCTCGAAGATGAGATCCTCAACGGCGGCATGTTCGAAGAGATTGTTGGTTCGTCGAAAGAGCTGGTACGCACGCTGGGCCATGTGGCGAGAGTTGCGCCGACCGACTCCACCGTTCTCGTCACCGGCGAGAGCGGCACCGGTAAAGAATTGGTGGCCCGTGCCATACATAAGCGCTCTCGCCGCGCGAGCCGCCCATTTATCCGCGTCAACTGCGCCGCGATTCCAACATCGCTGATCGCATCGGAACTTTTCGGTCATGAAAAAGGGGCGTTTACCCGGGCGACTGAACGACGTCTGGGCCGGTTTGAACTGGCCAACAGCGGCACGATTTTTCTCGACGAGATCGGCGATATTCCGGCTGACACGCAGATCGCGTTGCTGCGCGTGCTTCAAGAGCGCGAATTTGAACGCGTCGGGGGAAGCCAACCGATATCCGTGGACGTGCGAGTCATAGCCGCTACGAACCGCGACCTGAAAGCCGCTGTGGAGGCTGGCACGTTTCGGCTGGACTTGTTTACAGACTGAACGTATTTCCGGTCCGCGTCCCGTCACTTCGCGAGCGCATTGACGATATCCCCTTATTAGCTAAATACTTCATTGAGCGTTACGCGACCACAGCCGGGAAGAAGATCAGGAACGTCGAGACGAGGACGCTGGACTTGCTTCAGGCATACCATTGGCCGGGGAACATCCGCGAATTGCAGAACGTGATCGAGAGGTCAGTGATTCTGCGCGATCGAGAGACATTCTCGGTTGACGAGGGCTGGATCCACCACGAGGCAATAGAAGTACCCGAAACTTCCATCGCTCTTACACAGGCCCTCGTCAGCCAGGAAAAAGAAATGATTGAAGCCGCACTGGAGGAGAGCCGGGGCAGAATTTTTGGTCCTTCCGGGGCGGCAGTCAAGCTTGGCATTCCGCGGTCTACACTCGAGTCGAGGATCAGAAGCCTGCGCATTAACAAGTTCCGATTTAAAGCTGAAGAGCGCGCCTCCGGTACAAACATTTGGGCGAACTCCGGAGAATTGGCGAAGGCTCACAACGGATAGTGCAAGGGTCGGTTGTATTGAAGGGTTGTCGAGCCCAAATAGGTTCTCGATCCGTGCTAGTAAACGAAATACGCAGCCAGAGTCTTCTTGAGATGCATGAGGTTCAGAATCACGAGATCGGTTAAGCGGTCTCTTCGTATGGAGCCGATCAGGCGTTCGGCGTACGGATTCTGCCCAGGACTACGAGGTGCCGTGAGTACTTCTTCCAGATGCAGTGATGTGATTCTCAACGAACTTCGTTGCCGTAGACCCGATTCCGATCTCGAATGAGATACTGCAGCGCATTCCGCAGGCAAATCCTCCACGATTTGTTGGGACGTCTAGGCCGCGGTGGGATGCTGGCTCACATTGAGGTGCCAACACTTCTCGTCGAATGGAATATTGCCGAACGAGGGGATACAATTCCGAAGTTTGAAATCGGGATCCCTCCGAAAGAGTGAGTCGCGGAGCCCCGCCCTAGGGTTTTCCAATCGTCTGCCGGCCCCTTAGCCTTAAAAAGAGGACCACTAAGCTGTTCGACCGTGACCAACAGCCTGGGGAATTTCGATCGCCGGGTGGAGGTTATCTGGTCAACTTACCGAAGGATACTTATCAAGCAAAGGAGCGCGACATTCTTGTTCGGCACGCAGTGTCGGGTCTGCCACAGTCGTATCGATCTGTCGTAGAGTTGTGCGATTTGCATGGCCTCTCGCGGAAAGAAGCCGGACGGAAATCGGGTCTATCGTTGCCTGCCGTGAAGAGTCGTCGACACCGGGCGCGAAAGAAACTGCGGTCCCTTGTCGCGAGACTGAGACTGAAATCGCGGAGCGCTTCCTCGGAGGTGGCACCGGCATGAGGAAATGCTCACGGGCCCTTCATCTGCGTGCCACAATCAGGAACGCGGTTAGGAAAACTCGTAAAAGCGACAGACCGCCAAAAATCGCGAAACTCGCGAAACCTTTGCCACGCCAAAGTATCTCAACGCATGTAGAAAGAAGCCAATCCAAACTCTGCGCGATTGCCTGTTCAGTTCTAAGGTTTTCTGGGCTGACATGCAAGGGTGAAGAACCGAGCAGAACGCATCGAGTTCGGAAGATGCAACAGCAATTGATCTCACAACCACCATGTCGCAGGATCGACCTTGCGCTAGTTCACACAGATTTCGAGCCTGCGGATTTCGTCACACAGTTGCCAATTCGCAAACGGGAATCTACTGCAAATAAGGACTCGGCAATACTCGGCCTGCGAGATCGGGAGCCCGATGCCCTGTGAATAAGCGCAGGAGTCCTGTGCTGCGAAGACTTTGATGAGGATGACTGAAATCTATGAGCACCCAAAGCGTTCAACCGTCGGGCCAGCCCGCGCCGAGTTTCCGGCTCGATGTGCCGTTACACGAATTATTGACCAAGCCTTCCACGCCGAGAGCCCAGTTGCAGCCGACGGCGAATTGCAACACTTTCCCGATCCCGTTTTTCCTCAACGGCCCGAGTTGCTCAGCCCTGTTAATGAGAACGACGGATCGACACCACCGCAAAAGCGCCGATGGACACCGGGACAGATCTATCACGCGATGCAGGGATGGCTCTTCCCTTACATTCGATCCCGTTTGACTGCCGGTGACTTCCATCCGTTAATCGCTTACCTGTTCACTGAGTTTAAGTGCAACCTGGATTGCCACTATTGCTGGGCTTTCGACAACAAAGTAAAAGGCATGAGCGAAGACGCGGCCAAGCGGTCGGTCGATTGGCTCCACGATACGGGTTGC
This sequence comes from Bryobacteraceae bacterium, assembly GCA_036272575.1. Classification (GTDB taxonomy): domain Bacteria; phylum Acidobacteriota; class Terriglobia; order Bryobacterales; family Bryobacteraceae; genus Bog-105. Next base: position 3,022 of record DATAYL010000391.1, on the reverse strand, counting down.
CGCGTGCTGGCCTACATGGGCGGCGAGCCGTTATTGCGGCCCGATTTCATTCACCGCATCACTTACTATGCGGCGAAGAAGAACTTCTGGATCTATCTGCCGACCAATGCCCGGCTGCTTCGCACAAATGTGATCGACAAGCTCGCTGACGCGGGTATTTCGACCTTTAATATCGCTGTGGATGCGGTCTCCATTAAGCCAGGGCTTCCGAAGGCGCTTGTCCCTATTCATAAACAGTTCTATTACTTAATCCGAAAGCAGTATTCGTACGGATACTCGGTGTTCCTCAACATAAACACATGCCGCAATAACTTAGACGACGTGCGTCAGCTTACTGAGATTGCTCATGATTGCGGCATCGCCACGGATTATCACATCAATGAATCTCCGCTGCTGGAGCAGGACGAGCATTGCAAACACGCGAGCGACAACGTGACGTACATCACGAAGGAAGACTGGCCCGCAGTTGAAAAGACCATCCAGTGGCTCGCTGTAAAACAGGATGCCGGCTACAAAATGGTCAACTCGAATACGGGGCTGTGGCAAATGGTCGATTTCATGAAAGGGAATCACTTTGCCTGGAACTGCCGCGCGGGCCAGAACTCGATCATCATTCGCGTAGATGGAACATTGGCGCCGTGTTTCCCGATGTACACCGCCACTTATGACTGGGGCACGGTCGGCCATCACAAGTTTGAAACGAAGCAACTGGATGAGCAGAAGAAAAGCTGCCAAACACACTGTTTTTCGACGCTGAATCACATTCTGGGCTGGTGCTATAACGACCAGCGCGCCATCAAGTTTTTTTTCAAACAGCTTGCACACGGATTCCAGGGAATGAACGGACAGGTATAGCCGCCTGTCCACCTACTATCGGTCCATCGAAAGGAAAACTGAATACCAACCACTACCAATGAAATTGTCCAGACAGATTTCGAAAGAGAAATACAGGCCCGCATTGACGCTGAGCGAGGCCGCCTTCGCGCAGAAGCCGGGCTAGCCCGCATGCGAGAGTTCAAAAACCGGTGGAGCGCGCGTTCACAGGACCTGAGCGTGATTACGTCACGATTCTTTTTGGCGGCTTAACTTGGAAACACGAAGAGATGATTAAGGCCGTATTTCGTGGAAGCGGTTATAAGTGTGAAAACATTCCGGCTCCGGTGGTCGCCGACTTCCAAGCAGGCAAGGAATTCGGTAACAACGGCCAGTGCAACCCCACTTACTTCACCGTCGGCAATCTGGTGCGATATCTGCAAAGGTTGGAACAAGAGGGGCTAACGCGTCAGCAGATCATCGACAATTACGTCTTCTTCACCGCAGGATCTTGTTGTCCCTGTCGCTTCGGCATGTATGAAGCAGAGTACCGCTTTGCCCTGCAGAATGCTGGCTTCGACGGGTTTCGCGTCTTACTGTTTCAGCAAACCGATGGGATAAAAGCTGCCAGTGGCGAACCCGGCCTGAAGTTTTCCGTGGATTTCGGGCATGGGCATGTTGAACGCGCTCAACCTGGGAGATGTTATTAACGAGCTGGTGTACCAGATCCGTCCATTTGAGAGCAACAAGGGTGAAACCGATCGCGTCATTCAGGAGGCGGTTAAGACGCTCACCGATACGTTGCGTGATCGCAAGCGCTGGTATGTGAAGGATGCCGCTCCGCGCTGGGCAGTGTCTTATCTGGAGAAACACAAGAAAGTCGAAGGAATCAGCTGTACGCTCGGGAAGATCGCGCACAACTTATACGGCAAGGAATATATCGAGGCCCTGCACGCCTGCCGCGACCGCCTCAACGCGATCGAAGTGGATCACCTGCGTGTGAAGCCTGTTATCAAAATCACCGGTGAGTTCTGGGCTCAAACGACGGAGGGCGACGGAAACTTCAACATGTTCGCGTTTCTCGAAAAGGAAGGCGCTCAGGTACTGGTGGAGCCGATTGCCACCTGGATCGCTTACCTGATGGATGTGGCGAAGGCCGGCGCCAAGGCGCGCGCAGAGGCGGAGGCGCCGTATCGCGATCCGAAGTGGTGGGAATTGAAAAAGCAGTTCGCTAATGAATGGAAGTTATTTAAAAAGACCGGCGGTCTCAGCGCGGGCGGCGCAATGTGGACGTACTTCTATCACCGCACCATCAGGCACATGGGCGATACCGCTCATCATCTCGTTCCACAGAAGGAGCTATCGCGACTCGCGCATCCGTTCTATCATCAACTCGCTCGCGGAGGGGCGGGGTACATGGAGGTTGGCAAGAACGTGTATTACAGGTCAACCACTTGTGCCATATGGTGCTGGCGCTGAAGCCGTTCGGCTGCATGCCGTCCACCCAATCGGACTGAGTTCAGTCGCGAGTGGTCAATTCTTTCAAGGACATGATCTTCCTTCCCTTTGAGACGTCGGGCGAAGGGGAAGTGAACGCGCACAGTCGCGTGCAGATGGCGCTTGCGGAAGCAAAGGCTAAGGCGCGGGCCGAGTTCGAGAACGTGTTGGTTGAAACGGGCAAAGCTCTCGAAGACATACGCGAATATGTTGCCGAACATCCGAAGCTGCGGAAAGCGCTATATAAGATCCCGCACCGTAGCGGGATAGCGGGAACGGCCGCGCAGTTTGCGTTTCATGTCGGCGATCTCATGGATAAGGACTTCACGTACCGGCGCCGCAAACGAGTGTTTGTGTCTCCTCGACATGCCGCGTAGCGGTAAGGACAAGCAATGCAGCAACTCTTGGTTGGTTTGGGCGTTGGTTCCACGACCGTGAAGGCGGTTGTGGTCGATGAGGCGAACGACGCGATTATTTGGCAGGATTATCAGCGCCACGAAACACGGCAACCGGAAAAGGTGCTGGAATTCTTGCGGCGCATGGAAACCGACACGGGAATCTCTCCTGCAAATACGCGCATCTTCATCACCGGCTCGGGAGGCGGCACTATCGCCGACATGATCGGCGCGAAATTCGTGCAGGAGGTGCATGCCGTCTCGCTTGCGGTCGAAAAGCTTCATCCGGAGGCTTACTCAGTCATCGAACTCGGGGG
>DATAYL010000390.1:0-8426 GCA_036272575.1 Bryobacteraceae bacterium | reverse complement strand
GCTTGCGAGAAAAGCTCCGAGACTCGCTTATAGACAGCTGGATCGGTTATCGCGTTAAGGCCGGAGCGCATTTTTGAGCCATGCACTGCAGAACCTCCAGTCTTTCTCGACGGTGCTGACGCTGACGCCGAGAACGGTGGCCACTTCGGGAACACTCAGGCCGCCAAAGAAACGTAACTCGACAAGTTTGGCATGGCGCTGGTTCAGTTTCGCCAGGGCGTCGACAGCCTGATCCACGGCGAGCACGTCAAGTTTCTGCTCGGGGCCAATGAGATCCTCGGTCAGTGTGACTCTGGCTGCCGCGCCGCCTCGCTTGTCGCGTTTAGCGGCGATCGCATGATTCACCAAGATGCGTCGCATTGCGATGGCGCCGATCGCAAGCAGATGGCTGCGATTCTTCCAATCGACTTGCGCCTGTTCGGCAAGCCGGAGATAGGCTTCGTTGACTAAAGCCGTGGCCTGCAGTGTGTCAGCATGCGCTTCGCGGGCGAGATAGCTTTTCGCGAGGCCACGGAAGTCGTTGTAGATCAGTGTGAAAAGGCGGTCGAAAGACGCGTGGTCGCCGTTGCTTGATTCTTTAAGAACCTCAGAGAGCCCGGGAATAGGAGCTGAGCCTTTCAGGCCTTCTCGGTCCTTTCGTCCCATGTGCATCCACCTCAGCTACCCATCACTGGAGGCCACCTAACGTTGCTGCGGAAGCAGTTTTTCGGTTGGCTTAACTCGATGCGTGTAAGCAGAACCGGCGACTTGCCTCCCAGGCTGTTTAGTTTACAACGGCCTCGGCAGGTACGGCACAGGCGCCGCGGTCCCAGCGAGGCGCGGCCCCACGAACGGGTTGGACGTAAGTTGCACGTCGGAGATTTGAAGCTGCTCATCGCTATCGCCTGCTGCCGGACTATAAACGGAATTCGGTGATCTCAAGAGTTCCGCGTCAACCGAATTGCACAGAAGACCCTCGTGTTTGATCGCAACCTTTGATTTGACGAGAATTGGTCGCAGCCTGGGATTAGTAATGAAAAGCGCCGTTACGTCCGCGCAATCCACTTTGATGGAAACTCGGCGTTGCTGCGCTGTGAAATCTCCGGGCGCCGACAGCATCAAGTGATGGGATGCGCGTTTTACGTACAGGTAGAACAGTTTCCAGTCGAAATGCCTACTCCCAAGGAACTGTTACGTGTTCACAGCCGGGACGATCTGAATCCGAGTCGGGCGGCCTGTTTCCTTAAGCGCGATTCCGTCTCTCCAGGGTCGCTTTCTCGCATTTATGGAATGCGTTCTCGTTATACGGTTCCTTCGTGCTGAGCAGGTGGAAGATGATGCGCCAGTTTGTGCGCCGTTATCACTCGCGGGCCGATGACCAGATATGGAAGATCCCGGCCTCCGCGGGCCATGCTGTTCCAGTCACTCGGGGAGGCGGCTTCGAAGCGTTCGAGTCCGCCTACGGCCGATATCTCGTCTACTCAAGAGCGATGAAGGTGGGGGAATCTGGACGCTGCAGGTCACGATCCGTTTTTCGATTCGCAACCGGGCAGACGTCTCCAGTCGCGCAAGTGGGCAGGCTCGTTCCGCCCGGCCAGCCGCGTCCGCTGTTTCTCCGGATGAGACCTCGCTGCTTTACGATCCATTTGGCCGCGACGACCGCGACATCATGCTGGCCAAGATTTTCACTGAACCGCGCCTATCCTTCCGAACAGATCATACGGCAACTTCTCTTAGCCGAAGTGTAAGTAGATCGTGGCGCCGAATGGTATCTGCTGTTGCTGTGAGGCGGGCGAGATCGTCAAAGACGGTGAGATACCGTCCTGAGAGCTCGTCGGCGCCGCCGGAGGCGAGCAGAAGGATTGAGTCGAGTGCCAGCTCAGGTGGGACTGCGCGCCCAGCTTCGTACTGTTCGCGAACCCATTTCGTTGCACGATATGCCGGCGAGTCGGTCGAAACCTCCTCTGCTAAGGCCGCGTGTGTCAGGCCGCCGTCGACGAGACCCGGATGGAAAGCAAAGACGTGAATGTTACGTGGCTTGAGCTCAACAGCGAGATTCTCGGTGAGCTTGATAACAGCAGCTTTCGAAACCGAGTAAGCCGAGGCTGTCGGCCAGCGAAAGACTCCGGCGTGGCTGACAATGTTGATTATTCGACCACCGCCGCGTAAGATCATTGCCGGCAGGACGGCACGCGAGCACAGATAGGTTCCACGCACGTGAATCTCTAGAGTGCGCCACCACGAATCAGGATCGACATCCCACGAGTAGCCGGTAGGACCTGATACGCCGGCGTTGTTAATCAGCAGGTCCACCGCCCCCAGCTGGGCCTCGATCTCACTGAAAGCGCGCTCTACAGCATCCGGATCCGCGACGTCAAAACTAACTGGAATCGCCTGGCCCCCAGCGGCTTCAATCAATTGCACGGTTTCGCGGAGGTGGCTTGCTGATCTGCCAGTAACTGCGACAGCGGCGCCTGCCGCTGCTAATGCACGTGCGTACACACGCCCAAGACCTCGACTGGCGCCTGTGACAACCGCCACACATCCATTCAAGCCGAAGCCCATTTCATTCCTCCTTGCATTCCAGCGAAGTCTCCGGAATCCGCACCCAAACATACATTCGCGACCGCTTCGGATTTCAGAGCCTCGGCATGGCGGTAGACTTGGTCCAGCTCGTCGCGAAACATTTCTTCGACAGCTTTCCGGATCACTGCTCCCTTCGGATTGACTGGGATGCGCAAGCGTTCGGAAGGCGCGAGCGGCAATACGAGTTCGTGTTGCAATTGCGAATGGCGAGGGAGCTGTTTGTTGGTCTCATCGATAGCCGAACCCAATACGGCGCAATCGTCGGTCGCCGGCGAGTGGCGCTTCCAGACCACCAGGCACGCTGGACGGCGGCGTCCCGACCCGCAGACAACGATTTCATCAATCGCGCTACTGGCGCGCGCCAGCACCATTTGTTCGATTGCCAGGGCATTGCTCTTTTCGCCGTTCACATGCACGAGCACGTCATCGACTCGGTTCCGGTAGCGGAGCGCGCCCGAAGGTGCACGATCAAACGTATCGCGTGTTGCCAGTTCACCGGAGATTGGACAATCGCGATGTATCATTAACTGTCCCGTATCGGCTTCGAGGCTCCAGTACTGAGCGGAAATCACCGGAAACAACTCCCGCCAATCACCGCCCGGAGAGCCTCGTAATGTTGCTCCCAGTTCGGTCATTCCGTACTGCTGAATAAAGCGAACACCCGCTGCGACGAGCTGGCCGCCAAGTCCTGGGCTGGTGACTGCTCCGCCTGCGACTACCCATCGAAGTCGGGCCAGGGCGGCGAGTCCTTTGGGGAGGCCAACGATCTTTTCGAGCATCCATGGGACTGCCGAGAATAGGGTGATGGGCTCCTGCTCGAGGTTAGCCAGCAGCGCACGGGGACTCGCTTCCGAGAAATAGTACCGGCTTTTCACGCGGTAAGCGTAGAGGAGCTCGGATATCAGGCCGAAGGCGTGATAGAGGGGAAGCCACCCGAGGCTCGCATCGCGGCCAGTCCAGCGCCCATCCCATGCGGCGTCTTCGAAAGACAAAGAGGTGAGCAGACTGGTGCGGCTGAATCGCACGAGTTTCGGTGAGGATGTAGTGCCTGAGGTATGGAATATGACGGCGCCCAGGTTGGGTGGTTCCAAAGCTGTCGTGTCGTATTGTTCCACGTGGTTTCCACGTTCGCATCCCGCTGAGATCATGCATAAACGGCGGCGCTGATTGCTTGGAATGGACTGAAGCTGGTCGGTGATAAGGATCCGGGCTTGGGCAGCATCCATCAAATCCGCTGCCATCTGCCACGACACGCGCGTTGAGACAAGAAAAGGAACCGCACCAGCCTTCCAAATTGCGAACAGATTAACCACGAAATCGGGTCCGTGGCCTGCCAGGAGAGCGACTACCTCGCCACGGCATTCCGGGAGAGCACGAGCGCGGCGGCTGACCTGCCGGCTGAATGCCGCATAGGTCGTCTCCGCGCCTTTTAAGACATAGAAGACGTCGTTCATAATGGCAGGGCCTCGTTCGACTGGCTGTACCTGTCGCACTTTCCGGTACCCGAACCGACGGAGGCGTTGTAGTTAGGCGTGTCGACGATCGCGATATAGAAACCGCTGCCTTCAATGACATTAGCACTGTGAACGACTCCTGCAGGGATATGAATTGTCGCTGGTGCATTCACCACAAAGACCTCGTCCCCGAGGCGGATTTCGTATGACAAATGCGAGTCCGACAGAAGAAAGTTGATCTCATCGCACTCGTGGACGTGGGGTTCGCAATATGACCGGCGCTCGGCGGGCACATTGCGGATTTCGTGGGAAACGATGTGTTTGCCTAGACTTTCATGCACACCGGCACCCGCCAGCACGCGGCGGCTTACAGGAGCGGTGCCATTGGCATGGAAAGGGACGAAATGCAAGGGTTCGAGCCTGCCTCGTGAGATGAGGTTCTGCGGTGAGGTGGCGGGCGGGTCGGCCGCATTTCGCGGGTCGGCCGCATGTGGCCTACCACCACTGTTTGTTGCATGCCGGATGGGGCTGTTGACAAAGGTGAGCGGCATCGGCATATTCCAGTTTTCGATCTGAGTACTTAAATTCATGAGGGTTTCGGGACCTCCTTGTATGATCCGGTTCTGATTCACGAATATCGGCGTCATTCCGGTGGCTCTATCCCTGCAGCGCCGTCATCCTAATACGCAACGTCGGCAGGCAGAACCCGTAAGCGCCATTCAACATTCTTTGGAGTCGTAACGGCACGCTGTTGTCACTCTTATCCGACGGCAAATTTTCGTACGGGTTTTCTCCGCTTTTATTGGGTATTGATCTGAGCGAAGGAAACGGCCACCGCATCCACCCCGTGCCGGAAACTGATCGGAGAAGGCGTCCCTGCGACCGACAGATCAGTAAAGGAATCTCCTTCCAAAAGCAATTGGCCTTGCCCAAGTGTTCGGGACCGATGATGGTCATCGAACGGCTCTCTGCTTCTCAGATTCTTCGCGCACTCACAGAAGAGAGATCTCTGCTTGATTCCTCCTGGAGCGATGCTCTCATCGTTGACATTCAAAACCGCCGGAAATCAAACGCGTGAAGTGTGTCCACCAGCAAGGATTGCGTCCGTCGACACCTTTCAAACGTGTCTATCCCGCGTGCTCGTCACGCCCTTTCGCCTGCCCTCCCATATCCTAAAATCTCCTCACCAATCAATCGACGCAGCGGCTCGCCTCAGCAAACTCCTTCTCGGCTATCCCGTTAGCTTCGAAAACCCATACTGGTAACTGCCCGCGCCCCCGCAAACGCAACCGGGTCAATTCAAAAGACCCCTATCGAAAGTGCCGCTAGCGCTTCGAACGTCTGCCGCCCTTCCTGTCCTGGCACTCCCGATAGGGATCTATCGTTTATGGGGAGTAATCCGAGGGACGACGTTTTCACGCTGAAACGGAACGTGCACGCCCCTTTCAAACTGCTTGCCGTTGTCAATAAAATCGTCGCCGTTAGCAATCTCGCTTCCTGAATCTTCCAAATGATCTGCTGATTCGCAGAACATGTTCAAGATCGACAGGGCCTTAGCTGGGGTTGGCCGAAAGGCTTGGCGATAGGTGCGGGACTCCCCTCAACTCGAAACGGAACGTAAGCCGAGAAGAGCCGTAACGGAAATTTGCCTTCGTATCGGAGCGGGAAATGGGCTGCCCCTTACGAATCCAAAAAATTTTGCTTTGCGCTTACGGGTTTTGCCTCCCGACGTTGCGTATTCGGATGACGGCGCTGCAGGAACAGCAGTTACGGGAGTGCAGGTCACCGATATTCGTGAACCAGAACCCGGTCGTATAAGGAGTATCCGAAGCCCTCATGAATTTAACTACTCAGATCGAAAACTGGAACTGGCCCACGCCGTTCAGGTTTCCAAATAGCCTCGGCCCGCGCACAACAATCAGTGATCAACACGCCCAGGCGGCTGACCCGTCCCCTACCTCACCGCAGAACCTCATCGCGCGAGGCCGTCTCGAAGCACTGCACCTCGCAGCTTCAGGCTACGCATCATCGTTGGCCAGAATTCTCGAGTGGCCTGACACTTATCTCGCCAGGCTAGAAGTCATGGCGCTGCTCGAAACCGTGAATGCCACGATTCTTGCAAGTTGCAGCGCGACACTTGCGCTCGAAGAATGGTGCCGCAGACATCACCTTGCGGCGGATCCGAAAGTGGTAGCCGAAGTCCTGAAGGGTTCCGTCCAGCCGATAAAGTTCGAACAACGCGACTGGCTCCGCGTCTCACCAAACGAACTGGTCAAGCATCGAAGGGTCCGGCTTCGATGTGGTGACCGCATCCTCTCGGAAGCCGATAACTGGTATGTACCAAGCCGTTTGACGCCGGAGCTGAACCGGCTCCTGGAAACCACCGATACGCCTTTCGGTAAGGCCGTCCAGCCTCTCGAGCCTCACCGCAAAACGCTTGCGGCGCGGCTGTTGTGGTCCCCGCTTCCTGTCGGATGGCAGAAAGACTTGCGCGGACATGCAATGATAACGGGCTTGACCATGGTGATTCCGGAATCGTTGTTCGAGCATTGTGCCGTGGTCTACACGCGCAACGGCACGCCTATTTCGCTTGTGAATGAAACCTACAAGCGAGCGCTCTTGCCGGATCTCCGACTGGCCGCCGAGCACAGCTATCATTGCTTTGGCTTGCAGATTTCCGGGGGTCACTTGTCGGGCACTCAAAAACGACTTGAGATTTAGCCCGAGCTTCGCCGATGGACCTTACGAAGGATCATTGGTTCAATACTCGTCCTGAGGATCCCGCGACCTTAATAACAGGAAAATGAAGTCTCGAAAGGAGAGCCGTGAATCGCTGATCGGCACGGCAACCTTTCAAATAAGGGATCGGCCGCAATGATGTTCAATCCTTTGTCACGGTACTCGTAGGGGCGGTCTAACCATGTCATGGCAGCTCGTGAATTGCCAGCCCGCAGTAAACGATTCCGATAACTATACCCGAGACATACGGTCGTTTCGCGAGGTCCTCGAGCTCATGCGCAATCTTTAGAGCACGTCCCCGTTGTCCCGCCAAAGCGAATGCGTGCCCTTCGAGAGCAACGATATTTGGCGCCCCGGGGAAAAATTTCTCTGCAATACCAAAGTCCTCAATTGCGCGAGCGAAGTCTTTCTTTTGTTCGTCGACTTCGCGCCAGATCATGTGAGCATCGGCGAAGTTCGGGTCAAGCTCGACTGTCTTCTCCAGATACTTCGTTGCAGCCGCCAAATCGCCAGCACGGTAAAAGACTTCAGCGGCGTCTGTTTGTATGATCAGCGACAGGGGACCAAGCTGAAGCGCTTTCTGAATCTCCGATTCAGCTTCAGCGTGGCGACCAAGCCGCGAGAGGTGAAGGGCGTACCAATGATGTGCGGTTAGATATTCGGGGTTCAAACGTATTGCTTGCTGGTACTCCTTCACGGCGCCAGCCCAGTCCCAATTCAAATCCACTTTCACAGCGGCCAGCACGGTATGGGCTTCGCCAAGCTTGGAGAGCCCGGGTCGCGTTCTTGCGCGCAATCTTCAAGCACTGAGATGGCGCGGGGCCGCCATAAGAGCTCGGAAGCACGTACGAGTCTCCCTCGCGGCATATGCGTCGGCGTGATCGGGTCCAACGCGAGTGCCTGCTGGTAGCACTCGATGCCTACGTACCAAAGAAGCAGAATATCCAACGGCACCGGCGCTGCGACCACAGCCCATGCGGGTGCACCTAGACTTTCGACGCTGTACCCGAACAGGCAGACAAAACACGCAATCGCCAATGGTGCGAAAAAATAGGTCTTTCGATCAGCGATAAAGAATCGCAAGCGCCAGCAAAAGGCTGTCAACAAAATTGCGATGTCAAGCAGGATCGGTGTAGGTAGCGCTCTTAGCATTCAATGATCCCGTTCGGAGGCAGCACTCCGGCATTTTATCGGTTCCCGGTAGTGTCGCGAAAGCTGCGAAGAGCGCCGCTCAGAGATTGAAACGCGACGAATAGGTCCTAGATGGTCGGCAATCCGGACAGAACTAGTTCTTGCGATCGCCCGGTCCGCTGTAGTCCCACAGCGTTTACTAACCGATCAGAAACCTGTGCGACCCACTTGGGCGTAAAACGCGCATCCCGTGCATTGAGAGTTCAAGATCGCGTTAAACGCGCATGTCAGTAGCGTGCTTCTCGAAAACGCGGGTACCACTTTGGTTCAGGTTCTGGATGGTCGGCGATCCGGACATTGGAAGCAGTGGGGAACGAGCACGGCCAATTTCTGGATTGCCCGTGATCCAGGCGCAATCCGGAAACTACGCGGGGCCCTTGTAAACACAACGCATGGCGATCACGCGGAGCGCTACGTGCCGCGCTCCCGGAAGTGCTTGAGGAAGTCGTCTAGCACGTGCTCCGCTTTGTCCTTGGC
>DATAYL010000389.1:0-27216 GCA_036272575.1 Bryobacteraceae bacterium | reverse complement strand
CGGTTTCGAATTATCTCGCAACTATCGTGAAGCTTACGGCATGCACGCCAGCAGCGGTATTCTCTTCAATCACGAGTCTCCGCGGCGTGGCTACGAATTCGTGACGCGCAAAATCTCTTCCGGTATAGCGCGAATCCGCGCTGGAAAGAGGGACAATTTACGCTTAGGAAATCTGGAAGCCAAGCGCGATTGGGGACACGCACGCGAATACGTAGACGCCATGTGGCTGATGCTGCAGCAACCTGAGCCGGACGACTACGTTGTCGCGACTGGAGAAACCCATTCCGTTCGGGAATTTGTGGAAATTGCGTTCTCTTATGTCGGGCTCGATTACGAAAAGTATGTAGTCACGGATCCGGATCTTTTTCGTCCAGCCGAAGTCAACATTCTCCTTGGAGACGCAACAAGGGCCGCTAAGGAACTCGGCTGGCGCGCAAAGACGAGCTTTCAAGACTTGGTGCATGAAATGGTGGATGCCGACTGCCGCATCCTGGGCGTTACACGTCCCGCGCCTTTGGCCTTGACAGCCCAACACCAGTAATCATTTACACCAGCACTCTGCCGCGCCACAAGCCGGCAGGCAAACGCAGAGTTGTCCCGGTTTTTCCTCCCAGTAGAGACACTAAAAAAGTATCCTCACGCCCAGCTGTATCTGCCTCGGCGTCCCGCTTCCCGTTGCCCCTTCGTTGACCGTCGTAGTGATCACCCCAAAGTTTCCCGGCGTTGACAGATTCGCGTTGGGCTGACCATATTGCGCGCGATTGAACACATTGAATACTTCTGCGCGGAACTGAATGCCGATTTGTTCCGTCACCGCCATCCGCTTCGCTAAAGCCACGTCCGCTTGCCACAATCCCGGGCCCGACATCGCATTACGACCTAAATTTCCGAAGGTCCCATTCATAGGCACAGAAAAAGCCGCCGCATTAATCCAGTCAGTCGGGTTCTGCATCACAGGCGCTAACGGCGCCCCAGGATTATAGTCGGGCCGCTCTGAACTTGCCACGCTATAGCCGCCTGGCACCGATGAGTTGGAGCGGTTCACCGTCACGTTCACTGGCAAACCCGTTCTTGCCGTGCCAACACTGCTTAGTTCCCAACCACCCAGCACCGTACGTGCTATTCCCGGCGAGCTCAGGAAACGCCGCCCCGCTCCAAACGGCAGTTGGAACACCGCCGACATATTAAAAACTTGCCGAACATCGAAGTCGCTATCCGCCTTGTCGCAAGCCCGGCAAAATACATCTTGTATCGTGTCCGATTCCCCGCCCCCGATACCGCCATCATTGATCGAGTGCGACCACATGTAATTCGCGGACAGTAGCCAGCCATGGTTGAACGCTCTCCGCACATTGTATTGAAGTGCATGGAATGTACTGTTACTCGTATTGCCCCGCCACGCCACCACGCCAAAGGCCGGATAAGGTCGCAAGCCCGTCGCCGGGTCGAGCACGTTCACATACGTGGTTGTTAACAGGTTAGTGCCTTTATTTCCCAGGTAAGTCGCTGTTCCCACCAGACCCTTCCCCAGTTCCTGTTGAAGAGAAGCCGTCCAGGCAGATACATACATATCTTTTCTGTTCCTGTCGAGCAGCCGGGGAGACACCACACCCGCCGTTGCCGCGAGAAACGGACTCAGTGGATATGACAAACCGGGCGATCCGGCCGCCGTCAACGAATATCTTGTGTAGTCGTTTGAAATCGGTAAGTTCTGGTCGTCTTCCTGGCCGTCGCTATGATAAATACCGCCGCCTGCGCGCAACACCATCTTGCCGAACGCCCACGCTACTCCCACTCGTGGATCGAAATCGTTGTGTCTCGGAAAACTGAAGTCACTCCCCCTTGGACAATAGCCTCCTGCTCCGCAGCTTGCGAAATCAAATGGAATTGCCTTGTTATCTACCTCATGGAACACATTGAAGAAGTTATACCGCACACCAATATTGATGGTTAAGTTACTGGTCGCTTTATATTCATCCTGAATGTAGCCCCAGTACTGCGTCTTACGCAATCGACTTAGCGGTAACTCCGATATATAAGTGGCGTTATCAGCCTTATTCGCCGCGAGGAGCGCAGGCGAATCGTAAGTAATCGTTCCGCTCTGAGAACTTCCCTGGTTCATCTGAATCCAGCGAATCTCATACCCAAACTTCAGGATGTGTTTGCCTTTCACCCACGACAAGTCGTCCAGATTCGAAAACGTCTTAGCTGCTGCATCCGAACTTGAACTCCCGGTTATCGGACTGAATTGCGAGACCGTTACGCTCAGTGGGCTCGGTGAGACATTCGCCGAGTGATAAATCTGCTGATTGACGCCGAATTTCGCATCGTTAACCAACGTCGCCGAAAACACATGCAGCAGGTCCACTACCCCGTTTCGAAAATATGTGTCCGCTGTGGCCGTTGCATTCAACGCGCCAGTGGGCACCGAGTCTACTGCGTGATCCATATTGAAACGTAGAAACGCCGTTGTCTTGTCTGAAAAATGCTGGTCGATACGGATCATGCCCGCATCTTCGTTGTCGACCTGCTTCGCCTCTACGTTGTAGTTCCATACGTTGGGGTCGATTGTTGGAGATATTCCGTGCGGAAACGCGGAGAGCAATGGCTGCAGCGCCGGCGAGGTTGCTTCCAACTGCGCAAAAAACGAAGGACTCGGAACCAGCCCGATCTGTGGCTGCCCCAGTCTCTGCCGCAACCCCTCGTAGTTCACGTAGAAAAATGTTTTGTCCTGCACAATTGGACCGCCCAAATTACCCCCGAATTGATTTAGCAGAAAAGGGTCGGGCGACCCACGGTCGAAAGGCGAGCGCGAATCCAGCGCGTCATTCCGGAAAAAATCAAACACATCTCCATGGAAAACGTTCGTGCCCGACGGTGTTGCCACCGCCACTTGGCCCCCTGCCGTTCCACCTTCCATGTCTGCGTCGAAATTTTGGGACTGCGATTGAAACTCGCTGATCGATTCCAGCGGAATTGTCAATCGCACATATTCCCTCTGTTCCTGGTTATAAATGGCTGTCGAATCCACGCCATCCAAAGTGATGTTGTTATCGTCCAACCCGTGACCGGCGAAGCGGACCGTTCGCTGGTCGTTGGCGCCGTTATCAATCGCCCCCGGACTTAGCGCCGTTAGGCTCGCCCAGTTCCGGCCGTTCAATGGTAATTCTTGTGATTGCGCCCGCTCGATGGCCGTTCCCACCGCTGCGTCGCTCTTGTCCAATTGCACAAATGCCTCATTCACTGTCGTCTGGGTAGCCGTTCCATTGGTCAATCGCAACGTCGAATTTACTGTCTCGGTTCGCCCGACTTCCGCTTCCACCCGCGCCGCTGTGAACTCTTCAAAGCCTTGTTTTGTGAACGAAACCCTATAAGTGCCCGCAAGTAGATGGTTAAGCAAATAAGTTCCTTGCGAGTTAGTGGACGTTACTCGCGTCAAACCGCTGCCGCTCTGTGTTGCTAAGACCACGGCCCCGGGTACTCGGTTCCCTTGCGGATCCGTCACCGTACCCGTCAATGAAGCCTGTGCGACTTGAGCCGCGAGTCTCAACGTAACAGCAAAAAGAAAAATTAGGAAAAGTAGCGCACTGCGAGCGATCGCCCGAGTACCTGTTCTAGTCACCATCTTCGCGGGATCTAGAGAGAGCCGTATGCACATTCTGTGGAGGATTAGCTTCGAAACTACCCTAAAAGATTCGCATCCGAACGTTACGGGCCGGTGAAAATGGGGACCTGTGGCCCTTGTTCACGAATGAGCCGGCTGCTGAACTTGTCGCTTCAGTGTTCAGGACGAGCTTCGGGGGAATACCGGCCCTTTGCCCGCAACCGTTTTCAATTCGGAACAACCAGCTATTCCAACGGCTCGGGGCTTTCTCGATTTTGCTGTCAAAGAGGTAACCTCGTCTTCCAGCCTCTGCCCTACGGTCTCTTCGTTTTGTAGTTCCTTAATCCGTCGTTCCAGTTGATATACGAGTCGAATCGCGTCGTAATACTGTCTTGCCAGAGTCTCCGCACGTTGAATCGGGCAAGCAGGTATTTCGACCGGCTGCTGCGGCCCTAGAACGAACGAAATAAGCAATACCACCACGACCGCAGATCGCAGCAGCGTTTTGTTCTTATTCTTTTCTGCATAGCTGCTCGGTGCCACGATCTTTCCCCTTCTTCTGCCTTTGAACGTCTTTCGTTTTGAACGTCTTCACTGATACGTCGAATGATAAACGGCAAGATCGACATCCAAAAGCATTGCCGCCCTCTTATTCCCCTGAAAGCCCCAAACGCAGCCGGAGCAACCCAAAAGTCGGTCACAGCTTTCAATAATTTTCTTTGCTTACACATTCCACAAGACTTAAGCGGCGTTTTCGCCTCTAGGCGAAAGCCGCTTTGGCCTTTGCGCATGCTATTTTCCAGCAGGCCCGGAAAGCGTTGCTCAGCGCTTCCCGGGCTTTTCTATACCCGGAAGGAAAAAACGCCCATGCGATTCAGCGAAGCCGAACAAAGAGTCCGCGACGCGCAGAAACAGGTGAACGAGATGAAGCTTCAGCGCAACCAGCTCAAGTTCGAAGTCGAACGCCTCGCCAAAGGCGGCCCGCGCACCGAACAAGGCAAACGCATCGCCTCCATGAACGCTGTCAAAACTGCGCTGACCGGCCGCACCGTTCTGCTGCCCAGCGATGATGCCGACGCCTATCGCGGTCACCTCGCCGCCTACCAACGCGAATACTCGCCGGTGGGCCTGCGCGAATCCGAACTCGTGCAATCGCTCGCCGACACGCAATGGCGTCTCAGCCGCATCCCCGGCCTGGAGTCCGCCATCTACGCCAAAGGCCGCTACGAATTCGCCGAAGCCCATGCCGAGGAAGAAATCACGCTCCGCAAAGCGCTCATTGAACTCGATACCCATCTCAAGTACGAAAAGCAGCTGCGCAACCTGCAATTGCAGGAATCGCGCCTGCATCGCCGCTACGAAAAGGAATCCGCCGAACTGCGCCAGCTGCAGAAAGACCGCACAACCAGCGAAGCCGCCGTCGGCAGAGAGCGGACCCAGCCAGCACCGGCCGGCGCCGCGGCCTTAAGTAATAGCGCAGCGGCCTTGAACAACAATGAGTTCGTTTTTTCAACTCCCGCCGAAGCGCCCCAAACAACCCCCTCCACCACCCCTCTGAAACCCGAAATCGAAGGAGATACCCAACGTGCCGCCTGACTCTTTCTTCTCGGCCGTCCTCAATACGCTGAAACCGGTTCGCTCCCGGGTGACGTCCCAATTAGAAGTGTGGTACCGCCTGTTTCATAGCCTGTGGGTTGTTGCCATAATGAAAGAAACCTATGAAAGCTGCCTTCCTCGTCGGCTTAGCATTCGCCTCTGTTTGCTTTGCCGCCGCCGATAATCCCAAGGAGACCCCCAAGATTGTCGATCAGATCGTCGCCAAAGTGAACGGTGACATCGTCAGCCAGGACGAAATCGAACGCTACACCAAAGAGCTCCCGGCTCAGTTGAAGGCGCAAGGTGTTACCGGCTCGCAGTTCAATCAGGAACTCGCTCATCAGGAAAAAGATGTACTGCGCGGCCGCATCGACGAACTCCTTCTCGTACAAAAGGGGAAAGAGCTCAACATCAACGTCGATTCCGAGCTCAGTAAATACGTCGCCAACTTGCAGCGGCAGTCCGGCATCGTCGACACCGACAAATTTCACGAATACGTGAGACAGGGCTCCGGCATGAGCTATGAGGACTTCATTAGCGAGACCAAAAATCAAATCCTCACGCGCGAAGTCGTTGGTCAGGAAGTCGGCCGAAAAATAAACATCACCGATCAGGAAATTCAGGCTTATTACGACGCGCATAAATCGGAGTTTGTCCGCGAAGAAAAGGTCTATCTCAGCGAAATTCTCATCTCGATAGAAGGCAAGGACGCCGCCGGCATCGCAGCTGCCGAGAAAAAAGCCAAGCAGATATCGAGCGACGCCTCGCGCGGCGAGCGCTTCTCCGATCTTGCGCGTGATAACTCCGATGCCGCTACCGCCAAGGATGGCGGCGTGCTCGCCGGCTACAAGAAGGACGAAATGAGTCCTGAAATCGCCGCCGCAGTCTGGACCAAACCGAAAGGCTACGTCACCCCGCCCATCAAGTTGGCGACCGGTTACGACATCTTTCGCGTCGATGATCACACTAAGGCCGGTCTCGCCCCGCTCGCCGATGTGAAACAAGATATTGAAAACCAGCTCTATGGCCCGAAGATGCAACCCAAAGTTCGCGAATACCTTACTGATCTCCGCAAGCAAGCCTTCTTGCAAATCAAACCCGGCTTTGTTGATACCGGCGCCGCCCCCGGCAAAGATACTAAGTGGCAGGAAGTTGCTCAGTTAAAACCGGAAACCGTCACCAAAGCCGAAGTGGAGCAGAAAACACGCCACAAACGCCTCTTGGGCCTCATCCCCATTCCCGGAACTGAAACCACCGTCACCGGAAAGAGCAGTTCCCGTTAGCGACAGCTGAATGCTGATTGCTGACATTTGCTGAATACTATGAAGTCGCCTTTTATCGACAACCTCGTCCCGAACGAGGTCGTCACCGCCCAGTTCCTTGTCCTCTCAAAAGAGATTCGGCAAAAGAAATCCGGCGAACCCTATCTCTCTCTCCATCTCGCTGATCGGACCGGCGAAATTGAAGCCAAGATGTGGGACAACGTCGCCGAAATCATCGACACTTTCGAGCGCGATCACTTCGTCAAAGTCAAAGGTCTGCCGCAGCTCTATAACAACCGCTCGCAGTTCGTTATTCATCGCCTGCGCCGTCTCGACGATCACGAAGTCGATTTCGCTGACTATTTCCCCTGCTCCGACCGAAATCCCGACGAAATGTTCGCCGAACTTCAAAGCATCATCTCGGGACTGGGTAACCCTCACCTACGCTCCCTGCTCACGTCGATCTTCGCTGATGAAGGGATCGCCAGTCGATATAAGATCGCTCCCGCTGCCAAAAGCATTCATCACGCCTGCCGCAGTGGGCTCCTTGAACACGTTCTTTCTCTCTGCACGCTAAGCCAGTTGCTTGCCGGCCATTATCCAGAGGTTGATCGCGACCTCCTGCTCACTGGCATCATCCTCCATGACATCGGAAAACTGGAAGAACTCACTTACGCGCGCAGCTTCGGCTATAGTGCGGAAGGCCAGCTTCTCGGCCATATCGTCCTTGGCTTGCGTCTGGTTGCGAACAAGCTCGAAGGCCATCCCGATTTCCCGCCCAGGCTGCGTACTCTCGTTGAACATCTGATCACGAGCCACCACGGCGAGCTCGAATTCGGTTCCCCCAAAGTCCCGCTTTTCCCGGAGGCGATTCTGCTTCATCACCTGGACAATCTCGATTCCAAAATGAACGCCGCCCGCGCCATCTTGAAGCGGGATAGCTATGGCACTGCCGAATTTACTCCCTGGGTTCCTTCGCTCGAGCGCGTCCTCCTCCACAAGAATCGCTATCTGTCGAACACCGTTCCAGTCGACGCGCCAGGTACTGACGCCACCTGGGATCCCCCCGCACCTGAACCCCCTGCCGCTGCGCGTGAGCCCTCTGCCGCCCCCGCTCCGCAGCCTCTGCCGTCGCACCCCGAGACTCCCTCACCTATGCCGGGCGCACCCGGCATACCTGCCGCTCCTCCCCCTGCGCGTAAGCCTCAGGAGCCTCATCAAACCAACACCCTCTTCGGCGAAAAACTCCAGGCCGTCTTGAGCGGTCGCAAGTAGACCGGATGCTAACATGATGGGTTGTCAGGCTCCGGGCTTCGTGCAATGGGCGGTCGTAAACCCCGCCAGGTCCGGAAGGAAGCAACGGTAGCGGTTTAGCTTGTGTGCCGCGGATCACCCGGGGTCTGGCAATTGCATTCATTCCCCCGGCCCTCTCGAGCACCTTTCATGTATCAGGCCCCATGTACCAGGTAATTGCCAGGAAGTATCGTCCCCAAAACTTTTCTGAACTCATCGGCCAGGAGCACGTTCAGAAAACACTCACTAACGCCATTGAAGGGCATCGCATTGCTCACGGCTACATCTTTTCCGGTCAGCGTGGCACCGGTAAGACTACCGTAGCTCGGATCCTCGCCCGGTGCCTCAATTGCATTCATGGCCCAACCGCCGCTCCCTGCGGCATCTGCTCGAGTTGCACCGAAATTGCCGCCGGTAACTCCGTCGATGTCATCGAAATCGACGCCGCCTCTAACCGTGGCATCAATGAAATGCGCGAAATTCGCGAGAACGTCCGTTACCATCCGGCCCGCGACCGCTATAAAGTCTTCATCGTCGACGAAGCTCATCAGATCACCAAAGAGGCCTTTAACGCGCTGCTCAAAACTCTGGAGGAGCCGCCCGAGTGGGTCGTTTTCATCCTTTGCACCACCGAAGCCTACGAGATTCCAAACACCATCGCCTCCCGCTGCCAGCACTTCACTTTTCGCTCAGTCGATTTCGCCGAAATCGTTAATCGGATGCGGTTTATCGCGGCGCAGGAAGGCATCGATGCGCCTGAAGAGGTCTTGTCCGTCGTTGCGCAAGCCGGTGAGGGCAGCGTACGCGACTCCCTCTCGGCCCTGGATCAGGCGATTGCCTGCTGCGGCAAAACGTTGCGCGTCGAAGACATCCGCGCTCTCCTCGGTCTCTTTGGCGCCGAGTCTCTCCGCGCCGTCGCCGAAGCCGTTTATTCGGCCGACGCCGCCCGCATGCTCGAAATCGTTGCCGAGCTCGAACGCAACGGCCAAAGCCTTCAGCATTTCTCCCGTGAACTCTCGCGCTTCTGGCGCAACCTTTTGGTCGCCAAAATTTCCGGCAAGCCCACTCGCCTCATTGCCGCGACCGACCCCGAACAACTCGCGCTCGTCGAGCTCTCGCAAAATTTCAGCGAAGAAGACCTCACCCGCTACCTCAATCTCTCGCTCGATCTCTATAAGAACCTTCAGTCCTCGCTACAACCGCGCCTCCACCTCGAACTCGGCCTGATCAAGCTCGTCCAAGCCGGCAAGATTCAGTCGATCGAAGAGGCGCTCGCTGGTCTCGGCAATTCTTCTTCCTCCGTCGCTCTCAAACCGCCTCCGCCGCCCGGGCCCGCTGTCTCTGTGCGTGCTGCCGTGCCTCGCCCGCCCGCATTGCAGGCTCCCAAAATTCCGGTGCCTTTGCCCGATCCGCCGCAGCCGCCCAATCCGCAAAAAACCGCGACTGCCGGTGATCTTAAACAGGATCTTCACCAGGCCCTTGTCGAAGCCGGCCTTGCCTTCACCGCCGACGCCGTAGCACAATCCGAGATCACTCTCCAAAACTCCGAGCTCATCTTGCGCGCCCCCAAAATGCTCTTACTTTCGCTGAAGGAACCCAAGCTCCAGGCGATCGCTTCGCAAGTGGTCGGTAAGCCTGTCAAGCTTCGCACCGAAGCCGGCGCCGATCTCTCGGCAGCACCTCCCCGCCCCGCGCAGGCCAACACTTCTGATGATTCTGAACTGCGCGCTCGCGCCCTTTCCCATCCCGGAGTCAAGCGCTTCCAGGAGGTCTTCCCCGATGCCCAGGTGCGCACCGTGCGAAATTTGAATGAGTAGGCCAACCTCTAACTCACTGACAAGGACAATGCTATGAAGATGCCCGGCAACATGCAGGCCATGATGAAACAAGCGCAGCAGATGCAGGAAAAAATGCAGGAGCAGATTGCTGCCATTCGCGTCGAAGGCTCCGCTGGCGGTGGCATGGTCAGCGTCAAAATGGACGGCCAGAAAAACGTCCTGGGCGTTAAGATCGACCCGGAGGTAGCCGGTGATGTCGAAATGCTTCAGGACATGGTCCTCGCCTCATTCAACGACGCGGCTAAGAAAGTCGATGAGGAAACACAGTCCAAAATGGGTGGCATGCTCGGCGGACTCGGCCTGCCGCCCGGCCTGTTCTAACCACCTGCATGGCAGAATTTGCTGAGCCGCTGGCACGACTCATTCAGGAATGTAAACGCCTCCCCGGCATCGGTCAGAAATCAGCCCAGCGCATCGCCTTCCATCTCTTGCGCGCTTCTCGCGAAGACGCTGCCAATCTCGCCCAGGCCGTGCTCGATGTCAAGGACAAGTTAGGGATCTGCCGGCAATGCAACAACATCAGCGAGAGCGATCTCTGCCTTTATTGCCGCGACCCCCACCGCGAACAGACCCTGATCTGCGTCGTTGAGGAGCCCCACAACATTCTCCCCATCGAAACCACGCACTCCTTCCGCGGCGTTTATCACGTCCTGCATGGCACGCTTTCCCCTTTGCGTGGTATCGGCCCCGAACAGTTGCGCATCAAGGGCTTAGTCGATCGTCTGCACGCCGGCGAAATTCAGGAGATCATTCTCGCCACTAATCCCACCGTCGAAGGCGAAGCCACCGCCGTCTATCTCTCCCGTCTCCTCAAACCTCTCGGCCCCCGCATCACTCGCATTGCCATGGGCATTCCGGTCGGCAGCGATCTCGAATTCGCCGATGAAGTCACTATGTCCCGCTCGCTCGAAAATCGCCGGGAAATGTAGCCGCTCGCCTATGCATCCAGACCTCGAAGATTTCCTTGAAGACGCTCTTTCTTCCATCCAGCCCATTTCGCCCAGCATCGGCCGCGTCGTCATCGAACCTGACTACGATGTCGAACCCAATCCCGCCGACGCCGGTCACATCGCTGCGGAATTAACCGAATGCCTCAGTGCTCAATCACTTGAAGGCGAATCCCGCGAGATCGAAATTGATCGCAGGTACGCTGTACTCGCGAAATACCTGCGCCGCATCACGCTGCACGCCAATCGCGTCGACGGCCCTTGGATCGAAGTGGAACCGCCAGGCAACTGGATTTAATCTGCTCTTTGAAAATTAAATATTTGAAGCTATCGGCGTATGTGGGCCGGATTGGCAATCTGCGGCCGATTGCTGGATCGGCCTTCCCGGCCCTCTCGACTATTCAGCCAAACATCGAGACGAGGAGTATCCCAGGCATAAGGGGTCTGCAAAATATCGAGATCGCCGTCTCCGTCGAGATCGGCAAATCTCCCGTCATGTCATCCTTCATGGGCATCGAGCACAGTTCTTCGAGAACCGCCTTTGCCGTCGCCGTATAACAGCCACGCGGTTGCATCGGGATCCAGTCTGCTCGTGCGATGTACCCCGCACGGGCAATTCCCCCCGTGTACTTGAGAAGCGCAACCAATCAATTGTGTTCATTAGGCCAGCCAGCGGCGCTAGCAGAACAGATGCAATCACCCCAGATAAAATACAGCGCAACACAGTGGCAGCACTACACTGAAAGAAGTGCTGGTCAACATCCTACAACAGCCCGAACGCCCTAGATGGTTGCGCGCTCCGGCGCCCGTTGGTGAAAATTATCGCGAACTCAAAGGTCTGGTCACGCGCCTCAAGCTCCACACCGTTTGCGAAAGCGCCGCCTGCCCGAACGTCGGCGAATGCTGGAATCGCCGCACCGCCACTTTCATGATCCTCGGGAACGTCTGCACGCGCCGCTGCGGTTTTTGCGCCGTCAGCAAGGGTGCGCCTCTCCCTGTTGATTTTGACGAGCCGCGGCGTGTTGCCGAAGCTTGTGCCGCTCTCGGCCTGCGCTATGCCGTCATCACCAGCGTCAATCGTGACGATCGGAAAGATGGCGGTGCCGAACTCTTCGCGCTCACCATCGAGGCCATTCGCAATCAAGTCCCCGGCTGCAAGGTCGAAGTCCTTGTCCCCGATTTCCAGGGCTCGCACGCCGCCATGGACATCGTCATGAACGCCCATCCCGACGTCCTGAATCACAACACCGAAACGGTACCGCGCCTTTATCGCCAGGTGCGCTTGGGCGCCCGTTACCATCGTTCGCTCGATATGCTGCGCTACGCTAAGCAGCTTCGCCCCCACATCCCAACCAAGTCCGGTCTCATGCTCGGCTTGGGCGAACTCGAATCCGAAGTGCTCTCCGTTATGCGCGATCTGCGCGCCCAGCATGTCGATATCCTAACGCTAGGCCAATATCTTCGCCCATCGCAGAAGCATCTTCCGCTCCTGCGCTACATCTCACCCGAAGAATTTGCCCGCTATAAACAAGCCGGCCAGGAGATGGGCTTCGCCCACGTTGAAGCCGGCCCCCTGGTCCGCAGTTCCTATCACGCCGACGCCTCCGAAAAAAGCACCTCTGCTCTCGCCTGTGCCTAACAGGAATGGCAACAGGAGATTAGAAGACAGGTAACTCACAGATGATACTCGATCGGATAACGAAAAACCGTCGAGGAGATCGAAATACCCATTTCTGCTGCGTGAAGCTTCCATCGATATGAACTTCGGCGCTCTCCTCGCCAACCAGAAAGCGCTTGGCCCACGCGTCATTCAAGTCCGCACTCAAAATAGACTTCCAAAGGCCATTGGCGATTTGGTGGTTCGAGCTTTACAAGCGACGGAGGCACAACTTGAATCGGGCGCTCTCGTTACCATCGACCCAAACCGAAACAGGATCCGGCTCTTGCAATTTAACCAGACTCAGCCGGTCCTTTGTTAAACCGGAATCACTAAGCGTGCTACGCATCCCGGCCCGTCTTTCGCGTTCTGCAGTGTTAGGCTGCCGTTATGCGCCTCCGCGATCTGCCGGCTCAACACTAGCCCGATCCCGGATCCCCCGCGCTTGGTCGTGAAGAACGGCACAAATAAATTGGTCGTATTCGCCAAGCCCGGCCCTTCGTCCCGCACGACAATTTCGACCCCGGAGGCGGTTCGCCCGTGCGTCACAAATACCCGCCCCGAAGTCTCTTGCGCCGCATCCACGGCGTTGCGCACCAAATTAATCAGCACCTGTTCCAGTTGGTCGCTGTCACCCTGTATCGTCAACGGTGGGCACTCTTCGAAGAACACCGCCATCCTGGTTTCGAGATTGCTCACGCGTCGGATCAACCCATTCACTTCGACCGCGCCAAATTTTGGCGGTGGCAGCTTCGCCAGCCGTGCATAGGAACTCATGAACCGGCTCAACGATTCCGACCTTGTCGCAATCACGTTCAAGCCGCGCGCCATGTCGTCGGCCCAGTCGTCCGGCCGCGGATTTGCTTTCACTACCTGCTCCAGACTTTGCGCAATCGACTTGATCGGGGTCAGCGAGTTGTTCAGCTCGTGTCCCAACACCCGCACCAGCCGCTGCCAGGCCTGTAGTTCCTCTTCGCGCAACGGCCGTGTCAGGTCCGTCATTACCAGCAATTGATGGGGCAATCCGCCTTCCCGGAATTGGCTCCGACGAATCCCCCACCTCCCGTTGCCGCCCGGAAAGGATCGCTGAATGGTCTGCTCCGTATCCCCGACCAGATATTCGGCGAGCCCCAGCGAACTGGCATTCTTAGCAAGCAAACGTTCTGCCGGCTGCCCTAACAGCCGCTCACCTGCCCGGTTTACCAAACGCAGCGTCTGTTGCGGATCGAAAGCGAAGGCGGCAATCTCGATCTCCTCCATCACCTTTCGTAACAGGGCAGTCGCTTCTACCGCACCTAGCCGCTGGTCGCGCAGCGTAGCCGCCATCGCGTTCACCTGCTGCATCACTTCGCCCAGTGGCTCCCGCGGATCCTCCACCCGCGCCCGGATCGAGTAATCGCCTTCCCGCATCGCTTCCAGCAGATTCGCAAGCGTGCGCAGCGGGCCGGCAACGCGTCCCCGCGCCGCCACCGCGAATCCTATCCAGCAGCAGATGATAAATAGATCAAGCGTCCATTGCGCCCGGCCAGGGAAGCCGCCCACCGCCAACAGTATCCCGGTCGCAAGCACGCCCGGCAGTCCCGCCAGCAGCGCCAGCAGTAACACCCGGCCGTCATGTCCGATCTTGATTTGAAACTCCGCCACACTGGCTACAACCCGAAACGTTGCAGGCGTCGGTACAGGGCGCTCCGGCTCAGGCCCAGCGCGCTAGCCGCGTGACTCACGTTGCCCGAATATCGACTCAGGGCCTTCTTGATCAGGAACTCTTCCACGTCTTCAAGGCTCATGTCTTCCAGGCGCGGCACCGTGGTGGGCCCGCTACGCAGCGCCAGGTCGTTTGCCTTGATGCAGTTCGATTGGGCCATCAGCACGGCCCGTTCTACCACGTGATTGAGTTCGCGCACGTTTCCCTGCCAGCTGTGATCCTGCATGGCTTGCGCTGCGTTCGGATCGAAGCCGCTGATGTTCTTGCGATACCGCCGCGCATGCGTTCCCAGGAAATGATTGGCCAGCGGCGCAATGTCCTCGCGCCGTTCCCGCAACGGCGGTAAATGGATCTCAATTGTGTTCAGGCGAAATACTAGATCCTGCCGGAACCGCCCATTCTGCACTTCCTCGGCCAGATTCGCGTTCGTCGCCGAGATCACCCGCACATCGACTCTCTTCATCTTCGACGAACCGACCCGCTCCATCTCGCCGATCTCGAGCACCCGCAGCAGCTTCGCTTGCAGATTCATCGGTACATTGGCGATCTCGTCCAGAAAGAGCGTTCCTGTATCGGCTAATTCGAACCGCCCGACGCGATCCATCTTGGCATCGGTAAACGCGCCCTTGACGTGC
The DNA here is from genome assembly GCA_036272575.1 of Bryobacteraceae bacterium. Taxonomy (GTDB): domain Bacteria; phylum Acidobacteriota; class Terriglobia; order Bryobacterales; family Bryobacteraceae; genus Bog-105. The sequence continues at coordinate 12,679 of DATAYL010000389.1, read as the reverse complement.
CCGAACAGCTCGCTTTCGAAAACACCTTCCGCAAGTCCGCCGGCATTTACCGTCACCATCGGCTTATTCGCCCGCACCGAAATCGCGTGCAGAGTACGCGCGATCACCTCTTTGCCTGTGCCCGGCTCGCCCGTGATCAGGACGTTCGCATCCGACGGACCCACACGCGTAATCAAATCCAGCACCGGCTGCATCGCGGGCGATTGCGCGATCATCACCGGCAGGTTTTCACCGCGTAAGAGCTGATTCTCGGCTTCCAGCCTTTGCCCCCGGCGGATCGCTTCACTCAGCTCCAGCTGTGTACGCACGATGGACGAGAGCCGTTCGTTCTCCCAGGGTTTCTGAATGAAATCGCGTGCGCCGCGCCGCATCGCTTCGACTGCCAGATCGACGCTGCCCCACGCTGTCATCACAATTACCGGCAGCATCGCATCGGAAGTCTGGATCTTGGCCAATAGATCGAGTCCTTCCTGCCCTGATGTCGTATCGCGCGTATAATTCAGGTCGATGATCGCCAGATCGTAATCTTTGTGCTCGATGCTTTGCAGCGCCTGTTGCGGCGATTCGACCGGCTCGATCTTATATCCGTCGCGCTTCAGCAGCAGCCGCAACGCCTCGAGTACATCCGGCTGATCGTCCGCAACCAGCACGCGCATCTGGGAAGGAACAATACTCATCTGACTCGCGGTCCGGAACTAATTGACAGCCTAATTTTTGGTAATCCAGCCATCTTCGATGTAGATAATCCGGTGGCCGTATTCGGCATTCTTCTCGTTGTGCGTGACCTGCACAATCGTCGTGCCCTGCTCGTTCAAGCGCTTGAATAGCTCCATGATTTCCTTACCCTGGCTCGAGTGCAGATTACCGGTAGGTTCGTCCGCCAGGATCAGCTTCGGATTGGCGATCATAGACCGCGCAATCGCAACCAACTGCTGCTGGCCGCCCGAAAGCTGATTCGGATAAAGATCCTTCTTGCCAACCATGTTGAATCGGTCCAGGGCGTCGCACACGATACTCTGCCGCTCCGACTTCTTGATGTTCCGGTAGGAAAGCGGGATGTCCAAGTTCTCGTAAACAGTCAGCGAATCCAGCAAATGGTAACTCTGAAAAACGAAACCTATGTACTTCTTGTAAATCTCGGACCGGTCTTTTTTATTCAGTCTGTGAATAGGGTGATCCAGGAACTGGTACTCGCCGGTCCAGGCGGTATCGTGCATGCCCAATAGATGGAGGAGGGTCGATTTTCCCGCTCCGGAAGGGCCCATGATCGAGATGAACTCGCCTTCTTTAATATCCACGCTGATGCGCCGCAGCACATAGGTTTTACTCGGACCGTGCTCAAAGAATTTTTCAACGTTGCGTAAAGAGATCATTGCGTAGCCGAACTTGCAGCCTACTTATAGCGTAAAGGAGAGCCAAACAGCGTCGGAACCGAATACCCGCAAATGCCGCGGATTTAATCGCGCGTCAGACAGAGTTTCGGCAGCTGAATGAGTTCGGAGAATGGCGCCACGTGGCCGGCGGTAAATTCGACCAGCTGCCGGGATTGATCGAAAACGACGCTCGACTGGCGCACTTCGGAAAAAACGGCGGTCAACAAAAGCAATACGCCGATCGCCCAAAGATCCACATTCCTGCACATCAGGCTGGAACCTCCATATTCTCTTCCACCACTCGTCCATCGAACAGATGGATGGAGCGGTCTGCGTAGCGCGCATAGCGGGGATCGTGCGTCACCATGCAGATCGTCGCGCCGCCGCGATGCAGTTCGCGCAACAGATCCATGACCTGCTCGCCATTTTGCGAGTCCAAGTTACCGGTCGGCTCATCCGCCAGCAGAATCGACGGATCGCCCGCCAGTGCGCGCGCTACTGCTACACGCTGCTGTTGACCGCCCGACAATTGCGATGGATAGTGCTTGATGCGATGCGACATTCCGACGCGCTCGAGCGCCTCGTGTACTTTCTTTTTGCGCTCGCTGGACGGCATGCCTCGGTAGGTCAGCGGCAGTTCCACGTTCTCATAAACATTGAGATCGCCAATCAGGTTGAACGCCTGGAAGATGAATCCAATCTCGCGATTGCGGATGCGCGCCCGTTCGGAGAGTTTCAGGCTCTGAACCGGCTTATTATTCAGCACATAGGTGCCCGAGCTCGGCGAATCCAGGAGGCCAAGAATCGCCAAAAGCGTTGATTTCCCGCAGCCCGACGGGCCCGAAATGGACACGTATTCCCCGCGTTTGATGTCGATATGAATGCCGGAAAGCGCGTGAGTCTCCACTTCATCGGTGACAAAGACCTTGGTTACGCCTTCCAACTGAATCAACGGATCGGATGCTGTCATTCTGCTGTTTCTCCCTGTTTCGGTATTACTTGCTATACGTCCAGTTCTCGCTCTCAGTTCAGTCGAATTCGCTGGTATTGATCATATTGCGACATGTCCGACAAAATCACCTTGTCGCCTACGTTTAAGCCTTTTCTGACCTGGATGGTATTCACGGAAGCTGCCCCGAGTTGCACATTGACTCGTGAAGCTCCCTTGCCATCCGGATCGATCTTGAAGAGACCGATCGTGGTGTTTGGCTCACCCGACACCGGGCGGTCCACAAAGACCACGTCAGGCAAGCGCTCGATCTCGATCGTGCCATCCACACTCAATTCAGCCCGCGCGCCCGGCGGCAACGGCCCGAGGAGCTGCACATCGACCCCGACCGTGCCATTCGTAGCAGCCGAGTCAATCCGTACTACGCGTCCGGGGATCAGACCGTTGCGTGTATCGATCGAAGCGTCGAGTCCGTTGCGCACATCTTTTCCCATCTGCGTTTCCGCAATCTGTAGGACAGCTTTCAACCTGGTTGGATCGGCGACCTTCGCCAGAATGGTCCCGGCCGTAACACGCTGGCCGACTTCCGGATCGACTTCCTGTATTACCCCGTTGATCCCCGCGCGGATCGTGAGCTGATCCACCTGCCGGCGCTTCAGCTCGTAATCGGCCCGGGCGCTATCGACCTGTACCTGCGCCGCGTCGATCTGGGCTTTGTTGGAGGCATCCACAATCCCTAAACGCTCTTTCTGGAGTGCAACGCGGTTGCGAAGCTGGTTCGCGGTATCCACCGAGATGCGCGATTCGATGTCGCTCTTTAGATTAAGGCGGGTCAATTCAAGGTCTCGGTCGGCGGTAAGCTTGGCTTGCGTATACTGCGATTCAAGCTGGGCCAAGTCCGATTGCTGGGCCAACTTGGCGCTTTCCAGATTCACCTTCAGGTTGGCCAGATTGGCTTCTTCCTGCTTGAGCGTCCACTCGGCCTTCTCCGCCGTAAGTTCAAGATCGGGATCGCTCAGCACCAGAATGATGTCGTTGGCTTTTACTGGATCAATCCCCGCGCGGCGCACGATTTTCGATACGCGGCAATCCTGCGCGGCGGCAATGAAGTTGATCTCTTCCGGCTTCAGCGCACCCAGACCCCGTACCTGTCGCTCCATCGGCCCGCGACGCACTGTACCTGGCCAAAGCCCGCTCATATCCACCGACGGCGCTGCCGGTTTTAACCGGCCTAAAGCGACTGTTGCTCCACCGATGGCCAGAACAGCCACCGTAATCAGCACAACCCTCTTGATCAGACGCTTGCGCGCTACTTCTTTCCCGCGTGGGACATCCATGCTCACGAGATAACGTTAGGCATTTTACTAGCCACATTGAAGCCGCTACTTAAATTGCTCAATCTGTTGAGCTTGTTGCGGCGACCACGAAAAAGCCCTGTCCGCTAATGGGATTCGATCGTACGTTTCGGACCAGCTATTCAGCTGAGATTTTCTCCTCGAACCTGGTACATCCATGCTAGTACGAGCAGCCTAGGCCATTTTCTTAAACACCTAGGGAATTGCTAGTATTTCATGCTAAATTGCTTTGTAGTACCCCTGAACTTGTCGAGAGGAGTGGGAGCGTTTTGAAGATTATAAGTAAGTCTCTTGCAGTACTAACTTTTATAGGTTTATCGAGCTGCGCGTTTGCGGACAGTATGGCCTGGGTCGCTGACCAGAGCCAGAATTTTGGTTCCGTCGACCTGAACACCGGCGCGTCCACGACTATATCGAGCCTGGGCTTTATCGCCGCCGGACTCGGCGAAATTGGCAGTACCGTTTATACAGGCCCCGAAGGTGGAACGACACTGTATTCCATCAACACGCTGGACGGAACTTTGCATTCGATCGGCACGAGCAGCATATCGTTTTACGCTTTTGGTTCTACAAACACCGGGCTTTATATGGTAGATACGGTCGGCGGCTTGTGGAATGTCAACCCCAGCACCGGCACTTCTACCTTCATCGGATCGACACTTCTCCCGATGGGTAGCAATTCCGTAGGTATGTCGACCGGCTCGAACGTACTTTACCTTTCTCTAGCATCAAACGTTTATACAATTAACACCGTTACCGGGCAAGCAAGTTATGTGGGCAACAGCGGATCAACCGACTTCGGTGCTTTAGTGACCAGCCGGGGATCCTTATATGCGTCTTCCGTCGTCGCTCCAAATGCAATTTATTCGTTCAACAATTCGACAGGCGCTGCCTCATTCATAGCTGACACAAATTTGGCGAACTATGCATTTGGCTTAGCGCCGATAGTGCCCGAGCCCGGAACTTTCGGGCTGTTTGGAATCGCCGCCCTACTGGCCGGCGTTTTCGCCTGGAAGCAACATAAAGCTAATTCAGCCGAAGCTTTGCGGTAATGAACAAGTAAAGTTCTCGCACTTATAGATCGTCAACCGCCCTTTTCTCTCGAGTTGAGCGAGGAAGGCCGAAGAAGACTGAAGTTCACGAGCCGAATGATCGTCCAGCACTAAAACGGCGACATTCGGCTCGAACTTTTTGCGCGCCTGTCGCACCATGTGCTGGACCTCTTCGTCGGCGTCGCCACAGCGAAAAACGGTGTGAGCAGGAGGCTGGAGAATGCGGCCCAGAGCAGCGGTGAGCTGCGGAGCGGCCGAGGGTTGGCTCTTCAACTTCGTCGCCGCCGCTTCGAGCGATTTGCGTCCGCGCCTTTCAAAATCCGGGTTGCCGGTCAGATGCGCCAGACGCAGCAGCACATCGGTGGCAACGGAGTTACCCGCTGGCTCCGCGCCGTCGTAATCGTCTTTCAAACGCAGCAACAGATCTGCCGCACCTGACTCCGTGCTGAAAAACCCGCCGTTTTCCCGGTCTTCGAACCGGCTGAATCCATCGGTGGCGAGCCGTTCCGCCAAGCCAAGATAGCGAGCTTCGCCGCTGATCTCAAACATATCCAAAAGCGCCTGAGCGAGGAAGGCGTAGTCGTCCAGGAAACCCTGAATCGCCGCTTCGCCGCCGCAGAATCGCCGTAATAGTTGACCGGACCGGTCGTTGAACATCCCAGATAACAAAAAGTCCAGCGCCGTTTGAGCGCTTTCCTTATATTGCTCGTCGGATAGCACCGCGTACCCTTTCGCGAGCGCCGAGATCATCAGCGAGTTCCAGGAGGTCAGCAGCTTGTTGTCTAGGTGCGGTCTGGGACGCTGTTTGCGCACCTGGAATAGTCTTTCGCGGGCTGCCGCAAGCAGTTCCTCGGTTCGAGTCTCCGGCAGACCGAGGCGCAGCGCCACTTCATGAAGTGGTAAAGCCACATGCAGAATATTGCGCCCCACAAACTCGCCTTGCGGATCGTGTGCCACGTTGCCGTCAGCTTGAACTCCGTAATAGCGAACAAATGCCTCGAGCGAGTCCGCCGGCGCCGTTTGCTCAATTTCTCCGCGTGACCAGATGTAGAAAGCGCCTTCGCCCGAGTGCGACGGGTTCTCCGGATCCGGGCTGTCGGCATCCTCCGCCGAATAAAATCCACCGCTCTCATCCCGCAGATCGCGCAGCACATAACGCAAAATTCCGCGTGCTACGTCGGCAAAGCGTTCTTCCCCGGTGATCTGATGCGCCTCCAAATAAGAGATCGCCAGTTGAGCCTGATCGTAAAGCATTTTTTCAAAATGAGGAACGAACCAGCGCTCATCGACCGAGTAACGATGAAAACCGCCGCCTAACTGATCGTGCATACCGCCATCAGCCATCTTGCGAAGCGTGTGCGTCACCATGTCTAAAGCTTCTTCGTTGCCGGTAGCCGCAAAGAAGCGCAGCAGATAATAAAAGGCCACCGGCCGCGGGAACTTGGGAGCCGAACCGAAGCCGCCCCACTCCCGGTCAAACATGCGGCGAAATTGCGCGAAGGGAGCTTCGAAAATGTCCTGGTCCAGTGACGCGCTCGCTTCCGATTGGGTACTCAGCGCTCGCAGTTGCTCCGACACGCTCTTGCCCGAGGCATCTACTTTCGGCCTCTCGAACTTCCAGGCGCGCGCAAGATGTTCCAGGAGATCTTTAAAACCGGGGCGGCCATAACGCGAGTCCGGCGGGAAATATGTTCCGCCAAAGAAGGGCTGCAACTCCGGCGTGAGCCAAACCGACATCGGCCAGCCACCGCTACCAGTCGACGCCTGCACAAAAAGCATGTAAATCCGGTCCACGTCCGGCCGCTCCTCGCGATCGAGCTTCACCGGGACGAAATTGGCATTCAAGATTTCCGCAATTTCCTGGTCTTCAAAAGACTCATGAGCCATCACGTGACACCAATGGCAGGTGGAGTAGCCAATCGAAAGAAAAATCGGTTTGTCTTCCGCGCGAGCTTTGGCAAATGCCACGTCACCCCACGGGAGCCAGTCGACTGGATTATCGGCATGCTGCCGCAGATAGGGACTCTTCTCGTGTATTAGCGCGTTTGTCGGCATGCGCTCTCAGTCTAACGTTCGGCAAGTCATCGTCCCAGAGTTGGACGGCTTAGTCCCAGAAACAAACGGTCAAAGGAGGTCCGTTTTCACCGGCCCAAACATACTCCTCGCTTTTTGCCGGGTGAGTAATGGTGGGAAGATTGCAGAGTGTGGCGCGGAAGGTTTGGGAGCCAATGAAACAGCAGATGCGCGATGTGGTTACCGGCGAGATCACTCTCGATTACCTGGTGAAGCGTTCAGCTGACGGTTGGAAGATCGCCAGCATTGAATGGGTACGGGAGAGCGCCGAGGAAGGCGCCCCAGTGGTGGCAGAGAACCAGGCTGTGCTGACCGCTAAGGAAGTCACTGCGGTCCCGTATGGGCTGCAAGTGGCGCCGGACGGATCACATCTTGAAGAAAATCCCTTCGAAGCGAGTATTTTGCTGCTCATGCTAGAACAAATCGTAAGAGAGAAGCGGGTGACCGAAATTGCTTCCCAACTGAACCTCGCCGGCTACACTACGCGTCAGGGAGAACCTTGGGATGCGACTGCGGTTTTCAACCTTCTGCCGAGATTGATAGAAGTGGGCCCGGCGGTCCTAAAAAGCCACGTGTGGACGGAGCGCCGGTCGGCGCCTGCCAGCAAACCAAACTAGCTGCTGTGCCGAACTGCGGCCTTGTGATGGGCCTCGGCCGACGGAGCCGCCAGGAGTTCTTCGATGTGTTGCCGGATAGCTCCTTCGTTCATCATTTTTTCATAGTCATCGTTACTATCGCTGGCCGGTGTTTGATAACGGATGTATCCCTTGCGATCAATCAGCACCAGCTGCGGAACGACCATCCGGTCCATGATGCTGAAGCCCATAAAGCTCATCATGGGGTCACGCCCAATAAAACCCACCGGGAACCCGACCTGAAAGTTGTTGGCAAAGGTTTCGGTCATCAGCGCGGCCTGGTCTGGCTTGCGGCCCTCATCGAGCGCGTTGATGGCGAGATCGATCGCTTGCAACCCTCGTGGCCCATATTCCTGCTGGAGCTGCGTCATGTAGCGGGAAGCAGCCTGACAGTGCGGACACGTTGTCAGAATGAATTCGAGCGCCACTACCTTGCCGCGGTATTGGCTCAATAACTTATCGCCTTGACCAGGCAGCGTAAATGCGAGTTCCGGGGCTTTTCGCATGCCATTGGTATCGGCGATTGAAAAACCCGCCGCCAGCGCCAAAGCCATAATAGAAGTGAACAGTTTCATCAAGCGAGCTCCAAACCTTTAGTGTACTGAGTGCAAAAGGGCGCGGATGCCCGCCGCGGAACAAGGAAGCAATACGCTCGCTCTGTGCGCGGGCGCCTGACCCCGCGCCGTTTTGCACGTATTGCTAGGACTCCACTCACCTTGCCCGAATCCATCTCTTTTGAAACGTCTCTCGAACAAGCTACTCTCACGCCCGCGCTCACGGTCACAATGGCAGTTGCTTCCGGAATCGCCGTTGCGAATACCTGGTACAGCCAGCCGATGCTGGCCGACATGGCGCACACTCTCCACTGCGGCGCACGCCAGATCAGCCTGGTGGCGACCGCCACCCAAATTGGCTACGGCGTGGGAATGCCCGTCTTCCTGCCGCTCGCCGATCTGATGGAGCGAAGGCGTCTGGTAGTCTCGCTTTTCTTGGCAGTAGGTTGTGCCCTCATGGGCGCAGCTTTGGCACAGAACCTGACCACGCTGGTTCTCACCAGTTTTTTCATCGGCTTGACTACCGTCATCGCGCAAGTACTGATTCCCGCGGCAACTGAGTTAGCGTCCCCCGTCGCGCAAGGCCGCGTCGTCGGCACGATCATGACCGGCGTGTTGCTCGGCATATTGCTGGCACGCACGGTCAGCGGCTTTGTCTCGCAGCACTTGGGTTGGCGCGCTATGTTTTGGATCGCAGCAGCGCTCGCCTGGTTCTTTGCCGGAATGCTGCGCTGGCGTCTGCCGCTCATGCCCGTGCTGGTGCGAACGAGCTACCGGCAACTGATCGGCTCCATCTTCACATTGGTGCGCGACTTTCCGGAGCTCTGGCAAATCAGTCTGATTGCCGCGATGTTCTTCGCTCCCTTCAGCGCGTTCTGGACCACGCTGGTCTTCCTGCTGGGCACGCCGCCTTATCACTTCGGAAGCCAGGTAGCTGGACTCTTCGGTCTGGTGGGAGCGACCGGCGCCCTGATCGCTCCAGCCGCGGGACATCTCTCCGACCGGCGCGGCTCCGGTTATGTAATTACGCTTTCGACATTCGGTGTTTTGCTGTCATTCGCCATTTTCTGGATGTTCGGTTTTCATCTGTGGGGTCTCGTAGCGGGCGTCATTTTACTGGACGCGGCCGTGCAGGCAGCCCAGGTGTCGAATCAATCCGCAGTGTTTGCGCTGCAACCTACCGCACGCGGACGGCTGAACACGGTTTATATGCTCTGCTACTTCGGAGGAGCTGCCATCGGTTCCTACGCGGGCTCCTGGGCCTGGAGCGGATGGGGATGGCCGGGCGTGTGCGGCATGGGAATCGGCCTCACGTGTATACCGGCCGCCGTGCTGTTGTTTGGGAAGCCATACCGGAGCCGAAAAACGTAGCGGGTTCACGTAGCAGCACTTGCCAAGCAACCCAGCACAAGGCATTCTTTCTATAGCTAGCTATGCGAACGGACGTTCGGCCACGGAAGGCGCTGCCATGGGATGGATAAGTCGGGTCGGCGCGCTCCTGCGCCAGCCTAAGCTCTCCGCAGAACATGATGAAGAGCTAAGTCATCACCTGGCAATGCTCGAAGAGAGCAAATTGCAGGATGGGCTGTCAAGTGAGGAGGCGCGGCTCGCTGCCCGGCGACGTTTCGGCAATGCAACCCGGCTAAAGAAGACTTGCATGAGGCGGACGTCTTCACTTTTGTCGAGTCCCTGGGACGCGATATTCGATTCGCAGGCCGCATGCTCGCTAAGCATCCAACGTTCACGGCGCTCGCTATTTTGGCGTTGGCGATTGGCATTGGCGTCAACACAGCGGTATTTACGGTCTATAAAGCACTCCTGCTGCAGCCGCTCGACGCGAGAGATCCGGGGCAACCGGTCAACATCTATCGCACCACTGCGGCGGACCGCTATCAACCGGCTTTTAGCTATCCGGATTTCGCGTTCTATCGGGACGAGAATAAAGTCTTCTCGGGGCTGGTCGCAACGACTGGCGACGAGCTCGCCCTGACGGGACCGGAGCATCTCTCGACTGCCGGGAACACCTTGGGTAGCGCACTGGAGCCACGCAGTTGGGTTCAGTTTCCCGACCCTGATGCACGGCGGAGCGGAGTTTGTCAGTTCAGCCAGCGTCTCAGAGAACTACTTTTCGGTATTAGGCGTGAACGCCATTCGTGGTCGTGTCTTCTTACCACAGGACGCGGCGGATCTCGATGCTCATCCGTCCGTACTAATCAGCGAGAACTATTGGCGGAGGCGCTTTGGCGGCGATATTGGATTGCTTGGCAAACCGATTAAGCTGAACAGTGTTGCGTTCTCCGTGATCGGCATCACACCTCGCGATTTTCTCGGCACCAACGTCAACGTCCCGGATTTCTGGCTGCCGATGCGGCTGCGACCCTTGATCGCCAAGACGCCCGGTTTATTGCACGATCGTGAAGACTTTTGCTGCGCACTTTATGGACGGCTCGCGCCAGGCATTTCTCTCGCCGCGGCGCAAAACCAGATGACTTTACTTGCTCGGCGCGCACGCCAGCTCCACCGGCTGCATTCTGAAGGCAATCAGGCAAGCACGATCACCTTAACACCAGGCTCGCATCTGAGGCCATTCAGCGTAGTGCACGACCCTGGGCTGGCGTTTGCCATCGCCTTGATCATGGGCGCGGTTGGGCTCGTGTTGCTGATTGCCTGCCGCCCGAACCGTCTTCTACCGCTACGTGAGTGCAAACTACTTTCAAGCGCTCGGAATTCCACTGGTGGCGGGACGCAGTTTTATGGAACATGGAGGCGCTCCGGAAGCCGTCGCTATTTTGAGCGAATCGGCGGCCGAAGAACTGTGGCCCGGCAAGAACGCGCTTGGCAGAACACTCACGCTCGACGGCCGCCGTCAATTCCATGCGGCCGGAGAACTCATACCCAGCGGCGCTGCTTACCAGGTCGTAGCAGTCGCGCAAGACACGCGCGGACTCCTGCTCGGCGAGGAAGACACGAGAAGCGTCTACCTTCCTTTGCCCCGTGAACGAATGGACGAGCAGCCGCTGCTCGTGAGAAGCAATGCTGATCCGAAGAAACTCATCGCGGCGTTGAATCAGGAGGTGCAGGGCGTCGATAGCAATCTGGTTGTCTACTCCGAAACGCTCGAGGGGCTGCTTACTTCGACGCCAACCTTCGTCATCTCACGCCTCTCCGCCCTTTTCGCGTCGATCATCGGCATGCTTGGGCTCTTTTTGGCTTTGATCGGCATCTATGGCTCGGTCAGTTACGCGGTGGTCCGGCGAACGCGCGAGGTGGGCATTCGCATGGCGCTCGGGGCACAGAGAACCAAGTCTTACGGCTCGTTCTACGGGACAACGGACGCCCGGTGTTTATCGGATTAGCCGTGGGCCTCGCTGCCTCCATCGCCGCTGGCAGGCTCTTGCGATCTCTTCTCTTCGGCATGAATACAGTGGATCCGGTTTCATTCCTGGGAGTCGCAACACTCTTTATGTTCGTCTCGCTGCTTGCCGCCTACGTTCCCGCCCGCCAAGCCACACGGGTCGACCCCATGCTCGCTCTGCGCTGCGAATGATGGATTAGACGCCTGCCGCCTGAGGCACGCGCGTGCGCGACCGAGGCCGCATGATAATCGCCTCGTTAGGATTGAGCACCGTGCCGCTTCCTATGCCGATAGATTTATTGTTCTCGCGCGCCAGCGTCCACTTCTGGGCGAGCGTTGCCAGTACCAACACTCCTTCCAGGCGGGCAAACGGCTCGCCGATACACATCTTGGCTCCCCCGCCAAACGGGAAGTAAGCGAATTTGGGAATCGCCAGATTATCCCAGCGCTCGGGCTCGAAGATGTCAGGACGATCGAAGTATTTCGGGTTGCGCTGCGTGACGTATGGACTGATAAATATACTTTGGCCGCGCGCGATGCGGTACCCGCCGAATTCCAGATCCTTCTTCGGACGCCTCGCAAACAGCAGCACCGGCGGATACAGCCGCATTGCTTCCTTGAATACATTCGCGGTGTAGGGTAAGCGCGGAACGTCGTCGAGGGTTGGCGTTCGCCCGCCCAACGCTTCGTCCAACTCGGCATGCAAACGTTGCTCTACGCGGGGGTATTGCGCCAGCAGATACCAGGTCCAGGTCAGCGCGGTAGCAGTTGTCTCATATCCAGCGAGCACGAAGGTGACCAGCTCATTCCGTATATCTTCATCAGTCAACGATCCACCGGCTTCATCGTGTTGGTTGAGGATTAGCGACAGCACGTCGCGTTGACTACTAACGCGCCGTTTGGCAATCATCGGTGCGACAATCTGTTCGAGTTTTGCTCGCTCGCGCGGGAAAAAGAGGCTTCTACCGTGAGGAATTAGCCGTCGGTAACCAGTCACCAGGGGTTCGAAAACGGTGACTGCGGGAACCAGCCAAGCCGCTTTGCGCACGACCTGCTGCAGCACTTCGGAAATTTGCCCCGCACCGTTACGAAAATCCGTTCCGAACAGGGTGGCGCCCACAATGGCGAGTGTCACGCGACGCATTTCGGTCCGAATATCCAGGCTCTCCTTCGTTGCCCATTGGTTCGACAGTCGTTCACTCTCTTCGCTCATCGCCAGCGCGTAAGAGGCGATCTGGTCGCGATGGAAAGCGGGCTGAAGAATGCGCCGCCGTTCGCGATGGAGTGGTTCTTCCCGAGTCAGCAGGCCATCGCCAACCAGCTCACGCCCCAG
>DATAYL010000388.1:0-20676 GCA_036272575.1 Bryobacteraceae bacterium | reverse complement strand
AGGTCGCGCTGGGCAAGAGCCATGCCGCATGCGAACACCAGCGACAAGGTAAACGAAACTAGACGATGCTGACTGAGCATATCGTCCCTCCCACAAAGAAACTAGAAGCTAAACTGAGGAAGATACTATCACACCGCCAGCGGCCTGGGCGCAAGCGGTTACATCTCCGGGTGGAGAGTTCGCTATGCCGAATGGCGGGAGGTTCTAGTACCTGACATCTTGGCGTGCCGGAAGCAACTAACCAGATGGTCGTTCACCATTCCGACCGCCTGCATGAACGCATAGCAGATGGTAGAACCGACAAACGAGAAGCCGTGCCGGATTAGATCCTTGCTCATGGCGTCCGATTCGCTTGTGCGAGCGGGAATGTCCGCTGATTTCGTCCAGCGATTGCGGATCGGCCGGCCGCCTGTAAACTGCCAGATGTAGCGATCGAAGCTGCCGAACTCCTCCTGCACGTTTAGGAAAGCTTGCGCATTGCGCACCGATGCACGGATCTTTGCCCGGTTCCTCACGATACCCGCATTCGCGAGTAGCGTTTCGATTTTCGCCTCGCTGTAGCGTGCCACTTTACCAGGATCGAAGCCGTCGAATGCCTCTCGATACGCGGCGCGTTTTTTGAGAATCGTAGTCCAGCTCAATCCCGCCTGTGCGCCTTCGAGAATGAGGAACTCAAACAAAGCATGCTCCTCGTGTAGCGGAACACCCCACTCACGATCGTGGTACGCCCGCATGAGTTCATCCTCATTGACCCAGGAACAGCGGATAAGGTCCTGCATTCTCTATCTCGCCACCGCCATGCCTGGTTGGTACTTCCACTCGGTTTGAATACCAGCCTTATCGGAGAAGCGCGTATCGGTGTATTCCGAGAATTCGATTCGCTTGTTGAGTACGCCGGTTGCGATCATCATGTCGCGCACCAGATCGAAATCGGCTTTGCGCGGCGCAAGCGGACTGTACATGACTCGATCCATCGGCCTCGTGAGCGCCCAACGCAACAGCGCCGGCCGCTGGTGGTAGTAGAAACGCCAGACAAAATCGGCAGCATCTTCCCGGTTCGGCTTGCTTTTGTCGAGCCACAGACCGGAGCGCGCAATGCCATCCACCAGTACCTGCACCACGTCCGGCCGCGTATCGATCAGATCCTGCCGCACGATTAAGATGCACGACATGTAATCGGGCCAGTAATCGCGCGCCTGAAAGAGCACGCGTCCAAACCCGCCCAGTTCCGCCTGCGAAGGAAACGGCTCGCCCATCGAAAACGCGTCAATTGCACCGGCGGCGAGCGCTCCCGAGACATCGGGCGGCGCCATCTCGACCATCTTGATCTCAGCCGGCTTGATGCCCCAGACTTTCATGGCGCGGAAGAGCATCAGGCGCTCGTCCGAGAAGCGCGTGGGGATCGCCACTGTCCGGCCCCGCATATCGGCAAAGGTTTTGATTGGGCCATTTTTGCGCACCACCACTGCGCTGCCGTAGCGATGCCCCAGATAAACCACTTTGATCGGCACGCCCTGCGCCTTCAGCGCAATCGCCATCGGCGCAACAATGAAAGCCGCCTGCACCTTGTTCGAAATCAGCGCCTCTTTCATTTCCGGAAAGCCTTGGAACATGCGCGGTAGAAACATCTCGCCGCTTTCGGAAAACTTAGAGATGTAATCCGTAACCGGACACGTTAACTGGCAAGTCACCGGAATGTAGGCGACAATAATCTTCCGTTTGGCTGGTGGACGATAGCTGTTCAGCACCGCGCCCCAATTGACATTGAGATAGCCGTGCAGCGCTGTAATCACCACGAGCCAGCCGATCGCGCCCAACAACACTTTGCTTTTAAGGGACACGCGCAAAACGGTCGCGGTGTCGAGCGCGCCACCCGAAGAGCTAGGGAGTTCCTTTGTTGTCTGGCGGCGCGCATCCGCGCCCTTTGCGCTTTTAAGCCGCACGGCGAAAACCCCAGCGCACCGAGTGAACTCTTTCGAGACGGCGAAAGGTCATGTCAAGCACGAGCCCAATGATGCCGATGAGAAGCATGGCCGCCACGACCAGGTCATAGCGCTTGCCGGCATTGCGCGAGTCGACCACCAAATAGCCAAGCCCCGAATCCACTGCAATCATCTCGGCCGCCACCACCACCAGCCACGCAATGCCCAGCGCAATACGCAAACCCACCAGCATCTGTGGAATGGCCGCTGGAAAGATAACTCGTATCAGCAGCCTCTGCGGCGAGAGGCCAAAGTTGCGCCCGGCGCGCCTGAAAACAGCCGGCACATTCGCCACTCCATTTACCGCCGTCACCACGATTGGGAAGAATGCGCCGAGGAAAATCAGGAACACCGCCGCATGATCCCCAATGCCAAAAAAAATGATGGCAACTGGAATCCAGGCAATCGGACTGATAGGCCGCAGCGCCTGCAGTACTGGATTGACTACTTGATTCGCCGCCGGGTACCAGCCCAGCACCAGCCCTAACGGAATCCCGAGCACAACCGCCGCCCCGAAGCCAAAGGCCACGCGTCGCAACGAGTCGCCCACATAGCGCCACAACAGGCTTTTGTGCGCCAGTTCGGCCAGTCCTCTTTCCACATCCAGCGGGGAGGGAAACACTTTCGTCGCTGTCCAGATGACGGAAAAGTGCCACACCGCGAGCAGCAGCGTCGCTGCCAAAACAGGCCAGAAGAATTTCTCCCAAGCGCGCGGCTCGTCTCTATTCATACGCCGTGTGCCAGACCAATCTGTTCGAAGATGCCGTCGCGCAGTTGCAAGTAGCGCGGCGAACTGATATCGCGCGGATGCGATATGTCGATATTGACCAGTTGCTGAATTCTTGCCGGCCGTGCGCTCAACACCACTACCCGGTCGGCCAGCTGCACCGCCTCATCGATGTCGTGCGTCACAAAAATAATCGTCTGGCGCTCAGCTTCCCAGATCCGCAATAGTTCACGCCGCATGGTCAGACGTGTGATCGAGTCGAGAGCGCCAAATGGCTCATCGAGAAACAGCATGTCGGGATTCACCGCTAGCGCGCGCGCAACTTCGAGCCGCTGTTTCATGCCGCCCGAGAGTTCCGCCGGATATGCCTTCTCGAATCCTTCGAGACCCACCATCTTGACGTAATGCGCGATACGTTGTTCGCGCTCGGTGCGCGGTAATTTGAAAAGCCCAAACCCGATATTGCCTTCTACCGTCAGCCACGGGAAAACACCGCGCTCTTGAAACACAAAGATCCGGCGGGGATCCGGGCCGCGCACCGCCTCTCCGTCGATTCTCACCTCGCCGGAGTTGGGCGACAGAAATCCTGCCAGGACGCTCAGCAGCGTTGATTTGCCGCATCCTGAAGGTCCGAGCAAACACAGAAACTCGCCCTCGGAAACCTCGAGGTTGATGTCATCGAGCACCGATGTTGTTTTGCCGTTTTCCCCGAACGTCACACAGATATGTTCGGCGTGCAGTTTCGTGGCGATTGCAGTGCGCGTCATAGTCGTGACTTCGGCGGCCGGCATCAATCCTCCGAATAACTCCAGCGCAGCGACTTTACACTTTCGAGCGATCGCATTGCGAGATCCAGCAGCAGCCCGATAACACCGATCACCACCATACCCGCTACGACCAGATCGTAGCGGTTGCCGGCGTTACGGGCGTCGATGATCAGAAAACCCAACCCGGAGTTCACCGCGATCATTTCTGCTGCGACGACCACCAGCCAAGCCACACCCAATGTGATCCTCAAGCCGATTACCAGTTGCGGCATTACGGCCGGATATAGGACGCGATAAAGCAACGCGAAAGGACCAAGGCCGAAGTTACGTCCCGCATTGACGTAGACATCGGGAATGCTACGCACGGCGTTGATCGTGGTAAGCAGGAGAGGCAAAAAACAGCCGAGGAAGATCAGGAAGATCGCCGCGAGATCGCCCACGCCGAACCATAGGATTGCAATTGGGATCCAGGCAAGCGGCGAAATCGGACGCAGAATTTGAATAATTGGATTAAACGCCATCTCGGCGCGCTGGTACCAGCCAATCGCCAGCCCGATAGGAACCGCCAGCACTACCGCGAGCAGAAAGCCCCACGTGACCCGAAACAATGAGGCCACGGTGTATTTAAACAGCAACCCGCGCTGCAGCAGATCGACAATTCCGCCCACCACGCCCCACGGCCCGGGCAGGAGGTGAACGCTCGACCGACTGGCGGCAAGCTGCCAGATCGCCAGCAGCACGGCAACGAACAGTATGGGCCGAAGACCTTTGGTTAACAGTTTGGTTAACAATGGATTCTCCGGGATTGTACGGCATACCCGGTAGCTCGGTAAAGATGGAAGCTGATCCCCAACCAAAGACGGAGTTGGATATGGTAAACACGTATGCGAAATCGCGGCATTCAAAGTTGGACAGGCTTGATAATGGTCGGCGACGGACTCGCAGGGCTGATCTGGCCGCGCGAATATCTGCGCAAGCTGGAGGTCGGACCGGCAGCTATAAATGATATTATCGAGACCTTTGCTACCCGTCCCACGCTGACCAGAGCGCTGTGTGTAATTGAAATTGCCATGGGAGCCCTGATCTTCTTCGAGCCCCCGCACATTACGGCGCGCCAGAAAGAACCGTAATCGAGTGCAGCACCGGGGCCGGTCCGCAAGGAGCTGAGAAAGTCACAGTGTTCTTTTCTCCGACGGCCTTGAAGTTCGCCTCGACCGTTATCGCGCCTTCTGCGGCGGGAGGAAACACCACCGCCGTACCGGTGGCGCCGTTAACGCGCAGTTCGGCAAGGCGCGGCGCCCGGTCGTCGTTGCTGTAGGCAATGCGAAGATAAGCCGATCTGCCTGGCGAAAGGACGTCAGCGAACGTGAGATTGTTGGCCGCTTTGTACTCGACCCCCTTGTCTTCCCCGCCCCTCACAAGCACCATCACGGTATGTTCCGCCGGAACCGTTGTCGTATAAGATCGGACGGGGCCTTCGTCTCTGTGCGCCCAAAGATCGCGAACATGCAACTCCCTCGCCGGAGATAATCCAAGCTCATTTGGCTTAATCGTGACCGCCGCTTCGGTTTTCGTTCGATTGAGCAGCACCACCGCCCGCTGGCCAGCACCAGCCAACCGCTTGACCCAGACCTGCACGCCTGCAGTCGGTTCAGCTGCCTTCACGCACTGTAATCCCAAAGCATCCTGATCGACCGCAATTACTTCCGAGTTCGTCAATATCGTCCGCGTCGTGTCACTTAACTTTGTCAGGTCCGCACCTGCTAGTAGCGGAGCTCCAGAAATCGCCCATAGGCTCATGTGTACGCGGTTCTGTGCATCCGACAACCCTGGCATTCCCAGCACCATCATGTCGGGATCGTTAAAGAAGCCGGTGTGTTGGGCCTCGGGATGAATGCCTGCATCGAAGTTCCCGAGCATCCCGCGAAAACTCGCGCGCCGGCCGCTATTGGCGCTATTTGCCACAATCGGCGCCACAATATCGCCGCTCGTTCGCCAGATGTCCGTGACTACATTTCCAATCCCTGGCGCCCACGTCCATGGGCTTTGTTTCCCCCAATTACAAATCGAGAAGAAAAGCGCACGCCCGGCCTCCGTCTCTGCCTTAGCAATGGCCCGCGCGATCTCCCGGTACTGTGTCGCAGGATCGAGATTCTCTTTGTTGCCGCCGCACCAGTCAACCTTTACGTAATCGAAGCCCCATTTCGCGAATTGCAGGAAGTCCTGCTCGTAATGTCCTTCGCTGCCGGTATGCGGCTTGGGTGGTCCTAAATCTGGTCCATAGAAACTGCAGCCGGATTCGCCGGCGTCGGTATAAATACCCGCCTTGAGACCGAGACTGTGAATGTAGCGGACGATATTCGACATGTCGCCTGCGTGTTCGCCGGCTTGCAACGCCGGCCACTGTTCTGCATTGACGATGATGTTTCCGTTGCGGTCGCGGTCTCCCAGCCACCAGCCTTCGTCGATATTCACATAGCGATAGCCGGCAGCTTTCATGCCAGTCGAGACCATCGCTTTCGCCTGCTCACTGACGTTTACGGAATCAACGGTATTCGAAAAGCTGTTCCATGAAGACCATCCCATGGGTGGCGTCAGAGCGGCGTGAAGCGGGAACGCGGCTAACAGCCACACCAGGAGGTTTCTCTCCTTCATGAGACGATCACCTTTTCAAATCGCGGCAACAATAATTGAATGATAAGGAGTGCCAGCAGGTACATGCTTCCCGCCACCAAAAAGATCGGACCGTAAGAACCGCCCGAAAAGTCCAGCCAACTGCCAACGGCCCGCTGAGCCACCGCGCCGCCGATTGCGCCGCCCAATCCACCCAGCCCCACAACCGAGCTCACTGCGGAACGGGGGAAACAGTCTGATGCGACGGTAAAAATATTCGCCGACCAGCCTTGATGCGCCGCGGCGGCAATGCCGATCAGCAAAACCGTCAACCACAAATTTCCCGCCGCACGTGGCACGAAAATTACGCACGTGACGCATAACGCGCACACCAGCATAGCCGTTTTGCGCGCCTTCCCCACCGCCCAGCCTCTCGCCAGCAGACGCGAAGAAAGCCAGCCACCGGCAACCGATCCCACTGCCGACAGCGCATACACCGTCACTAGCGGAGCGCCCAAATTTGTCAGGTTCACGTGGTATTTCTGAGTCAGAAAGCCGGGCAGCCAGAAGAGATAAAACCACCACACCGGATCCGTCAACAGCTTCCCAATCAGAAAAGCCCAGGTCGCGCGCTTGTCGAGGATTTGTTTATACGGGACCGAACGCGTTGTCCCATCGTCCTGATCGGAACGAATCAAAGCCAGCTCATCTCGCGATAGCTTCGGGTGCTGTTCCGGCTCGCGGTAAATCAACACCCACAAAATCACCCACGATAAGCTGAGCGATCCGGTGAAAATGAAGGCGGCATGCCAGCCGAAATGTTCCGTCACAATCGGTACAGTCAAAGGCGCGACCACCGCGCCAAGATTTGAACCGCCATTGAATATGCCCGTCGCAAATGCCCGCTCCCGCCGCGGAAACCAATCCGCCACCGCTTTGATGCAGGCGGGAAAGTTCGCTGCCTCACCCAGCCCCAGACCAAGCCGCGCCAAGGCAAACTCAGTGCCGGTTTTTGCGAACGCATGAGCCATTGAAGATAGACTCCACACCAAAGTACTCAGCGAATAGCCAAGGCGCAGTCCCAACCAATCGATCAGACGCCCCGCCAGTGGCATCATGATCGCGTAGCCGATCTGAAAAACCGCGCTGATGGTGCCGTATTCGGTGTTGTTCCAATGCAGATCGCGCGCGATTGTCGGCTCCAGAATGCCCAGCACCGCGCGATCCACGTAATTCACGGTGGTTGCATACAGCAGCAGTCCGCAGATGTACCAGCGGAAATTGCGAATCGTTCCCGGTTGCGCCGCGGGCTTCGCTTTAGGCGACGTGGTGGCGCTCATGCGTTTCCCGCAGATTGACCCAGCGCGCGAAATTCGTGCGGAATAGAAGTTCGATATCCCGCTGAATCTCCGCCGCCGTCACCGGCCGCCCATCTTCACTCAACAGCTCGTAAGCCCGCGTCAATATCGGCGCCATTGTGCGCCGCGTATTTTGCCATTTATAAATCACCTGCTCTAATACACGCGCATCTGAATGTTGCGGAATGAAACTGTTCCCCAGCATTTCGAGCCGCTCTCGCGTCACTTCTTCCACTATGGAAGGATTGTTCAAAAACCACCAGCAACCGAAAGGAAGGAGATTGCTGAACTTCCTCGCATAGACGCAAAGCTCATGTTGATTCTCGCGGCTGAGAACGCTGATCAAAAAACGATTATCAGGAAACTGGACGCAGAGATGCTCTACGGCCCGCAGGTCTGCGATGCCCGAGGCGTCGCCTGCCAGGCGAATTGCCGGATTCACTTGATACCGCACTCCAATCATCAACGAAAGCGGAATATCGAACTCGCGCGCGACCGGCAGCACCGCCTCATGTAGTAATTTTGCTCGCGCGCCGTCATCGGGGTAGCGGAACGTGTCCGGCAGCGAGCATGCCATGTAGACCGGATGCATGCGCCCGCACCAGTCGGTCAGGAACCGCCGTACTTCGGGGATGGATTGTCCGGCGAGCGTCTGCTCGACCCGGTATGCTTTCTCCTGCAACACCGGCCAATGCGTGTCCCACTTGTTCAACACCCGGTCAAGACGCAACACGGGATGGAAGCGCCGATCTGTCGTGACATCACGTTCCCAAAGGGGGCCTTCCACCGGATCGAGGGGATCATTTGTCATCACAGCTTCGCTGATTCCGGCCAGCTCGAAAACCCGCCCGATATGTTCATCGAGTGTTTGGTTGCCGAAAAATTCACGTGCGTCACGCAGGTCTTTAGCTCTGGTGTCTAACGAAAATGCTCGCAGGACCGCGATGACACCGCGGGTTGCTTCAGAAACCGGCGTGTTCTCGATGAATAAAGTTTTCCAGATCAGATCGGCTTGCTCTTGCTTGCCGAGCGCCCAGTAAGCTTCCGGCTTGATGCTGGAAAAACGGAACAGCTCTGCTTCCAAATAGTGGTAGGTGATCAGCTCATCAATGCCCCATAATCCGATCTGGCCGAGCGAAGGCATGAAGAGATGCGTATGCACGTCAATAAAGGAAGTTTTTGTGAGCGCCGCGTTTACCGCTGCGCCAATTTGAGCAGTGCTCAGCGGGTTGCTCAGAATGCTCTGCGAATCCGGCATCGAAGTCAATCCTAACCTATCGGGAAAAGCGTCTGCGGTCGGCCTTCCCACGGCATCGATCACTTCGCGATTGCTTACCGCAATGCGCGAGCGATAGCGTGCTCGGCGAGCGGCGACATTACGCCGTAGCCCTTCGCGGTCGGGTGCACTCCGTCTTTGCTTAGGCCCGGTTTCATACCGCCCTGATCGTTTGTCATGGCGGAATAGTAGTCGAGATACACGAAATGCTTCTTCATCGAATACTCTTTGATCCACGCGTTTAAGGTCCGAATCTTATCGGCAGGATGAAGGCCCGGCTTCCAGGGAAACGCGCTGGCTGGCGTCACTGAGGCGAGCACGACCCCGATTTCGTTCTGCCGCGCAATGTCGGCCATCGACATCAAATTATTCTCGCTATCTTCGAGCGTCATCGGGCCGGTATTCCCCGCAATGTCGTTCGTTCCCGCAAGAATTACCACCACCTTCGGCCGCAGAGCCACCACGTCTGGCCGGAAGCGCACCAGCATCTGCGGTGTCGTTTGTCCGCTGATTCCGCGATTGATATACGGCTTGCCTGGAAAGAATTCCGAGCCCGGACTCCGTCCCCAAAAATCCGTGATCGAGTCGCCTAAAAACACCACACGGTTTTCACCCGGCTTTGGCGGCGGAACGCTTGCGTTCTCGTTGCGATACCGCTCCAGATCCGGCCAGTCTTCCGTTTGCTTGGCCTGAGCAGGTCCGTTCGCGAGCGATAGCGAAGCACCCAAAAACAAAAGCGTCCTGCGATCCAGAAACATTTCAGTCCATGCTACCGCTCCCCGTTGTCGTGGCTGAGAAAGGATCTTCAAAGCGTTGATATACTCGCGGCCAGTCGAGCAAACATTGCTCTGTCGGGTCCGTGTTTATGACCAATCGAATTGCGTTCGTTTCGACACTCACTTTCCTCCTCTCCGTTTTCTCAACCCGTCTGCTCGGTCAGACGGCTTACGGCTCCATCACAGGAAGCGCACTCGATTCGAGTGGCGCTCCGGTGTCGGCAGTCTCGGTCACCTTGACCAGCTTGGAAACGGGCGCCAAACGGTCCATTACAACCGGCACCGACGGCGGATATCAGTTTGTCAACGTCGGCACGGGAAATTACAAGCTTGAAGCTGAAAAACAAGGTTTCAAGCATTTCGTTCGACAGCCTGTGGATGTCGAAGTACAGAACTCGCTAAAAATCGACATCACACTGCAAGTGGGCGAGTTGAGCCAGCAGGTGGAAGTAACTGCGCAAACTCCCTTGCTGCAGCCGGAAACATCTTCGCTCGGCCAAGTTGTCGAACAGCGCAAGGTGAATGAACTCCCGCTAAATGGCCGCAATCCGCTGAACCTGGTGGCGCTGGTGCCCTCCGTCGTGCCGCAAGGCGGATCCATGCAGAATCCAAACGGAACCAATCCGTTTGCCTGGGGGAATTATCAGATCGGTGGCGGGATGGCCAACCAGAGTTCCATGCTGCTGGATGGTTCACCTCTGTACATCTCATCCGGCCAGCTCGCCCTGGTGCCGACGCAGGATTCGCTCCAGGAATTCAAGGTCCAGACCAACAATCTTCCCGCAGAGTTCGATCGCTTTGCGGGTGGCGTTATCAACATGACCACTAAGGGCGGTACCAACGAGCTGCATGGCAGCGCCTGGGAATTTCTTCGCAATCGCGACTTGAACGCAAACGATTTCTTCGACAACATGGCTGGCGTTCCTAGGCCCTCCTTCACCCAGAACCAATTTGGTGTTAATCTCGGCGGACCCGTCTACATTCCGCACGTCTACAACGGTCACGACAAGACTTTTTTCTTTGTTGATTATGAGGGTTTTCGGTTGCGGCAAGGGCAATCGTTCACCGAGACAGTGCCTACCTTAGCGGAGAGAGGCGGCGACTTTTCAAATCTGCGCGATGCGAGCGGCAACCCGGTTCCGATTTATGATCCGTTAACAACCACGTCGGCCGCAAACGGCCAGTATTCTCGCACGCAGTTTCCCGGTAACGTATTGCCGGTAACCCGGCTCAATCCAGCCTCGCTTCAGCTTTTGCGCTTGTATCCGTTGCCAAACACAACCGGCAACGCTTTCACAGGGGTAAACAACTACGTCAGCAATGCCAGTGTCGGCGGTAACAACAATCAAACTGTTGCCCGTATCGATCAAAACGTCTCTGATAAGCAGCACATTTTTGCGCGTTACAGCTATTGGGGCAATTTAAACCTGCCGATCGATCCTTTTAAGACCGGCGTCTGCCAGGATCGTTGCACGGAGCAATTCAACACCAATAATTTTGTCCTTGACGATGTATATTCTCTGAATTCCACCACGGTACTCGATCTCCGCGCCAGCTACTTGCGGTTCTCTTATAACCGCACTCCCGAAACACTCGGCTTTGACCTTTCGCAACTCGGATGGCCGTCTTCGTTAAACAGCCAGGTCGCCTATAATCCGGTGCCGACGCCCTGCATTAGCGGGTTCGATCCTGCCAATGTTTTCTGCAGCAATGGGACCGGCAGCACAATTGTCGATCGCAATGAGAACTACGATGTCATTGGCAGTCTTACCAAGATCCTCGGTGCGCACACCATCAAAGCGGGTGGAGAATTCCTCCGTACTGTTGAAAACTACGTGCAGTCTAACAATCCGACCGGCTCCTTCAACTTTGACCAAAACTTCACGTCGAGCAATCCGCTGAATCCGGTGGGTGGTTCCGGCCTAGCCTCTTTTCTATTGGGCTATCCGTCCAGCGGGGGCGCCGACACTCCGTCGCCGCTCGCCGGCCAGCAGCTTAATTGGGGAGCGTACGTCCAGGATGACTGGAAGGTTTCGAAATCGCTTACCGTCAACCTGGGCCTGCGCTGGAATGCGATTCTTCCATGGACTGAACGCCACAACCGCGAATCATTTTTTGAACCCAATGTGCTGAATCCGGTTCTACAACAGGCGGGCATCGCCAATTACGGTGCGCTCGGTCTGGTGGCCTCAGCTGAACGCAGCAGCCGTTACAACATCAACCCGGATTACAAGCAATTCGCGCCTCGCGTCGGACTTGCTTATCAAGTAACCCCCAAAACCGTTCTGCGCGCCGGCTATGGCATATCTTGGCTGCCGCCGAATCTCGCCGGGACTTACTCCACGCCCGATGATTTTCTGGGAAGCTTTTCCACACCCTACGTGGCCTCCATCAATAACGGAATCACGCCCTATGGAAATTTCAGCAACCCATTTCAGCAGGGCATCATTCAGCCGCCTGGACGCAATCCAATTTACCAGCAACAAGCTCTTGGCCAAGGCATTAGCGCCACAGCGTTGAATAATCCCTACGGCTACGCCCAGCAGTGGAACTTCGATGTGCAGCAGGAGCTCGGCGAAGGTTTCATGCTCGATGTTGCCTACGCCGGGTCGAAAGGCACACACCTTCCCTTCAGCGGTCAGCAGATTAATCAGCTTCCCGATCAGTATCTTTCGCTCGGAAGCCAGCTTTTACAACAGGTGCCGAATCCATATGCCGGCATAGTGCAGCAGGGATCTTTAGCCGCCTCCACCGTTACCCGTGGCCAGCTGTTGCTTCCCTATCCCCAATACACAGGAGTTTCGCTTATCGGATCTAACGTCGGAGATTCCAGCTACGAATCCTTGCAGGTGAAAGCTGAGAAACGCTTCACTAACGGCGCGTCCCTGCTGGTCGCATACACTCATTCGAAGTTGATCAGCAACACCGACGCGCTCACGTCATGGCTCGAGCCGGGCGGTACCGGTGGCGTACAGAATTGGAATAATCTGCACGCCGAGCGTTCACTGACTTCTTTTGATGTACCGGATCGCTTAGTGGTGAGTTACGTTTTGGACCTGCCCTTCGGCAAGGGTCGAAAGTTTTTGTCGAACGCGTCCGGATTTAGTAACGCGTTGATTGGAGGCTGGGGTGTGGAAGGAGTCACGACGGTTCAATCCGGTTTTCCTTTGCACATCACCACGTCGCAGAACCTTACAAACTCGTATGGCGGCGGCTCGCGTCCGAACGTATTGGGTAACGCGAGTCTAAGCGGTTCGGCGCAGAGCCGCTTGAACGGCTGGTTTAATATCAATGATTTTGCGCAGCCCGCCGCCTTTACCTTCGGAGACGAGAGCCGGAACGATCCGAATCTGCGAGCCGCCGGTATAGCCAACTGGGATTTCTCGACCTTCAAGAACTTTCCATTTGGTCCTGACGGCAAGCTGAACCTTCAATTTCGCGCGGAATTCTTCAACATCTTTAATCGTGTTCAGTTCGGTGCTCCTGGTCAGACCTTCGGGACACCACAGTTCGGTGTCGTCAGTACGCAACAGAACTTGCCCCGGCTGGTTCAATTTGCCCTGCGTTTTGCGTTTTAAATGCGCCTGCTAAGCAGCTCGATTGCTTACTTCACTGAGCTGGGAAGCTGTGCAGAAACGGGCCGATGGCGTTCGACATTTCGTAGTTGTTGCGGCGATCTCCATTGATGGCCCAAAACATAGCGCCCATAAACCCCGGATACCCGGACTTGTCCCGCAATTTGTATTCGCCGTCAGCATACGGTTTATCTTCGATCAGATAACGCAAGGCATTTTCGATATCTGGAATCGCGGTATAGTTGCGCGCACTGGTCGGCGTCGCGGGCAGACCAATGGCGACTTTATCGGCTGGCAGTGGCGGAAAGAATCTTTTCCGATTGCCCCCTACAGGGAACCCATGGACCAACATCTCCGAAAGTGCCACGTGATAATCGGCGGTTCCTGGAAAATAGTAGTTGCCATCCAGGCCTTCGAGCGGAGGCGTGTTGTAATCCTGGGCATCCACAAAGGAAAGAATGTCCCGCGTGCCATAAATCACCGGCAGAAAACAGCCAAATTGTCCGCCGTAAGCCCGCATACCCGCTTGCGCTTGAGCCGCTTCCGGCACCTCCGCAATCATAAACTTGGACCCGAAGTGATCCCGCATTTGATACATCGCCGCGATGAGATTCACTATGGAGGGAGTGGTCGGCTTGCGAAAGTCCGTATCGTCGCCGTTGATCAGGAGTGACGGTGTTTCAATGTCCAAATCGACACCGTTGAAACCGTATTTCTCCACAATCGCCGACACCGAACTGACGAAATTGTGCAAATCTTCAGCCGTGTTCAGCGTAACGACCTGTCCGCCGCCTCCGAGTGAGATCAAAACTTTCTTGCCCTCGCTTTGCAGGTACGCCACATCGGCCTTGAACCGCTCTTCGCCTAGCGCGGCCGGCGGCTCGAAGCACAGCAGGCTGGTCGAGCCTTTGACAGGCGCCGCAAACGTCGCGATGATTACATCCCATTGAGGAGATATATCGCGCAGAGCGGCCGTGGTTCTCGCCGATGCATACCCTTCCCAGTAGCCGATCAGCGTGTGCCCATTCGGGGCGCCAGAACGTGCCAGCGGCGAGGCGGTTGGCTGACGATTGCGGTCTCGCGCAGCCGCGCAAGCCTGGGCAGGCGTTTTCAGCGCGTTCGTATCGGGAAAGCTGTAAGCTCCTTGGACCCTATCCTCGGCACGCTGTTCAAACCAGGGCAGCAGAGCCACATTTTCCAAATGGTACGTTCTTCCGTGAACCGTCACGGGGGTGGAATTTTCGGGCAAGTAATCGGTCGGTTGTTCCAAAAGGTAAGCGCTGCCTTCCCCGTTGCCTCCGCAACCCGCCCCCGGCGCCGGCTTGAGCCACCGGGGAAACTCATTAGTGCGGTAGCCATGCAGCGGATCGTTCATCCACTCGGCCACTTGCTGGCTGATACCTTGGATGTCCCTATAGTGCGGAATCACGCGGTCGTCGTAATATGAGCCGATCACGAAAGCCTGCGCCGACGTTCGCGCGGTATCAAGCTTAACGCCGTGCGTACCCACCGAACAGCACACAGTAGCGTCACCGAGGGAGTAGAAAGCTACATTTTTGGTCACCGCGATCAGGAGCTCATCAGGTCTCGCGCCGATTGTCGCCATGCTCTCGAACAGCTGTTGCTGAACGTAGTCCAGATCCGCTATTGCTAACGACCTTCCCGTTCGCCGTGAATGCAACACGTACCCGTTGGCGGCCGGCACGTTAATCTGAACAGGTTTTACGACGCGCGGCGAACCCAACAATGTGCGCCAATCATTCCCGGCGTTCTTACGGAACTGAGCCCGTTCGATTGCGTCGCCATATTGCGTGTGCCCCGTGGCAAATGCGTAGCTTTCGAAGAGCGGGGATTGTCGCAATGCGGAGATTTCGCGATCTGCGGCGACAATTTGATGTTTCCCCGTTCGGCCGCCCGCTTCGAAAGAGAGCGAGAGTGGAACGAGTACCACCGGGATGGTCGTGGCGCCCCCCGATTCCGGCTTCGCGCCCGCAATCGTGTAAGAATACTGCTTGCCTTCCAACGTAAAGGACCCGCTGAACGTGGGCACCGTCCGGATATTCTGCGCAAGCGCCGATTGAAGGATCAGGAATAGGCAGAGCGAGAAGTTGCGCATAGCTACTTCAATTGTCTCGACTGGCAATCTGCCGAACTCTTGCCGCGCCCGCCGCGATTCCATTCAGTCCAAAGGAACCCGACTTATGCACGAATTGCGGCGGTAAGTGGATGTGTAAGTAAATGTAGGCGAAAACAGCTATCGGAATGGCCGAAGCGAATTCCGCATAGCGAGTCCGGTGAACGCGCACGTGATGCCCGCCAGAATAAAACTCAGGGAAACGGCTGGCCCAGCGTGTTTGGTGGCAGCTTGCCCGGTGAGAACAAATTTCTCGCTCTGATGATCGCGCCGATCCCTAACATAGTCAGGTGAATCGGCCCAACGATCGTTCAGTGTGTGCTCGCCTTGTTTCTCCACTTCTTCCGTGAGAAGCAAAAGGGGGGCTTGGTCGCAAGCAAGTATGGCATACCCGGTAAACCGACGCCGGGCGGCGGCAGTTTCCAATTGTAAATGAGCCACGCCTAGATCGCTTCCAAACCCCAGGGCTCTTGCGCGCTGGCGTGGACGCCGGCCGCAACTTTAGCCGATCGCCCACTCCCCGCTCCTGACTTCTAGCTTCCGACTGTTGAAGCTTAACTTACTCCCGACTTCTTAAACTTCCGGTACATGCCCAAACCCAGCAGGGCTCCCACACCCATGAGAGCAAAAGAGGCCGGTTCCGGCGTCGGCGTCGCCAGCAATCCATTTACATGGGTGCCGTCTGAAAAGAATCCAACTAGTTGGCCTGCATCGTTAATCCCATTGATGGTGGTCCCAGTAACAGCGAAAGCGGGACTGCTCGAGCCATTCGGATCATTTACCGTGGACCAGGCGTTAGTCAGCACGTTGTAAACCAGACCGTTGGTAATCCCGTTTGCGTCCACATAATAGCCAACCGCTATACCTTTATTATTGAGACCAAAGAAACCGGTATTTGTCGAACCCGGTGCTTCGAATTCGGTAAAGGTACTCCCGTTGAAGTAAAAGGCTTCCGTGTTGCCGCTGGCATTGGTGAGAAAACCGGCCACATCTCCGGCATTATTAACTCCCGCCGCCGTACTGGCGGTCGCCCCGGTCGGGTTAATCGCCGTGAAGGTTTTCGCCGATATGTTGTAAACGTAAGCTTGGGCGTTGCCATTGCTGTTAACGTAAAATCCCGCCGCCTGATTGTTGTTGTTTAATCCGAGAAGCTGATTCGTACTGGGAACCGCGGTCGGGGTATTCGGATCCACTACCGGCGTCGTGAAGGTGCTTCCGCTATGCACGAAACCGGTATTCGTTCCGTTTGCATCAACCGAGAAGCCGACGGTCACGCCCGAATTGTTGATCCCGATCACCTGGGTCTGTACCGCCCCGGGAACGTTCTCGGCGGTAAAGTTGCCTTGTCCGTATGGTGAAGTAACTGTATAACCGTTGTTGGGTACGACGACGGAGTCGCCGAAATACCCGGCGATCGTTCCCGAGCTGTTAATACCCAACAGCTGATTGAAGTTTGGATCGCCGTTATTATTAATTGTCTGGAAGTTATAAGCGGCTGCTTGTGCAAGGCTTGGCATCAGTAGCAAGACCGTGCCAGCTATTAGGCAGCCAGTTACCGCCGATGTTCTTTTCTTCATGTTAGTCGTGCTCCTTCAGCTATAGATAGCGATTCTTCTGTCCGTTTACCCTCGCCTGACTTCGAGGGCGCGTTGCGATAAAATCGGACTCGCTCTTACTTACCAGCCAAGCTCATGGAGAGTCCTTGGCGAAAGCTTAAGTTTGTCTTATCGAATTCTTATCGAATTATTAAGGTCGCTATGTTGATGAAAACTCGCCGCTTTCAGTTCGGCCCCTTTCATCTTGACGCTACGGATCAGCTTTTACTACGTGACGGCAAGCCTCTTCCGCTAACTCCCAAAGCTTTTGAAACCCTGGCTTACCTGGTGGAAAATCCCGTTCGTCTGGTAACCAGGGAGGAACTCATCAAAGCAATCTGGCCGAACAGCTTTGTGGAAGACGGAAGTCTGTCGGTTAACATCTCCCTCGTTCGACGAACCTTGGGCGAGATCCGTGATGGCGAACCCTACATTGAGACCGTTCCCCGGAAAGGCTATCGCTTTCGATCGGAAGTAAAGAAGTTGAACTTCGAGGTGCCGCCACAGGTCGACGATTTGAGTTTCCGTGCGGTTGGAGACGGCCGGATAGCGTCCGCCTCGACAACACTTCCTGATCGCGGCACCGATTATTCGCTGCGCCCGGTCACAATGGCGCAACCGGGCCGGCTGATTCTGCTTGGGCTGATGGCCGTTGCGTTGTTAGTGGCCTTCTTTCTATGGATGAGCCACATCCGGCGAAATTCGCGGGCGCTATTCGCGTCCATGAAAATCAGCCGCCTTACCTGGCATGGCCAGATAGCGGACGCCGCCATTTCACCCGACGGAAAATATGTCGCTTACGTCCTCAACGGACAGAGCGGTCAAAGCCTGTGGATACGTCAAGTCGAGGTGCCCGGCAATATTCGACTGATCGCTCCCCAAAATACAAAATATACGAGCCTTGTGTTCTCGCCGGATAACAACTTTCTCTATTACACGAAGACCAACAAAGAAAGTCTGCAGATTCTCTGCCGCATGCCTTTTCTTGGCGGTGATTCGAAGATGTTGCTGACTGGTCTTACGGGCCCGATTAGTTTTTCCCCGGACGGCAGACAATTGGCATTTCTTCGCCTGGATCCAGTTACTGGGGAGGCATCGCTGATGGTTGCCAATGCAGATGGTAGCGGCCTGCATCGGATCGCCCGGCGTCGGCGGCCACGCTATTTTTCGCCGAATGGTCTGGCGTGGCTGCCGGACGGCCGCGCGATCGCCTGTTTCGCGGGGGCCGCGGCTGATTATGGTCTCCATACTTTTCATCTGGTCAAAGTAACTCTGGCAAGCGGCGCCGAACAGGCTCTCACCTCTCGTACCTGGTCATGGGCAGGCCCCATTACAAGTTCGAGCGATGGAAATAACCTGCTCCTTGCCGCGAGCGAGCAGGCCGAAGATGCTCTTCAAATCTGGCGTGTCTCGTTGCCAAGCGGCGAAGTGTCAAGCGTCACGAACGACTTAGACAATTATCTGCATCTAAGTTCTTCTTCAAACGGCAGGAATCTGGCGGCCGTCCAGGTTGATAAATCCGCGGATGTCTGGGTTGCTCCGGCCGACGATCTCCCGCGTGCAGCCCCGCTGCCATCCGGCCACGCGCGCGGTCTTAATGATGTTACCTGGACGTCGGACGGCTTGATTGCGTATTCGGCGCGCACTGGCGATTACTTCGGCATCTTTACGACAGATAGCAGCGGTGAGTTGTTAAAGCAGCTAACACTCGATCCTGGCAACAAAACAGAGTCGACTTTTACTCGCGATGGCCGGTATGTCCTCTATCAATCGGCGGGAAAGATTTGGAGATTGAACCGCGACGGCACCGCTCCACGCCAATTGACCTTCGGCATGCATGACGTTCATCCCAGCACCAGCCCCGATAGCAGAACCGTGGTCTATGCATCCTTCGTCCAGTGGTCTCCATCTATCGGAGGGAAGCCCACCCTCTGGGAAGTTCCGATTGATGGCGGGAAACCGATTCAGCTGACAACGATGGCAACGTCCGTACCTCAGTTCTCGCCGGACGGCAACCTGATTGCGGCGGCCTATTATCCCGACGGGGATCCTCGTTTCTCGCGCACCGAAATCGCTATTTTTCCGAGTAATGGCGGGCCGCCGATCAAGACTTTTGAGCGTGCCGGCACACCCGGCGCCGATGAAGTCTCGTGGTCGCCAGACGGCAGCAGCCTCGACTACGACGTGAAAACCGCAGACGTTGGGAATCTCTGGCGACAATCCCTCCGAGGAGGATTGTTTCAGCTGACACATTTCAGCTCCGATCAGCTGTTTGACTTCGCCTGGTCACTCGATGGCAAACATCTGGCATTGGCTCGCGGCAAGTCATTGAGCGATGTTGTACTCATCAGAGATTGGGACTGATCGCACCCCGGTGTTTTAGAATCAAGTAAGCCGTTTTTAGGGCGCGTAGCTCAGTTGGTTAGAGCGCCTGCTTCACACGCAGGAAGAGCAGCTTGTATTTGCAATGCTTTATGATGGTTACTGTCCATTATTGCCCATTCAAACATGAATTTCGGGCGCTTAGCTCAGCTGGTTAGAGCGCGTGCTTCACACGCACGAGGTCGCAGGTTCAAGTCCTGCAGCGCCCACCATCTCACTGAACTCCGCCGTCCGGCTTCCCCAAAAATTCGCTCCTGAAACTGCCTGATAACTTGCTCCTGCTTTAGCTTGTCTTGAAGGTTGTACACGAGGCTCATATCCGTTGTGCTGTGGCCAGCTGCGCTCATGGCCTGTGCGATCCCGAGTACGGTTTTAATTTCGGTGATCGCCTCTCTATGTAATGCACGAAAACCAAAACCGCGATAATAGAGGCCGAGTTTCTTTGCCGCAGGCCGTAGAAAGTCCTGGTTTAAGTCACGGTCGTCACGGCAATGCTGCACTTCCCTACCCCACTTTGGGGTTGTACGAATTTTGAATACAAAATTCTTCGGATCGCCTGTACAAACGCGCGTGAGATCGTCAACCAAATAACTGTGCCTCTCGTAAATAGCGAACTGCTTGCGATCATGAGGGTTGCACCCAGTCCGTAAACTGCTTCGGTCGACATTGGAGTGGCTCTCTATTATGCTCGGCGTGCCTCTCGTCGTTGCTGAAGGGCCGGGCGGCTCGGCAGCTGGAAAATTTAGCGCTGCGCCATCAGATTGGAGTTCTACAACGCTCGGCAAAGAAACGTTTGGGTTTGAACAAGGCTGATCGCCTGCTGTGGATTGGACTTTCGCACGTATGGGTGGACTGGCGCTCGGCACTGAAGATCGTAAAGCCTGACACTGTGATTGCTTGGCATCGGAAGGCATTCCGGATGTTCTGGACCTGGAAAGTTCGACGAGGTAAGCCCGGCCGCCCGGCGGTATCAGCGGAGATTCGCCGGATGAGTCGCGAAAATCCCGACTGGGGCGCACCGCGTATTCACGGGGAACTGCTCAAGCTCGGGATCGATATCGGCGAGACTAGCGTCAGCAAGTACTTGGTGCGCAGCCGAAAACCACCTTCACAAACCTGGCGAACGTTCCTGGGAAACCACATCCAAGACCTCGTTTCGGTAGACTTCTTTACTGTGCCGACCATTCGGTTTCAGATCTTGTATGTATTTCTGGTGCTGGCGCACGAGCGTCGTCGCATTGTTCACTTGGCGGTCACTGCCCATCCGACAGCCGAGTGGACCGCTCACCAGCTCCGGGAGGCCTTTCCATGGGAGAGTGCGCCCAGTATTTACTACGTGATCGCGACCGCGTCTTCGGCCATGAGTTTGTACAACAGGTGAAGGCGATGGGAATCGAGCAGTGCTGTCGGCTCCCCGGTCGCCCTGGCAGCGAGCGCATATTGAGCGCCTGATAGGCAGCATTCGCCGGGAGTGCTTGGACCACTTAATCG
>DATAYL010000387.1:0-12366 GCA_036272575.1 Bryobacteraceae bacterium | reverse complement strand
AAAGAACGCAATACAACTTGCATGTTCTGCCTGACGCCACGCGCATCGAGGGTGTAAGGCAAGCTCTCCAGGCCGAATTCCCTGGTCAGGACATTTCGTTCGACGTGAATGGCGCGAACGTCATTCTACGCGGAAACGTGGACGACATCATCATTGCGGATCGCGCCGTCGCGGTAGTCGGGACGCTGGGCAAGGTGGTCAATCTGCTGCACGTCGCAGTGCCGCCCAGTGAACCACAGATCCTACTGAAGGTGAAATTTGCCAATCTGGACCGTTCGGTGAGCCAGCAGCTTGGTGCCAACCTCTTTAGTTCCGGTGCTGGCAATACTCCAGGATCGATCTCCACCGGTCAGTTCGGAGGGCCACCCAACTTCGACTTTACTCAGACACCATATAAGTTCACCGTACCCGATCCACTGAATATTTTTTTCTGGAAACCCGATCTTAATTTCGGGGCTTACATACAGGCACTCGAAGCGAAGAATTTGGCTCAGATTCTGGCAGAGCCGAACCTGCTTACGTTGAGCGGCCATCCCGCGAACTTTCTGGCTGGCGGCGAGTTTCCTTATCCTACTCTGCAGGGCGGCGGAGGCGGAGTCGGCCAGATCACGATCCAGTTCCGCGAGTTTGGCATCCGGCTGAATTTCGTACCAACTGTAACGCCGCGCGGAACCATACGCCTCGAAGTGCGCCCGGAAGTGAGCTCGCTCGATCCGGCGAACGGTCTGACCATAAGTGGATACACCATTCCCGGTCTCGATATACGCAAGGTCGAAACGGAAGTCGAACTGGGAGACGGACAGTCCTTTGTAATTGCCGGTTTGCTCGACAACCGGGTCACCGAGACGCTCAGCAAGATTCCTGGATTGTCCAATATTCCTCTCCTCGGAAAGCTGTTTGAATCGCGTTCGCTGCTTAAGAGTAATTCCGAACTGCTGGTCGTTGTCACGCCGGTAATCGTGAAGCCCATTCCGGCCGGCAGCGCAGCGCCTGGGATTGCTATGCCAAAGCCCTTCCTCAAGGGAACATCGCCAGAAGCACCGCAGAACCCTGCTTTACCTTCCCGGCCTGATGCTCCGTTGCTTCCCATGTTCCCAAGCCTGCCGGTGGAGCAGCTGAAGAATCTTCTAGGAACTAACACAGC
This sequence comes from Bryobacteraceae bacterium, assembly GCA_036272575.1. GTDB lineage: Bacteria > Acidobacteriota > Terriglobia > Bryobacterales > Bryobacteraceae > Bog-105. Next base: position 11,222 of record DATAYL010000387.1, on the reverse strand, counting down.
GGCAAATCCGTCGCCAGTGGCCGATCCGAATGCAAATAATAACGGGCTATTAAACAAGTTGCTAAATACGACCCAACCCGGACCGACACCTCCGCCCCCAGCCCAGAATTGAGCCATTTATGAAACCGGCAAACCTTCTTCTCGCACATAGCAGCGGATCGCTGCGCGACAACATTGTGGGTGTACTCGAGCAGGAACGCGGCTCGAATCCGCTGGGCGTGCAAGACGCTCGGGATTGGCCAAACGTTGTGGAAACGCTTCGTCAGGAGCAGCCCGAAGTCTTGATGCTGGAACTCGGGCCGGTGCTGGCCCGCCTAGGCGACGCGTTACGCGAAGTCAGGAGCTGTACCCCGCACACCAAGGTGGTCGCTCTTCATCCGTCGGCTGATACCGAAAGTATTCTTGCTGCTCTGCGTTCGGGCGTTCACGAATTTGTCCACCCACCGTGGCAGGACACATTGTGGCCGGCTCTCGAGCGTGTGATTTCACTCGACTCGGCCCCGGGTGACCGACAGGGCAAAATCATCGGGTTCCTTTCGGCCAAGGGCGGCTGCGGAGCGACTACCATTGCCTGCCACGTGGCGGCCGATCTCCGTCGCCAGACCAAGAGCAAGGTCTTGCTGGTCGATCTGGATTTGGCATCCGGGATGGTCGGTTTCGCTATGAAAGTGCAAACCTCCTACTCCGTGATCGATGCAGTGCAAAATCTAAGCAGGCTCGACGAGAGCTTGTGGAAAGCGCTGATCGTCGAAGCAAAGCCGGGCCTCGATATCGTGCCGGCGCCCTCCACCATATCGAGCGATTCTTATATTGCGAAAGACGATCTTTGTCAACTCATCCGTTTCATGCGCATGCATCATGACTGGGTGGTGCTCGATCTCGGCCGCAGCCTGAATAGGTTTGCCGCGGATATCTACGAAGATCTCGATCAACTCTTCCTTGTATCCGTGTTGGAAGTAACCGCGCTGCATGGTCTTAAAACCATCGTCCGGCGTCTCACGGATCGCGGCGAAAATCTCGAAAAACTTCAGCTCATCCTTAACCGCACTCCCAAAATGATGGACATGAGCACCGAGGATCTTGCCAAAATTCTTGGTCGCCCGCTCTACGCCATGCTGCCCAACGATTATCCGAGCCTGTATCGCGCGTATTCGAACGGCACGCTGCTGCCGCCCGAAGACCGCCTGGCCAAACAGTTCAGCGCGCTCACTTCGAAAATGATTGGCGTCAGCGCAGCGCAACCGAAGAACAAAAAGAAATTCCGGCTATTCGCATGACGACCCCAACACCTGATTCCAAGACGAACGGTTTCATCCCGAAGCCTTTGGTGGGCGCCCAACCCTTTGCCGATCTAAAATACACGGTCCACAAGAAACTTCTCGACCGGCTTAACCTGGATGCCATGTCAACGCTGCCTGTGGAGCGACTAAAGCAGGATATCCGGCCGGCGATCTCCTCTTTGATCAACGAAGAAAAAGCCCCTTTGAGCCTGATTGAGAAGGAGCGTGTGATCGATGAAGTGGTGGACGAGGTGTTCGGCCTCGGACCTCTCGAACCATTGATTCGCGACAAAACGGTCTCAGACATCCTGGTCACCACTTCACAAATGGTATACGTGGAGCGCCGGGGTAAGCTCGAGCGCACCAGCGTGGTGTTCAAAGATGACGCCCACCTGGTGCGAATCATCGAACGAATTGTGTCGCGTGTCGGTCGCCGCATCGACGAATCGTCGCCCATGGTGGATGCCCGTCTGTCGGATGGCTCGCGCGTCAATGCGGTGATTCCGCCGCTCGCGGTAGATGGCCCCTTGCTTTCGATTCGTCGCTTTGGAGGTGCCCCGCTGCAGCCGGTGGACTTAACGCGCAACCTCTCTCTCACCGAGCCGATGCTCGAAGTCGTCAAAGCTTGCGTCAAGGCGCGCTTGAACGTGATTATCTCGGGCGGCACCGGCGCCGGTAAGACCACCTTTCTCAATATGCTCTCGGGTTTTATCCCGGCGACGGAACGCATTATCACCATCGAAGATGCCGCCGAACTGCAGCTCCGCCAGCCGCACGTGGCTCGTCTTGAAACCCGGCCGCCGAACATCGAAGGCAAGGGCGTCGTTCTCCAGCGTCAACTGCTGATCAATGCCTTGCGTATGCGGCCCGATCGCATTGTGGTCGGCGAAGTCCGCGGAGAAGAAGCGTTGGACATGCTGCAGGCCATGAACACCGGCCATGATGGCTCGCTAACCACCATCCACGCCAACAGCCCGCGCGACGCAATCAGCCGCCTGGAGGTAATGATCGCCATGGCCAGCAACAATCTTTCGGTGCGCGCAATCCGGCAGCAGGTGGCCTCTGCCGTCGATCTCTTTGTTCAGATTTCTCGTATGAGCGATGGCACCCGAAAGGTGACTTACATCACCGAGTGTGTCGGGATGGAAGGCGAGCAGGTCACGACACAGGACATCTTTCTCTTTGAGCGCAGTGGGCTCGGCACTAACGGTAAAGTCCTGGGAAAGTTCAGAGCGACTGGCGTACGCCCGAAATTCGCGGAGAAACTGAAGGCCGCGGGTATCGAGTTCCCGAGCAGCCTCTTCCAGAGTGTCGTTGAGGTGAGCTAACGTGCCGCTATTTATTTTCGCCCTCACCTTCGGCGCAATCTTTATTGTCACGATCCTGTTCGTTGGCTTCTGCTTCGCCAGCGCCAGAACCAAGCAGAACAATCAGATCCGCACGATGCTTCGGACTGCCGATCCGGTGGTCGCGGAACGCGCAATTGCACTGCTGCGCCCGAGCGGCCTTCAGGATAGTTTTAGCCGTTTTTTGAGCGATATCGGCGTAGCGGGTCGTTTCGATCTGCTGCTAGAGCAGGCCGGCTCCACGTGGACCAGCACTACGCTCGTTTGCGCCTGTCTTGCCGGTGGCGTTTTCGGCATCGTACTGGCATCGCAGGCGCCCGTTTTCCAATACCGCCCGCTGGCGATGGCGCTCCTCGGAGCGCTCGGCGCTTTTCTCCCACTGGGATTCGTAAGAAGGAAGCGCAAGAAACGTCTGCGCAAGTTTGAAGAGCAATTCCCCGAAGCCCTCGATTTCCTCTCGCGCTCGCTGCGCGCCGGACACGCATTTTCTGTCGGACTGGAGATGCTGGTGGTCGATTCACCCGAGCCGTTGGCAACCTTGTTCCGCCGTGTTCTGAATGAGCTTCATCTGGGTGCGTCCCTCGAATCCGCGCTCGGCAAACTAGTCCTCTTAGTTCCGCTGGTTGACGTGCGATTCTTTGTCTCTTCCGTCCTGCTGCAGCAGGAAACCGGCGGCAACTTGAGTGAAATCCTGAATAAGCTCTCAGACGTAATCCGCGACCGTTTTCGTATTAAAGGCCAAGTCAAAGCCGCTGCGGCGCACGGCAAGGTGACCGGCATGGTGCTCGTCGTTCTGCCCGCGGTAGTGGCCGCTCTCATGTGCTTTGTGTCGCCTGGATATCTGATGATCCTGATCATCGATCCCGACGGCCGCCTTCTCATCATGGGCTCGATCCTCGGCCAAATTCTCGGGTTCTTTTGCATTAAGAAGATCACCGACATCAAAGTGTAAATCCATGACTCTCCTACTGTGCAGCATCCTCTTTCTCGTGCTTGTCGCGAGCATTTCAGCCTTTGGCTACTTTCTCTACGCCCGGCCAACACGCATGCTGGAGCAACTGGAGAAATTCTCGTCCGACCGGGTTGGAAGCGCGGCGGACTCGAAGACTGAAAAACCGAGCCGTGTTGCCGAGTTGCTCGCCAAATTAGGGTCGCTGCTGCCGGCTTCTCCCGTGGAAGCTGCGCTGCGCAAGCGCGAATTAGTCATGGCAGGTTTCCGGGCAGACTCGGGTGTTGCAGCTTTTGCCGGCTTGAAGATCGTACTCACAGCGGTACTGCTTGCGGTCGGGTTCGCATTGCATAGGCTTCCGCCCAACCCGGCCTTGCAGATTTTGTTGCCTTTCGGATTTGCCGGTATCGGCTACAAACTCCCCGACTTCGCCCTCGCCCGGCTCATTACCAAACGGCAGCAGAAGATTCGCCTCGGACTGGCCGACGCGCTTGACATGCTGGTCGTCTGCTGTGAGGCCGGCAGTGGTCTCGATCAAGCCATATTGAACGTCAGCCGTGAATTCAAAATGGTACATCCGGCGATCAGCGGAGAATTCGCCACGCTCAATATGGAACTCCTGGCGGGTTCGAGCCGGGTCACTGCGCTGCGTAATCTCGCGTCTCGAACAGGCGAAGAAGAGCTCAGAAAACTGGTCGCAATCCTCATCCAGACCGACCGCTTCGGCACCAGCGTGGCCGACGCCCTCCGAACGCAGGCGGATTTTATGCGCATTCGACGGCGGCAGGCCGCCGAGGAGAAGGCCGGCAAGGTCGGCGTCAAACTCGTCTTTCCCATTTTCTTCTTCTGCATGCCTTCGCTCGCCATCCTGGTCATCGGGCCGGGGCTACTGCAGCTCATGAAGAATTTCCTCCCCGCTCTGAACGGCATGAAGTAACAAAAACTCGCGATATTTTTCTTTAGTTTTGAACACTTACAGGTAAGACCTGATCAATTGAAAGGAGACACAAAATGGGTCATGTGGTTCTACAGACAATCGAGTGGATTGGCGCAGGTGCGGCTCTGATTGCTTATCTCGGCCGTCGTCGCAAACGCAAGATGGAGCTGTAAGAGTAAGCCTAGACGTTTTGGGGTGGGCCTGCATCGCGCGTAACGCGTCAGTCGGGCCCACCACTTTCTTTTTCAGGTAGCGTATGCGTATCCTTAAGGCCGAGGATGGATCGGAAATTGTTGAATTTTCGCTCATCATCCTGCCGTTGTTCGGCCTGATCTTTCTCATCCTGGCAGTAGGCTGGGTAGTTTTTGCGAAGGCCTCGCTGCAGTATGCAGTGCGCGAGGGCGTCCGTTATGCCGTCACGAACCAGTCCACGCCGAATATCCAGGCACTCGTCCAGCAGCAATCGTTTGGCTTCCTGGCCGGTGACGCCGGCCTGAGCAAGATCTCCGTCAATTACTACACGCCGAATAACCTGCAGCAAACGAATAGTAATCAAGGCGGAAATCTCGTAGAAGTATCGGTAAGCGGCGTGACCGTAGATCCGTTCGGGCTTAAGTATTTTGGGCTTACTCCCGTAACCCTCAGTGCGGATTCCTCCGACGTCATGGAGAGCGCTCCACCGACTTCCTGATATGGCTCACCTCTCGCGAAAACGCTCCCGCGAAGCGGGCAGCGCCATGCTCGAATTTTGCTTATGTATTGTGATTCTGATGCCGCTCCTGCTCGGACTGTGCGGCGGTGGAATCGCGCTGGTTCGGCAAATCGAGCTAACTCAGACCTCACGCGACGCCGGTCATCTGTATTCCAAAGGAATCGATTTCTCCCAAGCGGCCAACCAGGCTCTGATCGTTAAAATCGCTGATTCCCTCAATTTCGGTGGGATGTCCCCGTCCGGCGGGATCTACCTATCCACCGTCACGTACATTACCAGCGCAGATTGCGTAGCCGGAGGTTTCCCGAACGGCTGCGCGAATCAGAAACATTACGTCATCACGCACCAGATCAAAATCGGCAATCCCGCGCCGAGCTCTATTGGCCTTGCAGTAAATCCGGACTCGGGAGGCAACGTCAGTGAAGCTACATATCTCAACAATTCTAAAGACCAGGTCCTCTCCTTCTCATCCGACATAGGCAATCTCTGGACGAATCTCAACGAGGACGGCCAGCTGGCTTACGTTTCAGAGGCCTCTGTACAGTCATCGGATCTCGCCTGGACCGGTTATTTCAACAACTGGCTCACGGCCATCTCATATTTCTAACGCTATGACTTCGCAACCTGTTCGCCGCAAAACAACCGAACGCGGTTCCGTCTCGGTCCTGTTTGCCGTCACGATGGTGTTTCTCTTGGTTCCCATCGTTGGGTTGGCGATCGATGCCGGCGTAGCATATGTCATCAAGGCAAAACTGTCGGCCGCGGTAGATGCAGCGACTCTCGCCGCCGCCCGTTCGCTCAGCATTGGCCAGGACGTGCAGTCTCAGGCAAATTCCGCCGGCCAAACTGCGCTCGCTTATTTCAACGCGAATTTCCCCGATGGACTGATGAATGCGCATCCGACGATGCCCTGGTCGTCCGATCCCAATAACGGCAACGTACAGCAAACATCTGCTGCTGTTCGCACCGTCACCATCACAGCTAGTGCCGTGTCGCCTCTATACTTCCTCTCTCTCTTCGGACAGAAGACCGTTACCGTAGCCGCCTCCGGGCAGGCATCCCGACGCGATGTAAACGTGGTTATGGTGCTCGACCGTTCCGGATCTATGGCGACCAGCGGAGTGTGCGGAACGATGAAGGCATCAGCGGCAAGCTTTGTCGATAAGTTTTCGAATGGGCGCGACCGACTGGGCCTGATTACGTTTAAAGGTAGTGCTCACGTTGATTTTCCGAGCAACTTGAGTTTTAAGCCGGACCTTCAAACCCTCATCGGCACTCTACAGTGCGCCGGAAATACGGGTACTGCGCAGGCGCTCTACCTTGCTCATCAGCAGTTTCTCAGTAATGGCTCGTTGATCTATCCTGGCGCCCTGAATGTAATCTTGTTTTTCACCGACGGTCTACCGAACGGCATTGCCGCCCAATATTTGCCCAAAGGGAACTGTACATCCAAGAATCCTCCGTACCTCAATGGATTCCTTGCCGATGGTCCATCCGGAGTATTCGACACAAACGGTGGGCTAATTTCGGATACCTCTGAGCACGTTCTAAACAGCAATCAAGCGACCGGCTGTGCATTTCAGCCTAGCGGTTCTTCCAGAGTCGTGAATGATGTGGTCGGTATACCTGCGTCCGACCTGTTCGGAAGCAAGATTTACCCTGGCTTTTGGTCTCTTCCCTCAATCCCCATTCCGATCACCAACACGAACATCAACAATGCGTCACTCAATGCGGCCGATGATGCTGCCAATAACATTCGCAATGACAACATTACGATTTACTGCATCGGCGAGAGCAAAAGTGTTGACTCGACATTCTTAAAACGAGTTGCTAATACGACCGACGCCATCGGCTACAAGAGCACCCAGCCCTCTGGCCTCTACGTCTATTCTCCCGACGGCGGTCAGCTGTCCAGCGCTTTTGAAACCATCGCCTCGCAACTCCTGCGAATTTCCCAATAGCTTCCCAACTGCCGCCCCCGACCGGCGAAAATGAGCGCAGGCGCCCTCCCGCGGCCAACCACATGTACAAGCTCGACTCGCATCACCATTGCTGGATTTACAACCCCGTTGAATACGGCTGGATCGATGACAAGATGGCAATAATCAGACGCGACTTCCTGCTCGGCGATCTCGAGCGCGAATTCTCCGCGGCCGGCATACACGCTGCCATCTCCGTCCAGGCGCGGCAAACCCTCGAAGAGACGCGCTGGTTACTCGAACTGGCCCAGTCTCACGATTTCATCCAAGGGGTGGTGGGTTGGGTCCCGCTAATCAATCCGCGAGTAGGCGCGCAGTTAGAGCGACTGGCCGAGAATCCAAAGCTGCGAGCCGTCCGACATGTTCTGCAGGACGAGCCCGACGGCTATATGCTGCGCGACGATTTCAATCGCGGCATTCGCGAAGTCACGCGGCTCGCTCTCGCCTATGACGTTCTGATCTTTGAACGCCAACTGCCGACCGCTATTCAGTTTGTCGACCTGCATCCGAACCAAACATTCATCGTTGACCACCTGGCAAAGCCGCCAGTCAAACGGAACGAACTCTCTCCCTGGCACGAAAATCTGAAAGACCTTGCCCGTCGGCCCAACGTCTATTGCAAGCTATCCGGATTGGCGACTGAAGCCGAGCACGCGAACTGGACGCCGGAACAACTCAGCCCCTATATCGACGCCGTTATTGAAATCTTCAGCCCGCAGCGGGTAATGTTTGGGTCCGACTGGCCGGTCTGTTTGCTTGCGATCGAATACACGCAGTGGGCAGCGTTGGTCAGTCAAGCGATCCGCTCGCTCTCCCCATCGGAACAGGCACGAATCTGGTCCGGCACTGCGCTCGAAGCCTACCGCATCGGATACCCACCGGGTGGTCAGCCTGCTCACACTATCGAAGATCCTACTGGACAATAAATCGAAGGTGTGATAGTTTAATCCTACTTTCAGGAATAAACGGTGATTCTGCCTATGAAAACAGGTGGTTAGCTGTTTATTGGCTAGACGAATCAACTGGCTGTGTGTAGCCGTAAAAAGGGGTCCAAGTAAGCCCATGTCACTTCGATCCGTTCTGCACCGCATTCATCGCTCTGCCGGCGGGATTACTCTTCTCTGTTTCGCTCTTCTGGCCCCCTTTACCCGCGACGCTTTCAGTCAACAGGCTTCCGCCAACATAACCGGCATTGTGACTGACCCCAGCGGAGCGGTCGTGGAGGGTGTTAGCGTTACGCTGACGGATGTCGCCACCGGCGTCTCCCGGTCGACGTTTACTAACAGCACAGGTAACTACGTTTTCGTTGACGTCAACCCCGCGACTTATACCATGAAAGTGGTCAAGCAGGGCTTCAGTACCGTCACGCAACAGCAGTTCACTATCCAGGTCAATCAAACCGCCACCCTGAATTTCACTTTGAACGTCGGATCCACCCAGCAGAGTGTAACGGTAGAAGCCACCGCTGTAGCGATTCAATCCTCGACCGCAGAGCTGGGAACCGTCATTAATCAGACTGCCGTCAACGACCTTCCCCTAAACGGCAGAAACTTTACGCAACTGCTGACTCTTACGCCCGGCGCTAGCCCGGTGAGTGTGGGACAGAACTCCGGCGGAGGCGGAGGTTTTGCCGGTAATGCCATCGGCAGCTTCTCTTTCCCAGCTTTAAACGGCCAGAGGAACCGGAGCAACATGTTCCTGCTGGACGGCATCAACGATCTCGGATCCTTCATCGGCAACTACAATTTCGAGCCCATTGTCGACACTGTACAGGAGTTTAAAGTTCAATCGCATAACGACGAGTCGGAATTCGGCCAGGCGGTCGGCGGCATCGTGAACGTAGTAACCCGCTCGGGCACGAACAGTTTTCATGGCAGCCTGTGGGAATTTCTCCGGAACTCCGATTTGGACGCCCGTAACTTTTTCCTTGCCAAAGTTAACCCGCTGCGCCAGAACCAGTTTGGTGTAGCCGGCGGCGGCCCGGTCTGGATTCCAAAAGTCTACAACGGCAAGAACCGGACGTTCTTCTACGGCGGATACGAAGGCTTCCGCCAGAGCCAGACAAGCCAGAATCAGATCCTTGTCCCGACCGCCGACGAACTTAATGGCAATTTCAGCGCTGTGCCGAATCAGATCTACAATCCATTTACCACCAGGCCCGATCCCAATAAGCCAGGCAGTTACATCAGCGACCCTTTTTCCGGCAATATTATTCCTCCGCAGTTCTTGAGCCCCGCATCTCTCTACTACGCGAAAAGCTTGTATCCCGCCGCCGGCCCACTAACTGCCAGCGGGACCAACGCTTATGACTTAACGCCGCAACGAGTCAATCAGAATAGCTACAACGGCCGTATCGATCAGGTCTTTAATGAGCATGATGTACTTTTTGGACGCATCTCTTATTACGATCAGAACGACTCGCAAACTGCCGGTTTCCCTGGTGCGGTCAACAATATTGCAATTACCGGTTGGAACCTGGCGATTCATGAAGTCCATACCTTCGGTCCGAATAGTGTGCTCGATACTCATTTCGGCCGTAACACCGGTGACGACCTGACGGAACAGACCTTTCCGAATGCTCCGGCTGGGTTTACCTCTAACCTGGAGAAACTCGGCTTCTCGCCCAATTTCATCAGTGGATTCCAGGGCGGCCAGGGGCCGTTCGTTCCGTTGATAGGAATTTCTGGCTACGCCGGAACGGGCGGAAATAACGTACAGGATACGCGCATCGCTGATATATGGGAGTTTGGCGGCGACTTCACCCGAATCGTAGGGCGTCATACCTTCAAGGCCGGTGCCAACTTCGCCACTAACAATACACGCTCACCTATCTACGGCGCCGATATTGGTTTTGCCTCGACGCAGACCCAAAATCCTGAGACATCAGCCGGCGGCAACGCCCTTGCCTCGTTCCTGTTGGGTGTTCCCGACAATGCCGGAAAACGGAACGTGCTCGAAACGGAGCACGGAGGTTGGGTGGATGGAGTCTATTTCCAGGATCAGTGGAAGGTGACCAATCGCTTGACTATCAACTACGGCCTGCGCTGGGATGTGACCCTGTGGCCCATTTACGGCACACCCGGGACACCGGATTCCTATGTCGGTGACCTCAATCTTAACAACGGAACTTACATCTTGGCTAATGTGCCCGGAGCTTGCAGCGCGACTGTCGGCTTCCCCTGCATACCAGGCGGAACGCTGCCGGCCAACGTTACGGTTACTCCCTTTTCCAACCACGCCATCTACCACAATGACTATCGCGACTGGCAAGGCAGGGCTGGTTTTGGCTATCGTCTTACTGACAAGACTGCCATCCGGGCTGGTTACGGCCGATTCTATGACAATTGGAACGCCGTCATTCAACTTGCTCAGAACTACGAGGGGGCTTGGCCCGATGTCGGACAGTTACTGGCGAACAATCTGAATCAGAAGGGTGTCACAGCGCCCATCGGTGACCCCTTCAACCTCGGGAACGGCGGAGTTGTTCTGCCGGCGCCCACACCGTTCAACCAAGTGCAATGGTTTATCGATCCGACGAATTACCGCATGCCCTATTCCGATCAATGGAATGTCGGAGTGGAGCAGCAGCTGGGACAGAATACGGTGCTGTCGCTCGCGTATGTGGGGGCTCACGACCTGCAGCTCAATCTAGGCGGTTACCGGAACACGTCCCCCACGCCGGGGCCGGGCGACGCGGCAACCGTGGCCAGCCGCCAACCGTATCCATACATCACACCTACTTACTACGACCAGAGTATTGGCCAAAGTAAGTACAATGCTTTCCAGTTCCGTCTCCAACAACGTGCCACCAAGGGGCTGAGTTATCTGATCTCTTACACGCGCTCCAAATCTATGGATGTTGGTTGCTCGGGCTCCTTCGGTGCGGAAGGGTGCGAAGTTACGCAGCCTTATAACTTGAATGTGGACCGTAGCGTCTCAGGTTTCGACCTGCCCAATATTTTCTCGGGCAGCTGGACCTACGATGTTCCTTTTGGAAAGGGTCGCAGCTTCAGCTCGGG
>DATAYL010000386.1:0-9486 GCA_036272575.1 Bryobacteraceae bacterium | reverse complement strand
GGCCTGGTTCTATCTACTCCTATGACTGTCTGTCTGGTCGTTCTCGGGCGTTATGTACCGCAACTGTCGTTTCTTCACGTACTGCTTGCCGAGGAACCGCCGCTTGCAGAAGACGCGATGTTATACCAGCGCCTGCTGGCTGCTGACCGCGAAGAGTCGGAAAGCATTGTCCAGAGAGCACTCGAGTCGAAACAAACTTTGGTGGAACTTTACGACGGACTGGTGATTCCCGCGATCAGGCTTGCCGAACAGGACCGCCATAAAGGTGCAGTGCCGGCGGAACGCGCGGATCACATCTTCGCCGCTTTGCACCAGATCATTCTCGAGGTCGAGAACAAATTGGAGGGCCAGGATTCGCCGGAGCCGCCCTCCCAAAACCGCCAAACAGACCCGCTGCAATTTAAACCTGCTGCCGATTGTCCGCAACAGGTTGCCTGCATGGGAGTAGTCGATGAGGCAGATGAACTCTGTGCGACAATGCTGGCGCAAGTTCTTCATCGCTACGGCTGCAATTGCGTTCACTTTCCGTCTGACTGGATACACGAGCTGCGGCAGGATACTGACGACATCATATTCCTTTCTGCTGTTCCGCCCTTTGCATTTGTAAGTGCTCGCAGCTATTGCGCGCGCATTCGGCGGCAATGTCCTTCAAGCACCATCATCGTCGGTATGTGGGGCTATCCGAACGATCCCGAAAAAGTGAAAGAGCGCTTCGGTACGGCTAAGCCCGACTACGTAATCACGCGTCTGTCCGAGGCTCTCGATTTCGTGGTCGGCATGCAACCAACTCGCCAGACGACCGCCAGGAAAGATCAGTAAAATTGCACTGACCCGGCAGAATCCTCGAAAATTTAGCCGATGTCAGCCTTCCGTCAAGCGGTTCGCTCAATCGTTCAAAAGCCCGCTTTCGCCGCCTCACTTGCTCTCAACGCGACGGCACGTCGAGTCCGTTTTGCCCGCCGGCGAGTCCGACGAGAGCGTGACCGCCCCTCCGGCTTCCCACCATGTATATTGCTGGGCAACGTAGCGCGCGCCGGAGCCGGAGAGTACGTTTGCAAAAATGACGGAGTTGCCGAGTATGGGAACCACCACCAGGCTGTTCCCGCCGCCATTTATATACTCCACTGAAAACGCGTCGCCCGGGACACCGATCTTGCCGGCCGCCGCATCGCATGTATATTGCACAACTTTCTGTGAAATGGCAGGCGCCCCCTTTAGCGCAATGATCAAATTGGTTGCCGTAGCGAGGCGAGCAGCCGCGATCGCTCCAACCGCCATGAAAGCAGTTTTCATCCCGACATTTCTGGATAGCCTTCTTACTAACGAACCTACGTTCTCATTCATAGTCAATCCAATCTGTAATGCTAAACATAAGAATCGAACGCCCTGCCGATAGATCACCAGCGGCAGGGCGCGTTTCCAGCCCTCTTAGGTCATGGGCCGACACAAGTTGTTGAGTTGTTCAAGGCGGTGCATCCAATTTTGTAACAAAGACCTCCACCTTGATTAGGTCCGGACCTCTGGGTCAAGTAATGGCTTCCAAACAGCAGGTCAGGTGGAATATTTAGATTTCCCACGCCGAATAAAGTGTCCAGAAGCGTTTGTGACGGTAGAGATTCCGATACATTTCCACTGTTCTGGTAGTTGATTGTGCCTCCGAGTGCGAAAATGTCGCTGGGTACGCTACCGGGGTAAATCTTGTATCCTTCCGATAGCATTGAAGAAGGATATGTGGCGAGGCAACTGTAATGGTATTCGACATAATCCGATACGGGATTGGTGACGACTCGTTGCGTTCCTATTTTGCTGATGTCTGAGACCGGTTGCGCAAGATAAGTATCCAGTTGATAGAGCTGAGGCACCAATTGCAAGTAAGTGGATCGAAGTACGCCATTTTTCATTTGTTCTCCCGCCTTGACCAGTGAGACCTGATCCGGAATTTGCCAAGTCGAGGCTGTCTTATTCTGTACTGCCTGCAACTTGGCCGAATCGGAGTAAATGCTGTCCAACGCCGTCGCGTAAGAATTAATAATGTTGTCGGCATATACAGTTTGGTTTTCCAGTAAAGTGCCGAGCGTTGTATCGAAACCGCTTTCGTAACTCGGCGGGGCGACGTCGTTGTTGCTGGCAAACGGTGCTAATGCAGAACCGGACCAGAGCAGCCCGCTCATAACTCCTATCACCGACGCAGTGACGGGTATTTCGAGAGGACCTACGAATGCAGCGCCGATGGATGCCACTCCAGCCAAGAGGTTCATCCAGTCGGAGGCTGAGGCACTCACCGGAGCGCCGATGAATACCGGCATCACCTGGTCCTCCAGCACTTCGTAAGTAGCTGCGATAACCTGGTCCGCCACCGAGGTATTGCCGCTTTGAAATAGTTGGCCGAGACCCGGGAGGCCCAGATAGTTGTAAGCATCGTTGAGCGCCGTCAATTCTTTATAGAGTTCCCCGTTTACTTCGATTAAGTCTTGCTCGGTGAAACCGTTGGGGTTGGACGGGTAAGTCGGATAGCGCGCGTTGCCAGGCAGAAAATCGGTGTTGTATTGGCCATATTCAGGGTTACCAGCGTAGAAGTAGCGCAGATCCTGGCTATGTACTGAATTGTTAACGTTGTAGCCGAAATGATTGGCAATGAACACGGAGCTGGCGTAGTGATACGCGGCGATGTGCCCTGGAGTGTCGAGGTCGGGCCAATCGACCGGACTCTCGCCGATGATCTGGTGGAAGGTATAGTCGATGCTTACGGTGGTTGCTCCAGGGCCATTTTCTTTTCCGTCCTCTTGCGATGCCACCGAAGGCGCATAAAGTGATTGGTTATTGCGAGCCAAGACGCCGCGCACAAAACCGGTCTGCCCATAGGCGGTAGAGGATTGTACGACGCCGTGGGTGAACGGACTCATAGTTATCGAATTGGTCGCGTTCCCGGGAGCGATTAACGTGTAGGTCGAGCTGGCGCTTGTGAGTGTTGGCATGGTATAGCCGATACCGCCGTGCACCAGAATTTCGTAGGACAGCTGGCCCGAAACAACGCTGCCGCTGGCGAACGGCTTGCCGACGGTGGTAAGGACTGCTAGCGCCCGCGGATTCACGTTCTGTAGCGCCCAGCCTAAATCGCTTACCGCCTGCGCAGCGGTTGCCGAATCATCACTGCCCGTACTAAAAAAGCTGGAGTCGATTGGTTGCAGCTGTACAGCATCAAGCTGCAACAGCCAGAATCCGTTGCTGGAACCGGACGGAGCTGTGTAAGTTTGACTGTCAATCTGAATCAGACTGGTGCCCGCCGTCGCGTCGTTGGGAGACACTTTGAACACGCGATTGTCACCGGCATGGAAGTTGAACCAGCCGTTGCCGTCTTTGGCGAGCATGCCGGTGGCAAATGCGGGGTATTGAACCGGGTCACCGGCGCTGGAATAACTTTCGTAAGCGGTACCTGCCGGAGCGTTGGGAACGCCGATAATAGCGTAGCTTTGAGGCGGAGCGGAACCATAATTTGTGCCGCCAATGCTGGATGTATCGAGACCGGCGGTGGCGTTGTTTCCTGCCGTAGTCCCCACGATTACGATCTCGCTGCCCGCCGTCAAACCCATAAGATGATTTTTGAGATCGGTGGAATCGCCGTAACAACTATATTTTTCCTTGCTGGTATCAGCCGGAGTTGCACGGTCCAGTTCTAGAACTTGATATGTCTGCGAGCAGGACGTATCGGTAGATAGAGGAAATGTGGTGTCGGGGTAGGGAACGGAGTTCTGGGTTCGATCGATCGGATCCTGCGGGCTGGCTGGTGTGCCGGTAGTGAGCGTAATCCATGGCTGCGCTCCCGCCGGGCTCAAGCTGAACCCTACGGCCGATGGCAAATAAGGTGTTTGCGTCCCATCTCCCAATAGACCTTGGTTATAGTCGAAGCGCACACGTTTGAATTCGATATGACGATCGAATCCACGCGCACTGGCCCGCAAGGCGTTTTCGCCCGCTCGCAGGCCGTCCACTGTGGTCAGATTGGCATCCTCGTTGCAGCCACTTGGGCGGCAGGTGCCGCGGGAGAACCGGTCGGTGATATCTTTCCCGTTCAGTCGGATTCGCAACGATTGCTCATCGATGCTCCGGCTCAGTGTCAACGAGACATTCACCGACGACCCGGTGACGGACTGGCCAAATTTAGGTGACGTGATGGCCAGTAGATTGTCCGTCTGCCGCCCCCGGCGAGGCGGCCGTATTCGATGAAAAGCTTCGGAGTTTGGAGTGTCGGCACTGGCCGTCAACGGGGAGCCAATGGATATCACTCCGGCCAGAACTACCGAAACGATTTGTTTCAAATTCATGTGCTGCTGCTTCCTTCCCAAATCGAGAGAATGATTGCGGCCCAATCGGTCGCAGATGTAAGCTAGCAGCCCTTCAGCGGAGGAACAATGATCACCCAAATGACTTCTTATGCGCCTGACATGCGCAGCTAAGTTAAACAAAACAAAAGATATGTGCTTGCGTCTGCGCGACAATGCGTGCCATACTAGGTCGGAAGCATTGAACGTTTTGAAGCTGACCTCAGGCGGAGCGCGGCCAACCATAATATTCGGCGCATGCCACAGCGCATTATGCCCGCTTGAGCAGCAGTCGTGTGGCCCGAGCGCTCCTCTCCGGCCGGCGGCTGCCGAACGGTGTTAACGGAGACTTAGCAGTGATTAAATCGAGAGTCTTCCGATTTGGCTCCTACGAACTCTCCACCGAATCCGGAGAAATCCGCAAAAATGGTGTGCTGATTCGGCTAGCGCCACAGCCTTTTCAGGTACTGCTAACCCTGATTGAGCACGCTGGTGAGCTGGTGGATCGTGAAGAACTGCACCGTCGGCTCTGGGGGGATGACCAGCTTATCGTCGAGTTTGACGCTGGGCTAAACCGATGCATCCGGCAGATTCGTGCGGCGCTGGCCGATAGCGCGGATGCTCCCCGCTACATCGAAACCGAGCCTCGGAAAGGCTATCGATTCATCGCGGCGGTCGAGACGATCAATGGAACAATCCAGGCTCCGCCCGGGCAGCATACTAATCCAGCCCCGGAACCTCAACCCTTGTACGAACCGTTTGTTGTTCCTCCGGCCGCCCCTTCAGCGGATACTTCACAGCCGATTGGCTTTCGTTTTAGGAGGTTTAGCCTCCTGTTTGCCGCCGTGGCCGGCGGACTGGCGATTGCGGCTCTTTACTTCCTGTCGCCAAAATGGCGGCGAAGTCGCGAGCCCGCGAGTCTGGCAGTTGTTCCACTCGCCACCGGCCTCGGGAGGCAGTATTCGCCTTCGTTCTCGCCAGACGGGCGACAGGTAGCGTTCACCTGGAATCCCGAGCATGAAGGCAATTTCGATATTTACAAGAAGACCGTCGGCGAGGCCTCCGTTGTGCGCTTAACCACGCATCCTGATATCGACTACAGCCCGGTATGGTCGCCCGATGGACGTTGGATCGCCTTCTGTCGCGGCTCCGATACACGCGGTGGTGCAGTATGGCTCATCCCCTCGACGGGCGGTCCAGAACGAAGGATTATTGCTCTCGAGACTATCGCAATGCCGAATAACCGCGCTCTGAGCTGGTCACAAGATTCCCAACATCTCGTGGTAGCAGAACAGCTGGCGGGATTGTCACAAGATGGACTTACATTGGTCGATGTAGAAACAGGCGATTGGAAACGGCTCATCATGGCCGGTCCTGGAGAAACGCTCATGCATCCGTCAGTTTCGCCCGATGGTAAAACGCTCGCCTTTACGAATGATACGGGCCACGGCGTCAGTGCAATCTACCTGCTTCCATTTCCCGACGGTTTGCAACCCAAACTTCTGTCCGGCCAATTCAGTAAACGAGAATTCCGAAGTGTATACAACGCTCAGCCCACCTGGACTCCCGACAGCAGCTACGTTGTGTTCTCTTCGAATGTCGACGGCGAGCATCACCTTTGGTTGGCGACGGTAAATTCCTCGGCATCTCCACAGCCGCTCGCAGCGCTAGGCGACAACTTGGAAGACGCCGACATTTCTCGTGTCGGACAATTGGCGGCCGGGCATGGGATTTACGATCGCAACATTTGGCGCATGCAGTTGCCCGGCGAAAGTACAGCCACATCTCATCTCCCCTCGCTTGCGATTGCATCCACTCGCGACGAAGGGGAACCTAGCATTTCGCCGGATGGCTCCCGAATCGCGTTCGCTTCAAATCGCAGCGGCTATTCGGAAATCTGGATCAGCCTGGCGGACGGTTCAAAGGCCATGCCACTCACGTCTATGCATGTTCCGGTGACCGGCTCTCCCGCCTGGTCTCCCGACGGGAGCCGAATCGCATTCGACTCGCGCGCGGAGGGCCGCCCGGAGATCTACCTCGAGTCCTCCAGCGGCGGAACCGCGCAGCAACTCAAGTGCGGACCCGGATCGAATGTGGCGCCGACTTGGTCACCTGATGGAAAGTGGATCTACTTTTCAAGCGACCGCTCTGGACAAATGGAAATTTGGCGCATGACCGCCTTGGGAACTACAGAGGTACAAGTAACTACGGGCGGCGGTTTTGCGAGCAAGTTATCTCCCGACGGCAGGTTTCTTTACTTCACGATAAATAATGCACCGACATCGCCGCTGTGGCAGCTCAATCTCCGAACAGGAAACCGTAACCTGATTCATGGCTCAGCCTTCAAGCGAGCCTATGTTCCCACTAACAATGGCGTGTATTACTTCAGCCGCTCCAGCGATGGTGAAACTGTATTGTTCTTCTACGACGTCAAGAACGCAAAGGCGACCCGTATCTTTTCTACGGATCGGCTTGTGGATGGCGGTGCGGCTATCGACCCGAGCGGGAGATTCCTCTACTACACTCAAGTGGACCAAAACGGCCACGATCTCATCTTGGCGAGCAACTTCTGGAAATAGCGCATACCAAAGCTTTACTCCGATCGCAGGGCTTCTATGACATCGATTTGCGCCGCCCGGCCGGCCGGTAGCGCCGAAGCGATAATAGCCGCGATCAATAGGACACAACCAGCGCCCATAACCGGAATGGAGCTTGGCATTTTGAGATCGCTCAGATAGCTCGCGGCAACGCGCGTCAGGACAAAGCCGGTAATAGCCCCGGCGGCAATGCCCAAGGTCGCCATCACCGCCCCTTCTTTAATGACCGACCCCAGAATTTGCCTACGCTGGGACCCGATTGCAAGACGGATGCCGAATTCGCGTGTACGGCTGCTGACCGAGAACGCGAGAACGCCCGCAACTCCCACCACCGCAATAGCCAGCGCGACGCACGCGAAGCCGCCGAAAACCAGCGTGTTCAATCGATTCGGTGTTAGCACTTCGGCGCGAATATCGGCGAGCGTCGCCGCATGTTCCACGGGTTGCTCTGCCGACAGGCCGCGAATGATCTGGGTGACCGGTGAGATTAATGGGTGCGGATCGACGTGCGCATGCACAAACAGGCGTCCGCCCCAGATTTCCGCCTGTTCGAACGGTTGATAGATTGTCAACGCCGGACCCGGCTCAACGTTCTCATCGTCGACGTCGGCCGCCACACCCACGATCCGCCTTGGCGCCGTGCTCACGTCAATAAATTTCATGATCGGATCGGTCCACATCACGTGACGGTCTACCGCATCTTGGTGAGGAAACATGCGTCGAGCCACGCTTTGGCTGACAATCACCACCGATTCTTTACCATTCCGGTCTCCTTCATTGAAATCGCGCCCGGCGACAATCGGCACACCCAAAGACGCGAAAAAGCCGGGAGACACGATTCGAAACCGGCCGCGCGGATCTTCCTCCCCTGCGGCTCGCACGTGACCGTCGGCCGAAAAGAGAAAGCCAGGTCCGAAAGCGCCCGCATCTCGCCACGGAGTAAATGTCCCTAAGGCGACGTTATCGACACCCGGAAGTTCTTTAATGCGCCGTATCGACTCCTTGTATAGGTTGAGTATCTGCTCCGGCGTCTTGCCGTAAGACATGACCGGCACATTCAAAGCCAGCACACGATGGATGTCAAAGCCGGTGTCAACGGATTGCAAGGCTAAAAGCGTAGTAAGCAGCGTGCTTGCGCCGGCGAGCAAAACAAATGACGCTGCGATCTGTGTCACGGCAAACATGCGTAGGCGGCGCTTGGTACCACCCGCGACACGCAGACTGCTTCCGGAAAGGTTCAGAGTGCGCGATGCGTCCGACGCCGGCAGCCGCGGAACGAAAGCGAGCATGACCGCGGCGGCCACCGCCAGCAAAGCGCCCACCCACAACATGCTTGAGTCCACCGTAATATCTAAGGCACGGACGGAGAAGCGCGCCGCATAACGCCCCAGTATCGCGACCATCGGCCGTGCGCTCAAAACGCCAATAGCCGCACCTGCCAGACAGAGCAGCAAACTTTCTGCAAGCAGCGTGCGGCGCAGCGCCGTTGTGGATGCACCTAAAGCCGCGCGGACGGCCAGTTCGCCTTCACGCTGTACACTGCGTGCCAGGATAAGGTTCGCAACGTTCGAACAAGCAATGACAAAGATGAGCAGCGAGGCGGCCAAAAGGATCAGTAGAACCGTTCTGGCGCGTGAGGTAATCTGATCGCGCAGCCGCACCACGTCCAACGCGAAATGCGCTTTCGGAGAATACGCTTCAGGATGGTCGTGCGCCATGCGGGCGTTCACGGCCCGCAGCTCTGCCCGCACAGATTCGATGGTTGCTCCCGGCGCCAGCCGCCCGAAGAGTTCGGTCATCCGGTGCACTCGCCCGGTGACCATCGTCGCCGATAAGTGATGCGGGCTGGTTACCACGTTCGCTATTAGCTCGGTCTCTGCCGGATACGGTACAGAGGGTTCCAGCACGCCGACGATCGTGGCCGTGCGGCTGCCGAGGCGAATAGTTTTTCCGAGCACAGTCGGATCGCTCTTCAATACCGTGTTCCAGAAGCGATATGTCAGCACTGCGGCGCCCGCCGCGCGCGGTCCATCGTCATGCGGGTCGAGTAACCGTCCTAGCACTGGGTGCAGTCCCATGACACGGAAATACGTACCGCCAACCACACCCGCGCGAACTTCGCGTGGTTCACCCAGGCCCACCATCGTGAAACCAATGACCGAGAAATCCCCGAACTCGCTAATGGTCTTCACGCTGGAACGCAGATCTTGAATCTCCGGCACCGAGAACGCGACATTTTCGGCGTTCATTCCCCGAGCGCTGTGCCGGATGTACAGCAGACGGTCTTCATCGCGATTGACGAGCGGGCGGAGAAGCACGCCTCTTACCACACTAAAAATCGCCGCGTTAGCACCAATCCCCAAAGCAAGCGTCAGCACCACCGTAATCGTCAGCCCCTTCGTGCGAAGCAGCGATCGTGTTGCCAGCCTTACGTCCCGGGGGAACGCCGAGAGGCTCTCATACAGTCCCGAGTGGCGACCATCGTGGCTGTCTAAAGCTTTACTCATAAGCTCTCCTCCTGAACCTAGGTCGAACCACACACCCTGGAATCGACAAAGTGCATCAAAAAA
>DATAYL010000385.1:0-8950 GCA_036272575.1 Bryobacteraceae bacterium | reverse complement strand
TTCCCTACCCCCCGCTTGCTATCAACCCCTCGGAACAGGTTCGGAACAGCCAAGGAGAACTTTTCCACAGCCGCGGCGACCGACGACTGTTGATATCTATCCACACTGAGCCAACTCCTTGGCTCGACTATAAGTCGGCGTTGCTGATGTTGAACCCCGGTGCGCCTCAGGTCCAGGTGCACAGTCCTGAGGACACAAGGGGACTCTTCGTTCCCATCAGGTCACGGCAAGCACAATGGCGATTTGCCCCTAAGTTGCGCACGCAAACTGCCCTTGTTGGGCTAACAGAACCAGAATCTTGTCAACGGTCGGTTATGGCCGAACGGACCCGCAGAGACTATCGATGGGCATGGAGAGGTGGGAGCTAGAATGATGCTTATCCTGATCTCTGTATCCCTCTGGAGACCTGCCGGATAGTGTGCCCCGATGCTCCACGTTGTTCTTGACACGTCGATCTATACCGCAAATCCTCGGAGAAACAATCCTCCATTCCGCGCGCTAATCCGTTTGACGAAGGCCGGTGTAGTCCAACTACATGTCCCCGAGATCACCAAGCGCGAATTCACAGGACAGCAGCGAGAAAAGATCGAAGCGCCTCTCAAGGAGGGTCGCAGCTGCGCTCAAGAAGTTACGCCGGATCAATGACGCCGATGAATTTGGAGTGTTCGCCACGAACACGATTGGAGCGGTGAAGAAGATATCAGCCAAGGCCAAAACAGAGTCCGAAGCTGAATTCGCTGCTTGGTTGAAAGATGTCAACGCAACTGAAAGCACGATGACCTTCGAAGACGCTCAGGGAGCATTCAACGGCTACTTCGACGGTGAGGCCCCGTTCAAGACCATCGAAAATCGGGAAGACATTCCAGATGCGCTTATCTGGCAAGCGGTAAAGCGCCTGGCGTCGGAACACAGACATATACATTTCGTGGTCGGCGATAAAACACTGAGAGCGGCCGCTGATGATCACGACGGGATTATCACCTACGCAAAACTTGACGAGTTCATCCAGACCGACCAATGCCAGGACGCTCTGAAGGAGATCTCTGCGAACGAGAATCGTGAAAGGAACAGAGCTCGCGTGCGACTTCGGCTTCCGGGCATCGTGGCCAGCCTAACAAAGAGGCTTCAATCTGACATGATAACCGCATTGGACGGCAAGGAAGTTAAAGACTCAAGCATTCCAGATGACAACAACGAAGGCATGGTCATTGGAGTCGGAGAAGCCAGTTATGTCGAGTTTGATTTCGCTCGGATTGAATACTACGGAGACGACGAGATCGGAATTCCTTTCACCGCGTCAGTGGAATGTACGGTGAACTACGCCGTTTATAAAGCAGACTACTACACCCTTGACGAAGACAAGATGGAACGGATGAGTATCGATGAGCGTAATCGACACTACTACGATGTGGATGAGGAATACACGCTGGCAGTCAACGGTGTTCTCAGCTTGACGATCGACAGTGGAATGCTGGAAGACGAACTTGAAGACGGAGAGCTGGAGGATGTCATCTTACAGGCGGACACTGATGTTGAAGTAGAGGAGATCGAAGTCAAGTAAATTCCCATACCAGGGCAACGGCAGGTTCATAGCCGGAACGAGCCTCCGCAATCCACTTGGCCGTAGAGTCGGCATCTCGCTGATTGAGGGAATCAGCCATTACAATCGCCGGCATGATCTGGGAGCGTAACGCTGTCGCGTCCAATTGCCGGATTGCCGACCATCCGTCCGGAGGTGTATGCGGCGCCTGCGAATGCCGGGCTTACGGACGACAACGATCTTTATCATTCACCGACGGATTTCCGTCTAACTTGCCCATCGTCATCCTACCGGTCGAGATTTACGCCTCCGCAAATTCAGTCCCGTTAGGCCTTGTCGCGAAGTGTGCCGAGAACCTCGGGCCACGTTCTCTCGAAGCCAGCGTCGCGTTGAAGCCCTCGCTCTAACAAGGCCCCAACACGTTGTTGTGCGTCTCCCCACGTCAGGGCCATCTGAAACGAGTTCAGGGCGTCGAGGAGCCGGTCGGCTGAAGGCAACGAGACTCGGTTGATAAGATTTTTCGCCGCCGTGATCGCGGGCCTGTCAAAGGACGCAATCCGGCGCGCAAGCGCGTCGACGAAATTGTCCAGCTCCGGATCCGGGAGAGCCCGATTGACGTATCCGTACCGCTCGGCTGTATCGCCGTCGAAGTCATTCCCGCCCAGAACGATTTCGAGGGCACGACCGCGGCCGACGAGATGCGGCAGGCGTTCCGCATCGCCTCCGCCGGGATGCAACCCAACTGCGACTTCGGGTTGGCCAAGGCGCAAATTCTCGCGCGACGCGAAGCGCATGTCGCAGGTGAGAACGAATTCGCTGCTCGCGCCGCGTACGCAGCCCCGGATTTTCGCAATACTGATCACCGGCGACTTGGTGATTCTGACGAACGTATCCAGGAGTACCGGAAGGCCGGAAGGACCTACAGCCGTCATGACATTACCCAGCTTGCCGGTCAGATCAAAGTGAGCGAGGTAAAAGTCGGGAATTGCGCTCTCGAATACAACGACGCGGAGCTCATGGCTTGCGTCCATACGCACAAGCAAATCCTGAAGGCTTTGGAACATCGTGCCATCCATAATGTTGAAGGGCGGGTAGTCGAAGACTATCCTCCAGTACGCAGGCTTCTCCTCGACGATCCGCAATGGCGAAGCTGACTCACCCATGGTTCACCACGCTTTCATCTAAAGTTCCACAATCTGATTGCCGATCTCGCATTCGGCTTACAGCCAGTCATCGAGTTCGAAACCGGGCTCCTGACCGCGCCCGAGATACAGTTCGTATGCCCGGGAGCGAATCCGGGTTTCGCGGTCAACGATAGTGTCGACCTCTTCCAGCGATTCTGTGATTTCCACCTCCGTGGCGTTTACCGCCGGGTGACTATGCTTTTGGAGCCTGGGTGACATTGGTCAAATCCCTTTCAAAGGTTCTTTGGTATCAAGGCCGCGGACGCGCCCTGAGCTGAGCTCCATAAAACTGGCGGATTCAGGCGGTCCGAATAGAGAGCGAGCATCCGGTTATACACTTCCTCCGCAGTCCGGCTGTCTGCCGCAATCCTGTCAAAATCGCGAATGTACTGTCTGGTTTCTTCGATGATGGCTGGCGAATCGGCTCGCCCCGGCCTTTTGTGCCCCACGACGACTGAGCTCGGCTTCAGCGCTTCAATCACATCGAGGGCGGCCAGCCACTCTTTCCTTGAATCGGAGGTCGACTCGCCGAGATGAACATGAACGTCGTTGTACGCGACATCGCCTGCCACGACCAAACCGATCGAAGGCACATGAAGGAAGGTGGTGCTGTGAGTGTCCGTGTGACCCGCTGGAATACTGATTAATTTCTCGCCTTCAAGGTCAATGACGCCGCCATTGAGCTCTTTCGCAATCGCGGGTGTTGCGTCGATTTGCCCGGGGAACCGGGCCTTCCAGTATCCCTCAAGAAGAGCGGGTGAAAGTTGCCGCTGCATGACCGAGATCGCGTCCCGCGTTGCCACGAACCGCGCGTTCGGAAAGCTTCGCCGGATGGTGTTTACGCCGAAGAAATGGTCTCCATGGCCATGGGTTGCATAGATAGTGGTCAGATTCTTTCCGCTTGCGACCACCCACTCGGTGAGTGCACTGTTTTGTTCGAGAGTGATGAAGGTGTCAACCAGCACCGCATCCCGGTCACCAGAGATAAGCGTTGCGGATATGGGTGACCATTTCATTTCGGTCACGCCTGGCGGTAGCTGCTCCGTAACAGCCGGAATTTGGGAGCTGACAAATGTGTCCCACTTCAATTCACTGCTCATAGCGTTATCTCCCTGAAATCGACGAGATGCTCGGTCAAAAACCACACCTGCAACTCGTTGCGGCGCAGGATCTCGCTCACAGCCAGATCGTTCGTTCCGTCATCACCGAGTTCGGCCGCGCGGCGCGCCAGTTTGCGGGCCTGGCCGATAATGACCCGGTGCGCCTCCAACAAGCCGGAGAGCTGGACCGGCGCCGACTCCCGCCCGCGAGGCGGTCGCTCGATCCGCGTGATCTCCGCGACGTCATGCCATTGCTATGCTTACGCCGCCGAGGAGTTGTATCCGCGCGGCGATCGAGTCGACCAGTTCCAGTTGCTCACCGAAGTGCTTGTCGAACAACAAATGCTGCTGGTAGAAAGTTGGTCCGGTAACCTGCCAGTGCGCTTTCTTGTATAAATCGCGGAGTGTCATTGCGTCGGCAAGAAGTTGGTTGAGCTTTGCGGTGAGTTCCAGCCGGACGGGCTCTTCGAGCTCGATCGGGAGTGCATGATTAACCGTTCCGAATGGCTGGATCTCAGGGGCACGCTGATGAAACCTGGGCTGCGCTGTGACTGCCGCCGAAGTGGGGATTTCACGTTTGTTGGCCATGACAAAACCTCCTCCCTGCTTCACGATGCCTGCTGCAACAGTTTCTCGACTTTCGCATCAAGATCCCGAGCTACGGCCAGCGCGTCGCTATTCCCGTAGGGCGCAAGAAGACTAGCCATCCGATCGTATGAAACATGGACCCCGTCAGTGCGCTCGTCAACAAGCACGGTAACCGGAGCATAGGCGCCCACATCTGGGACATGCTTCGCCATTTCTTTCATGATGAGAGGATTTCCAATAACGAGACGAACGATTCTCGCGTTGTGGCAGTCAGTTCCCTTACGGACGACCATCCCGTGATCGAACTCGACAAACAGCATCAACCCTGTTGGGCTCAGACCAGGCCGGACTGCGGCGTCCAGTTCGGCGGCAGACTTCGCGTCCTGAACCGCCTTTCCGAATGCCGCCATATTCGGATTGCCGACCGACCACTTGATCGCTGCAACTACGTCATCAAGCGGTTTGCCCGAGATTACGGTGAACCGCTCCATTTCCACTT
This sequence comes from Bryobacteraceae bacterium, assembly GCA_036272575.1. Lineage (GTDB taxonomy): Bacteria > Acidobacteriota > Terriglobia > Bryobacterales > Bryobacteraceae > Bog-105. The sequence continues at coordinate 4,039 of DATAYL010000385.1, read as the reverse complement.
TTCTGATCATTTTGGGTTTACCAGTCCGCGTCGATCGTCGGATTTTCAGGCTTTAGCGCTATAAGGTTCAGCGCAGATGGCGCTGGAGAAATTCGCTCGTCCGCCGATTTGCGAGCGTGGCCGCAGCGGCATTGTAATGCGCTCCATTGTGCCGAGCGAAAGCATGATGTTGCCCCGGATAGCTGTAGAGTGCTACCTACGGTTTGGTTGAAAGCACCGCCTTGATCTCGCCCTGCGCAGCGCTGGAAATGAACTCATCGTCTTCGGCCAGATGCACCAGCAGCGGCGCATCAAACCCATCGGCCTCGTTCAGGTATTTTTCCGTGTCACCTCCGTGGTAGACAACGGCGGCATCAGCCCCGCAGCGAATTGCCGTCAGGAAGGCCATCAGCCCTCCAAGACAATAGCCGAGAACTGCGACTTTGCCGCTGCACTCCGGGAAGTTTTGCCACATTGTCAACGCAGTCCTGAATGTCTCTGACGCCAGCGTCGCGGTCGTATGCCTGATAAAGGCGAAGGCCGTGTTGCCAGTCAGGTTCAGAGGTGACACCTAGGTCGACGCCCGGCTCCTGACGCCAGAAAAGATCCGGCGCGGCCGCAATAAACCCTTGTACAGCCAGTTCGTCGCAAGTCTTGCGAATGTCGGCGTTCACCCCGAATACTTCGTGCAGCACAATGACGGCGGGAGCCGGAATGGCTTCAGGCTGCCTGATAAAGGCGCTGAACGCGCCGTCCCGGCCTTTAATTGTTATGCGATCAGACAAAACCGAGTCCTTTACGCCACAGCCGTTTTTGCCTGAACGGCCTTCACGGCGGCGCGGATAACGTCGACGACAAAGCCCGGATGGGAGAGCATGGCCACATGGCTGCTTTCGACCGGATGCGTGCTTGCCCCCATGCGTTTTGCCACGAAGCGTTGCAGGTCCGGGTGAACCGTCTGGTCGCTATTTGCCAGTACGTACCAGCTCGGCTTCGACTTCCAGGCGGTGCCTGGGGCGTCCCTGTTGAAGAGTTCGGCGGCGGGAGCGTAATGCGTTGCCCAGACCACCTTCTGTTCCTCCTCCGAAAGATCGCCGGCGAAAAACGCTGTGCCCGAAGGCCGTAACCAGACGCGCCCGTCTGCCACCTCGACGTGAGAGAAAACAGGAGTCACGGGGAATTTGTTGATCTGCCCCTGCGATGTCTCGTCCGCGTCGGGTGCGAGTGCGGCGATATAAACGAGCCCCGCTACCCGATCATCGGTTCCTGCCGCCGTGATGACGGTACCGCCATAGGAGTGGCCAACGAGAATAGCGGGGTTGTTTACTCTTCCGAGAGCGCGTTTGACCATAGCAACATCGTCGTCATTCGTGTCGAGACCATATTGGACGGCGATTACTTCGTGTCCATCCGCCTGGAGCGGCGGGATTACCTTGCTGAAGCACGAGCCATCGGCCCAAATGCCGTGACAGAACACGATGCTCGGTTTAGTTGTTTTCATCTCGCACCTTCCTTTTGAGTTTTATTGTTGTTCTTCTTTAGTGGGCCATCCACAACGGGGTGTCAGGCCGGGGTTCAGACCGTGTATTCAGGCTCGGACTGGAATGGATCGTATCAGGAACGAGGCGTGAGGCTCTTGAAAACATGGATCACTTTTGTGGATTCGTGCTTCAGATTCGAGTGAAGGCGGGCGAAATGGACCAATCCGCCTTAAGTCCGGGCAAGGAAACTCCAGACGAATGTCGAGCCGGCCATGGATGGGCAGGAAGAAGCGCCACTGGAACAGCGGACTTCGGGATCGGACCTATTCGTGGGGGCGAAGGGATTGACCCTGGGATATTTCGACAACAACCCTGCGACGCGAGTTTTCACGTCTCCACTTTCCCGGAGTCGCACCGACGAAGTTTGCAAAAGTCCTTGTCAGGGCGGCCTGGTCAGTAAATCCGGTCTGCGGAGCAATTTCCGTCAGCGAGTTGTTCGTTTCCGACAAGAGAGCCTTCGCCATCTCGATGCGGTGCAGAATCAGATAACGATGTGCGGAAGTCCCAAACGATGCCCGGAATGCTCGCGCAAAATGGCTGACTGAAAGCCTGCATTCCGCGGCAAGTGTCTCCAGCTTTAACTCGCCGTCGAGGTGCTGCCGGAGCAATTCCACAACGCGGCGCTGTTGCCAGGGCGCCAGACCGCCTTTAAATTGCGCGAAGGGTCCGCGAATCTGAGCATACCGCCCGACCAGGTGCGAACCAATCATCATCGTGAAAGAGTCCATGAATAACTGACAGAAAGTTTCCGGCCGGTTCAGACACGGCAGGATCGATTGTGTCAGGTGATGCAGGACCGGGTCGGGAGTTCCATAAACACAGTGGAGGCGTTTCACCTCGCGCAACCCAGCGTCGTCCGCGATGGAATCGAGCGTCGTACGCGGAACATGATAGTGGATCCAATCGATGGGGCCGGGATTTCGAATACTGGAATTCGACTCCAGGTCGCACATTGCGACTCCACCGACTGGCCACACTCCGGTTTTTGTGTATTTGGCATCGGTCCAAAGTTCCCATTCACCGGAATTCGCGTGATTCAGATGAAGGGAAACAACGTAGGCTTTTTCAGGTGGAATGGAGCCAGTTCGCTCGGGGATGCCGCTGCGTGCGATGAGCCGGGTAATCGCCATTTGGGGCCGGACAACAGAAAGCGCGGAATCGATGGCGACCTTCGGCGGTTGGTTCATGGTGAAATACTTCGCCATCTGCGCCCCATGAGCGCTTGCCAGGGATTCAGGCGAGTGATCGGCATCACGATTCTGTTCGCCAGCGTGACGCTTATTCACCGCAACCTCCTCACATAAGACGACCGGTCACCTTATTCGGGGAATATATCATTTCTGAGGCAATATTTCGTAGGGCCCGAACGGGAGACTCAAGACTTTGGATAAGGATTGCTAAATTCAGTCCTTTTCGACAAGCCACGGACGGGGCATGGCCTGCGAATATCAGAGAGGATGCCTCCGATTCAGGGGGAGACCTCATATCGAGCGCGCGATCCGCGCGAAATGCTTCTGTGCTCCGCCGGCAAGCTAATTCAGGATGTCGGCTATGTCCAGGCGAGCATTTACCGTATCGTTTCTGCGGTAAACGCACCTAAGGGGACTTTCTATAACTATTTCAGGAGCAAAGAAGACCTGGCATCGACACTTGTTCATCGCCAATTCGAGGCTCTTCATGAATCGCTTTCCCGAACGAGCCATAGCGCCAGCCAGCAACTGAGAGAGCATTGCAGCTTTCTGGCCATAGAACCACCAGCGATTGAAGTAGCCCCACTTCAACTTTTGGCGACCCTTGCCGCGGAGGCAACAGCAATCCCCGACGCCGTTACGCGAAGTATCGCTCGTGGTACAAACATCTGGATCACTCATCTAAGCGACGTGATCTCACTCGCTCAAATAGAAAGCGCAACACCAACTGCGCAGGATCCAAAAAAGCTGGCGTCACTGCTGGTCACTTGTTGGTACGGAGCGATCATTCGCAGGAAGGCGGATTCATCGGTGAAACTTCTTGATGACTTTCTTCCGTTCTTCACCCGCAGGGGTGTCCTCTGAAAGAGCTGCGAACAAATATTCTCATTTCGAAGAACGTGGCCCGACGTCGTTCGAAGCGATTTGCCGTCACGAGAGTGGAAAGCCCGGCTATTGGGGTGTTTACTGAAAACTGAGGGCCGTTGGGCAACGCGGCAGGGAATGATAAAAGACGTTCGCTTCAATGATCCAGGATCGGTCCACAGCGCGAAGCTCGTGCCCGTATTCGGGAATCGATTTTTGGGGGAAAACTATGAGCGCGGCTGGAAGGAGCCGCTCTCAATGGTTTCTCAAAAGCAAACTGAACCTGCCGTTCCACGCGCTACGCTGACCATCCCGGAACTGGAACAGTCGAAGGTCGCCGTGCTCAGCACATTGGCCTCCGTTCACGCTCGCCGCAGCTATTTGTTCGCCATCGACAGGTTCATCGCATGGTACTGCAGCGAACCGAGGTTGACGTTCAATCGAGCCGTCGTCGTCCGGTACCGG
>DATAYL010000384.1:0-51932 GCA_036272575.1 Bryobacteraceae bacterium | reverse complement strand
CCGGCTGTGACGCGACATGAGCCCTACCCCCACCTTGAGGTTCTTGGCTGAGGCGTCCTGAGCGAGCGCGAACATGCGCTTGCTCGCAGGGCCGTCGACCGTGAGCGGCTTTTCCATAAAGACATTCAAGCCCTTCTGGATTGCGTAGGTGAAGTGAACCCAGCGAAACGCTGGAGGCGTTGCGAAGATGACGATATCGCCCGCCTTCAGGCAATCCATCGCCTCCTTATAGGCGTCGAAGCCGAGAAACTGGCGATCCGCCGGTACCTCGACCTGGCTCGGAAATTGCTGCTGCAACTTATTCAGGTCGTTCGTAAGGCGCTCCGGGAACACGTCCGCCATAGCGACCAGCTTGATGGGTCCGCGCTTGACGGCAAGTGCGTTCGCCGCCGCGCCGCCCCCGCGCCCACCACAGCCGACGAGGGCTATCTGGATTAGGTCGCTGCCCGCTGCGTGGACCGCCGGAATCGCAACGTTGGCCAACGCCGAAAATACCGCCGATTTACCACTGGTCTTGATAAATTCACGACGGCTGGTCGAACCTTCTAAAGAGTTCATGGCTATTCAGTCCCTCCGAGACTTGTCGTTGCCTCTACCTGGATGGCAGCAGGCCTGGAGCAATACGCGGTCTGTATTGTAACCCGGTCGCCTATCGAAATGAGTAGAAAATGGCCGGAGAGTCGGCAAGCGTAGATCGATGCACATCATAAACGAAAGCCGACTTTTCATTCCCTATTCGGCACGGCGATGGTATCCTCGCGTCATGACCGACCGAATCACGATCCAGCCGGGGAAACGCTCTGGTCAGCCGTGCCTTCGGGGTCTGCGGATTACTGTCTGGGATGTGTTGAGCTGGTTGGCAGCAGGCATGAATGAGCAGGAAATCCTGGACGACTATCCTGAGTTGGAGCCGGCCGACTTTCGTGCGGTCTACGAGTTCGCTGCCCGTATGGGTAGACGCATCGCCCTGTGAAGTTGCTATTTGACGAGAACCTATCGCGCAAACTCGTTCCACGCCTAAATGAACTGTACCCCGGGTCTGCGCACGTCGTCGACTTTGATCTCCTGCAAGAACCGGATCTAAACATCTGGAAGTTCGCGCAACGTGAGCAATTTGTAATTGTGAGCACCGATGCCGATTTCTATGAACTTGCAGCGACACTCGGACCGCCGCCGAAAGTGGTGTGGCTGCGCCGTTGGCGACACCCAACCAGAGACGCCGAACACCTCCTACGACGTGAAGCCGTCCGAATAACCGAATTCACAGCAGATCCGGAACTCGGCGTCCTCGTTCTCGACCGTGACTGAACTGACGCCTTCCCGCGGCCCCTTCAGCTCTGGTCGACGCTAGCGTGGCATCTTTCCTACTCCTGGATTGCGAACAGACGCCAGGCCGACTCTTGCGGGATCCAGCGAAGACGTTTTAGACCGCTCACCGTTCGCGGAGCACATCGCTTATACGCTGGTCGCACGACCAGCTAGCGCCAGCCTGTGGCGCAACGGCTATATCTCACTGGATGAGTGATGACTGGGCCCGTTTCCCCTTACGACAGCATCTGGCCACGACGCCATCCGAGAACAATGTCGCGAAAACGACCCACCACGAAATCACCTCTCTCCCTGCGCAACAGCTCAAGTTGTTCGTTAGATAAGTCAAGGTGATGCCTTCGCGCGCGGGGAATGCCGACGAACTTGCAAACCAACGCGATAGCGATAAGGACTGCCGCGACACAAGCGAGAACCACGTCGCTCAACATGAGAGAAGCGATTGCATAGCAGAACCCAAAGAAACCACACATTAAGAATGCGTCGATTGTCGTAGTGTATTCGATGCCATTGGAATAGAAGTGTTCCTTGTGGGCGCGCAGCAGATCACTCTCGTCGACTGCTTGCCAGAAAACCCCGGTCAACTTCTTGTAGATCTCTGATTTGGCCAGTTGCTCTCGTTCCCCGGGAGTTATTTCAAGGTCATTTGGAATGAGTGTCATCAAAGAGTTCCGAATCTGTGTTCCAACATAAGTCTGCTTTTCACGTTTCCACATGGGCTCCCGAAGTTTCAGATTCACGTACAGGAAGGCGATAAGAACAGCCACGGTTGGGACTAACACCTGAATGGGCATTACAGCGTCGGCTAGGCTCTTCGATCGAAACAAGAACCAGGGAACGACGCACGCAGCGGCAATGAAGTATGGCACCTTTTTGCGCCACTGCTGTAGGTCATTAAGCGTCATGGCGCGTCCACTCTGTATGAATCGCGGCTACCTCATCAGTGCTGACCAGTTCTAAGCCTGACTTCTCCTGCGCCGTAAGGAGCTTCCTCAACGCCAGTCTTCTCCAGGGCAGCGTCATCGGTCCGGGTCCCGGTGTCCCGTTCCGGCGTCTGTTGCGTCGGTACCGAGGATTATTACGACTCTGCTCTAGCCAAAGCCGGAACGCTAGCAGCGGCTCCAGGTTGTCGTGGCCGCTCGCAATTAGATTCCGGAGCGTCACGCCGTGCTTTGCTACCGTGCAGGTCCAGCATCCAAATCTTGCCTTTCCACATGGGGCGCCTTTGACGTCACGAACGGTCGGACACTCTCCGGAGGCACTCGCGTACAGATCTGCGACCTCTTCTGCCCGCAAAGACCGGGGGAGGTCAACCATCAAGTTAGTTAGCCAGACGTCCTGGACGGAATAGTCCAGTATGGGCATGAACAATCGACGGTTAGGCGCCCCGCGTTGAGTCCTCCAGAACGAGTCCTGCGTCCGGTTTTCTCGAAGCGTTAGGGATCTTGTCGCACTCTCAGCTTCCCGAACGCCCAACACCACAGTGGCCGACGCTGTGCTTTCGGAATTAAGAAACGCTGTTACTGGGTCGATTCGTAGTCGATCCGTGCACCATCGAAACTTGTCGGTCGGTGGGGGGTATCCCCTGCCTAATACTTTGGCAAAAAAGCGCTCGTGCATCGGCGGCGATAGAACCCGTACCGACATCGGAACCGCGCACGTCGCAGCTTCGGACTCAAGGTCCTGGAGCGCGGACCGCGCCAGCGCCGAGGCGAGGGGTATCTCGATACCCGTGTCGCAATAGATTACAGTCACCGGTTTCCATGCCCGACGGAGACGCAGGAGGCTTTGGAAGACCAGCTTGACGACGGCCGTCGAGTCTTTGCCTCCGCTGTACCCGACGACCCACGGCTGCCCATCACTCAAGTACGCAGAGGTGATTCGCGATATCGCTCGAAACAGCTGAGCTCTGTTCGGCAATCGTTGCAAGCACTGAAGCATTTCACCGGACGTACCGTCCCGCCGTTTGGTCATAGATACCTCAGCACACCGCGCCCCGGTGTTCAGATCGTTGCTACAGATGAACGTATGCAAGTATTCTATGCTCCCAACGTTTGCGAGGACATCGGGACCGGCGTTGTAAGAACACCCGGCGAAAAGGGGCAGACCTGCCGGATGTAGTCCAACATGCGGGAAACCAAGACGTTAACGATGTGTTTACCGATTGGGACTGAAAAAACGCCCCCCTGCCTTCCCGCACTCCACCTACGCCCCTATCTCACCAACCCCCTAATTCACCGGAACCAAACTCCACTTCTGATTGGCCGCTCCCGTACAACTCCACCGCTGTACCGCCGCCCCGTTGCTCTTCGACACCGCGCGCACGTCGAAACAATAATTGCCGCTCGCCGCCTTAATCGAGAAGTGCCCGTCTGCAGTTGGCAGAACCTGCCAGAGCTGGTACGGCGCTCCGTCATAACTCCATTGCTCGATCACCGACCCGTTACTCGAAGAAGAACCATTCACCGGCTGCAGCGCTAACCCGCTGTTCTTAACCGTAATCTTGTATCCGCCCGCTACTGCCGTGAACTGAAACTGTTGGTTGGTCTGCTGGCTGCCCGAGCACGTCCATTGCTGTGCCGGATCGGTCTGCCAGGTTGCTGCCGGCCCTCCCGTCATATCCAGGCACTTGCCGCTGTTCTCCGAGACCACCTGAACCCAGCCGCTCGGTACGCTTGGCCCGGTTGCCGCTTGCGCCGAATTCGCATTGATCATCAAGCTTGTCTCATCGACCGCTTCGAAGTTGTCACCCGTGACGTTTGTCATCGCGTGCATCACCGTGTCGTTCCAGCGCAGGTCGCCAATGCCCCCCAGGTGCCACGACGTCCCATTGTCGGCCAGGATCAGGCCGTAAGTCTTTGCCGCCTGCAGAATCACTTGCACCGGCGCCGGATACGAACTGATATCGAAGCTCTGCTTCAGCCGGAAGCGTTGGCCCATCGGCGGATACTGCGTGCCTGTCAGCGACGAAGCAAAGTGCCGCGCCGGCCAGATGTATTGATTGCGCGTATGATCGGCAGTTACTCGCAGCGCATGATCGATATGGCCTGCTAATACTTCGTCATATCGCACAAGTCCTGGAAAAATCGGTAAGCCTGCCGCGTCTGCCGACGTCTCGCCTGCTGGCCGCAGCGCATTGGAGTTAAGCGGAAAAATTGCCCCTGAACCCGCCTGCCACCCGCTCGATTGGGCCGAGAGATTAAACAACTCATAAAGAACGCAGTTTGTGGTGTCAATCAGAATCGCGTGGTGATCCGAACCTTCTTCAATATTTACGTTGGAAGGTATCGGATAACCGCCCGGATCGCCGCTATAGTAGAACGACACCGGCAATTTAGCCTGTGTGCCCGGAACCAGGTTGTAAGGCATCCCGCCGGTCTCCAAAGTGCCATAACCAAAATCCGGGTGCAGCTTCGGATTGGTCGCATTCATCGATTGAATGTAAGCGGCTGAATTAACGTCTACCGGCAGAGTGTCTACCCGTGTATTCCAGACATTGTTCGCTGGAAACATATTGCAGCCGGCAAACGAGGCGGTTTGAGCAGTGCCGGCTGAGGCGACAACCAGCAAAAGGAAAGGGATTGAGAAACGAATGACGAGACTCCTTCGAAGCGGAATGCCTCTGTCGGGAATTCCTGCTTCTGAAAATCAGTGCTCGTTTCGCCTCTGGAATTCTCGTCCCAATTCGGCACCGTTCTACCGAAGCCAGGACGCTTTCACAAACCGAGAAAATACCGTATCGAACCGAACCCAATACTCAGCAGGATCAGCGGAATAATTTTCAGATTGAACTTCTGGACCAGCAGAAGCGACAGCATGATCCAGCTCAGAGAGATTGCATCGAGTTGCTTGATCCCTACGATTCCCGACGGAAAGACGACTGCCTTCCCTAAAAAAAGCGTTAGGTCAAGGATCGCGCCGACCACCACAGCGGTAATCAGCCCCAGGACGCGTTCAACAATGGGATTGCCCTGGGTCCGCTCCACCACCGGCGCACCGGCAAAGACGAAGAAGAAACATGGCAGAAACGTATAAAAGGTTGTTGCTAACAGACCGAGAGTCCCCATCCACAATGAACCGTGGAAGTGATTGTACCCGGCCATGAAGCCCACAAAGGCGACCACTATAATTAACGGGCCCGGCGTCGTCTCGGCCAGTGCGAATCCGTCCATCATTTGGACCCTGCTCAGCCAGTGCAGCTTCAACACCGCTGCCTGGGCTACATAGGGTATGACCGTGTACGAGCCGCCGATGGTCACGAAGGCGGCCTTGGTAAAAAACAACGCGAGGCCCCTCCAAAAAGGGAGGTCGTCGACAAAGAAGTAGAACAGCAGCAACGGCGTGACCCACAGAAGTAATAAACTCGCGCCCAGCTTCAGCGCAGGTCCGACTAGTGGCACATGTTCCGGCTTCGTCGAATGGCTTCGGATGTAGTATCTCTTTTCGTCCTCTTCGAGGCATACGTCAGTCGAGCGGTGAAAAAGATTGGGCCGCAATGTCCCTAGGACGATTCCAAGAACAACCGCGCCGAGCATCAGCGCGAGTAACGAAACATCGAAAAAGAACATTGCCGCAAACGCAACCGCGGCAATGGCGCTTTGCACTCGCCCGCGCAGGGCTCTTCTGGCAACTCTCTGCAGTGCAACGATCACCAGGGCGATCACGGCGGGTTTTAGCCCGCTGAACATGGCGGCAATCCACGCCAGGCTGCCTAATCTGACATAGACCACGCTTAGCGTCAGCAGAACAAACATCGAGGGCAGCACGAAAAGCGTTCCCGCCGTAATGCCGCCTCGCTTGCCATGCAGCTTCCACCCGATATAAATCGCAAGCTGCTGCGCCTCAGGACCCGGCAGAATCATGCAATGGCTTAGCGCATGCAGAAAACTTGCATTACTGATCCAGCGCTTTTTCTCGACCAGAACGTTGTGCATGATTGCGATGTGAGCCGCCGTGCCCCCGAAGCTGATCCACCCCAGCTTGAACCAGAAACGCAGCGCCTCCCTGAATGAAGGTCTCGCCGCCGAAACTTCATCATAATTTGCAATCATAGGTGACATTATAACGTCATAATAACAGCCATGGCGCGTTAAGCGTTCCGCCGGCGCCCAAAAGGAAACCTTTCAAAATGCACGAACTCCAATCCCAAAAACCGGAAGGCAATAGCCGCTTTACGTTCTTAAAACAAACCTCCCTAGCTCGTTGGGCCCCCATTCCGCTGCGGCTGATTGTTGGCTATGGCTTCATGGAGCATGGCTTCGCGAAGCTTTCAAAGGGGCCTGAAGCATTCGCCGTCGTCCTGCATGCCATGGGCGTGCCCGCGCCACATCTCATGGCATGGCTCACCATTCTCACTGAACTCGTTGGCGGCCTCGCCGTGTTCCTCGGAGCTTTCGTCTCGTTTGTTAGTCTGCCGATGGCTGCCGTTCTCCTGGTGGCGATCCTAACCGTCCACTTACCCTATGGATTCAGTTCCATTAAGTTGATGAGCGTGTCGTCCGGCCGGGCCCAGTTTGGGCCGCCCGGCTACGAGTGCGACCTGCTCTATCTCGCCTGCCTTGCGGCGCTCGTCCTAGGCGGTTCTGGGCCGAAAGCGGTCGATAACTACCTCAGGAAGAAGCGATAGCGCGCCTTCACACGCTACGTACCGTCGGCGCCTGTCTTTTGACCAGAAGCCTTTCGGACTAGGCGTGTCACAAACCGGACGAGATCTCCGCGATAATAAAGTCTTTCGTAATCGACTGGACGGCCGTCTCTCGAGTAGGACGTTCGTTCAATCCGAAAGATCGGGCTCCGTGCTTTCACTTTCAGCGCTGCGGCAACCTCTGCGTCAGCGGCCACCGCGTCCAACTTGTACTCGGCTTCAATCAGCGGAACGTCATATTTGCGTTCAAGAAGCGAAAAGATCGGTTCGACCTTCAGATTATTAGTGATGACCTTCTTGCCGATCTCTAATGGGAGATAGGTCTCATCGAACGACAGTGGGACGCCATCCGCCAGGCGCACGCGATGAATTCTGACGACGCGCTCGCCCTTGGTCACCGCGAGTTGCCTCGCTACCGTTGCGTCGGCAGTTACAACTTCTTTACTGATCACGCGGGCCGTTGGTTTGCGGCCAAGTGCGTGCATATCCTCCACAAATCCGCTCAATTCTCTAAGCTCCTGGGTAATCTTGGGGGCAGCCACGAAGGTGCCCTTGCCGCGGCGAATCTCGACCAGCCCGCGGCTCACCAGATTCTGAATAGCTCGGCGAACGGTAATGCGGCTGACCTCGAATCGCGCAATTAGGCTGTCTTCGGTTGGCAGTTGGTCGCCGACCTTCAGAAGTCCCTCAGCGATTTCGCTGGCAATGACGGTTTCGACGCGTGAATAGAGCGGAGCGTCCTGAGCACCTGGCACGAAGACATTATAATGTCGTGTTGTTTGCTGCTAATTTTCGCCATAATCGAGAGTAAGATGCGCCCGGAACATAGCGCCTTTTGTGAAGAGCCCCGATAAGATCGTCGTAATCGATCGCTTCTTGCCTTTGCGGACCCATCTGCTCACGCTGCTGGCCGATCTTGGCGAAGACGACTGGGCACGCCCTACCGCCGCCCCACGCTGGTCTGTAAAGGACGTAGCTGCACATCTACTGAGCGGGGATATCTCGATCCTTTCGGGGAAACGTGACGGCTTTCGTCCGCCCCGACAAATCCAGAGCTACCATCAACTCGTTGAACTGGTGGATCGGTTGAATGCCGAATGGGTACTGGCAGCACGCCGCATCAGTCCGCGTTTGCTCCGCGAATTGCTAGCCTTTTCCGGCCCCGAAGTGGAGAAGTGTTTTGCGTCTCTCGATCCGCTCGCGATGACCGGTCCGGTCGGTTGGGCTGGTCCAGACCCCGCGCCGGTATGGTTTGATCTCGCGCGGGAATTTACCGAACGCTGGCACCACCAGCAACAGATTCGGGACGCTGCCGGGCGCCCGCCGCTTTACGATCCGTACTTTCTGTTACCAGTGCTGGATACATTCGTGCGAGCTATGCCGCACGCCTTTCGGAATACGAGGGCGCCCGCCGGAACCTCTGTGAGATTTGAGATTTCAGGAGAAGCGGGTGGCGTGTGGTTCCTGCACAGGGACGCAGACACCTGGAATCTCTTTCTCGACTCAACCGCCGAGCCAGCGGCGAACGTGATACTCCCTCAAGACACCGCTTGGCGTCTTTTCACCAAAGGTGTTGATCGCGAAAAGGCTCGCGCTCTGGCCGTGATCACTGGAAAAGCCGCTCTCGCCGAGCCCATCCTTGCGACGACTGCCATAATCGGTTGAGTCTTCCTTCCCGGCGCAGGCCATAACCCCTAAGCATGATTAAACCTCGCGCTCTTCGTCCAGGCGATCGAGTGGCCGCCATTTCGCTTTCTAACGGATGGGCTAGCGTCTATCCACAGGCGTACCAGGATGGGAAACGCCAGTTGCAGGAAGTTTTCGGCGTCGAAGTAGTTGAGAGCCGTCATGCGCTGGCCGACATCAATTGGCTCGCAGCGCATCCCGAGGCTCGTGCTGCGGACCTGATTGAGGTCCTGCAAGACCCCGCCATTCAGGGCATTGTCTCCATCATCGGCGGCGACGATTCTATTCGCATGCTGCCGTTTCTCGATTTTTCGGTCATTCGCCGGAATCCCAAGGTCTTCCTCGGCTACTCGGACTCAACCGTCACTCACTTCGCTTTTTTGAAAGCTGGCGTCACTTCATTCTATGGACCGTCCCTTATGGCCGGCTTCGACGAAAATGGCGGACTCCTGCCATACACCGCCGAATATCTAAAGCAGGTCCTCTTCACACCGTCGCCGTCCGTGTTCATCTCGCCCAACTCCGATGGATGGACCATTGGATCTTGGGACTGGGCCGATGAAAAACGGAATCAGAAGAGGCGGGAGCTTCAGCCATGCTCCGGATGGAGGTGGCTCCAGGGAAGCGGACAGCATCGCGGTAGGTTGATCGGCGGGTGTTTGGACGTCTTGGACTGGCTTCGGGGCACGCCGGTTTGGCCCGCGCCCTCGGCCTGGCGCAACAGTATTTTGTTCCTCGAGACATCGGAGGATCAGCCCTCGCCCAAGTTGGTTACCTATATGCTCCGAGCGCTGGCCGCTACGGGAGCGCTGAAGCAAGCCCGAGGGATACTCTACGGCAGGCCTTATGGCGACGAAGCGAGCTTCGAGGCTTATGATGACGCGCTGTTGCGTGTTCTCGCCGAGTTGAATTTAGCGTCGCTCCCGCTGATCACTCGAATGGATTTCGGACACACCGATCCAAAGTTCATTCTTCCTCTCGGAGTGACCGCGGAAATCGATTGTGATGGTAAGCAGATTCGGTTGCTTGAGCCGCCCACGATCTGTTCGCCGGCTCGGGGCACGAACGGAATCACATAAACCTTGCTCAGCCCGAGACTCGAGTTGGGGTCTACGCCAACGCCAGGTATTCGTGTGCCAGCCGAACCACCATCGATCCCTCACCCACCGCGGACGCCACACGGTTCATTGCATCCGAGCGCAGGTCGCCTGCCGCAAATACTCCAGGAACGCTGGTCTCAAGTGGTAGCGGTTCACGCCGCTCCTTCCAGATGCGTGAGTAACCCTCGGCCGCGATCATCATGCCCGGCGCAGGATGTTCGCGGGTCCGGCGCCCACGATGACCAGGTCATAAACATCGAGGCGGCCACCTGGCGCGGCTCGGGATTGTGCAGCACGGATCCGTCTTCGAAGAACAGCGCGGGAAGTTCATTCATACCAACCTGCGCCGCATCGAGTAGCACGCGTGCGTCCCGGTCTCGTGTGATGTCGAGCCAGTGGTATTCTTAGCAGTCCGATTCTGGAGCAGCGACCCGTCGGCTATACTCCGAATTGCGAACCACCGCTTCCTTCCTTCTGCTATTGGCGACGGCTTGGCATGCCGGATTAGCCCAAACTGCTACCAAACCCGAACTGGCTGGCGCAAGTGCCGCCCTCCAGAAGATTACCGCCGCGGATCTCAAAGGTGATCTTTCCTTCCTAGCTTCCGATGCGCTCCAAGGCAGATTTACGCCCTCGCCTGGTTTGGAAGTAGCGGCCGAGTTCATCGCTTCGCGCTTTCGGGCCGCGGGCCTCGAGCCCGGCGGTGACACCGGCTATTTTCAGGTGGCGCACATGGTAGAGCGTCAATTACCTAAAGTCGCTACCGAGATGACAGTAGCCACGACTAACAAAGATCTGAAGATTGCGCCGGACGCGATTGCCATGACCCAGATTTCCCGCTCAGCGGAGATCAACAATGCCGCTGTTGTTAGTTTTTCTACTCCGGACGTAAACGCGCTCAGTAAAACCGATATTTCGGGCAAAGTAGTTTTGACCGTCGTGCCGGATCTGCGCAAGCTTCCGGAGCAGCAAGCAATGGCAGACTACAGGCGGCTTCGTCCCTTCCTGCGTGCGGTCGAAGCTTCCCGGGCCGTCGTCGGAATAGCCGTGAGCAGTTCGCTCATGGGAGCTCCCGGCTCGCGGCTTCTTTCCGCTGATGATGCTCAGCAAACGCGGACTCCCATCGTAAATGTGGCCAATGCCGAGCTGCTGGAAATGCTCGAAAAACCTGAGAGCGCGGCGCAGATCAAGACGGTGTCCATCCATCTGCCCGCGCCCCGCGACGAAGCCGTCAACGTCAACAATGTGATCGGCGTGTTGCGCGGCAGCGATCCGCGGCTTCGCGATACCGCCGTGCTCTTGACCGCGCACTATGATCACATTGGAACGCTCGACACGGCTCGCGGTATGGCCTCGCCGCCCAAGCCAAATGAACGAGGTGATCGTATTTATAATGGCGCCAATGATGACGGCAGCGGAACCGTTTCCGTGATCGCGATCGCCGAAGCTTTGAGCCGCCTGCGGACCCACCCCAAAAGATCGATTGTCTTCATGACCTTTTTTGGCGAAGAGCGCGGTGAGCTGGGATCGCAATTTTACGGCGAACATCCGGTGTTCCCCATCGCCCAGACAGTTGCCGATATCAATCTCGAGCAGGTCGGACGCACCGACTCGACCAACGGAAAACAGGTGAACACAGCGAGCTTGACGGGTTACGATTACTCGGACATAACCACCTACTTGGAACAAGCCGGGCGGCAGACCGGCATCAAATTATATAAGGACCCACAAGCAAGCGATGCTTATTTTACCCGGAGCGACAACGATGCGCTGGCCGAGCAGGGCATTCCAGCGCACACCCTCACGGTCGCATTCGATTATCCGGATTACCACGGGCTGGCTGATACCTGGGACAAGGTGGATTACGAAAACATGGCGCGGGTCGATCGGATGATCGGCTTGGCGCTGATCAACTTGGCCGACGCCAGAATCCCGCCGAAGTGGAACACCGCGAATCCGAAAACAAAACCGTTCCTGGCCGCTCAGAAAAAGAACGCGCCGTAACGGAACAATTCTACGATCGCGTGCGTAGCTACGGAAAGAGAGCATGTTGACTTTTTTGCTGTGGTGTTTACTCCTCCTGGTGTGCTGGCCGCTGGCGCTTCTGGCATTAGTACTCTATCCCATCGTCTGGCTGTTCCTGCTGCCGTTCCGCATCCTCGGAATCGCCGTGCATGGCGTTCTTGAACTAATTTCGGCAATAATTACTCTGCCCGTGCGATTGGTCCGCCACGTTTAAAAGGATACGCTCACCTTGCTATCAACCTCAGCCCGGATACACTAGGGGCATGCCGCTTTCAAAAAGCGAAGAGTTCTATCGAATCCAAAAACTCCCGCCCTATGTGTTTGCAGTTGTCAACGACATGCGGGACCGGATGCGCGCCGATGGAATCGACGTCATCGACATGGGGATGGGAAACCCCGACGGTGCCACGCCGGAACCGGTGGTGCAAAAACTGATCGAGGCCGCGCCCAATCCTCTAAATCATCGCTACTCTGTTTCGCGCGGCATTACTGATTTGCGGAAGGCCATCGTAGAGCGTTACCAGAAACACTACCGAGTAGCGCTTGATCCGGAATCGGAAGCGATCGTCACAATGGGCGCTAAGGACGCGCTGGCTCATCTGCTTTACGCAATCATCCGCCCCGGCGACCCGGTGGTGTCCGCCAATCCCGCTTATCCCCTGCATCAGTTTGGCGTGGTGCTCGCCGAGGGCGACGCGCAGATGTTGCCGATGCCTGATGCCGCCACATTTCTAGCCGGACTGAAAGAGCATTTTCGCAAGGCAATCAACAAACCAAAGATCATCCTCATTTCGTTTCCGCACAATCCCACCACGATTTGTGTCGATCTGAATTTTATGCGCGAAGTGGTGAGCTTGGCGCGTGAGTATGGCGCTTATGTCATCCACGACTTTGCTTATGCGGAACTCGGTTTCGATGGCTTCCGGCCTCCGAGCATTCTCGAAGTGGAAGGCGCGAAGGATTGCGCGGTCGAGATTTATTCGATGACCAAGAGCTACAACATGGCTGGCTGGCGCGTCGGTTTCTGCCTGGGTAATCAGCGCCTGGTGGCGGCTCTAACCCGCATTAAGAGCTATCTCGATTACGGCATGTTTCAGCCTATTCAAATTGCCGCCGTCACCGCACTCCGCGAATGCCATGACGCACCTGGCAAGATCTGCCGCTTGTACCAACAGCGGCGCGACTGGTTGGTGGAAGGGCTGCATCGGGCCGGTTGGCCCGTCGAGGCGCCCAAAGCCACCATGTTCCTTTGGGCCCAACTGCCGGAAGCACTTCGCACCATGGGTTCGCTCGATTTCGTCAAGCTTGTGATGAAGGATGCCCACGTGGCTCTTTCGCCCGGCATGGGATTCGGGCCCATGGGCGAGGGTTACGTGCGCTTCAGTCTCATCGAAGACCAGGCGCGAACATTCGAAGCAACCGAACGCATCGGCCGCTTGCTACGGGACCACGCAGTAATACAGACACGGAAACCCGCTGAAGTACACGTATAATCTTGAGATGTCGGCGAGCCTTCAGGTTCGATTACCCGAAGTTGTAGAACTTCCAAACCTGGCGCCCGGCGACTTGGATGCTCTCTTTCACCGCGAAATTCAGGTTTGGGAGAAGCGCTTTCACTGGGATTTCCGACCCTCGGCCGAACTGCTCCGGCGCTTTGTGCAAATTCGCTCCCTGTATGGATATGCGCTCGTGGCCGACCACGAAGTAGTCGGTTACGCATATCACGTCTGCGAAGGCAGGAAGGGTCTCATCGGCGACTTCTACGTCCGTGACGATTATGCGACCGCCGCCAACGAGATGATGCTGCTGGGAGCCACCGTGCAAGGTTTGATGATGGTATCCGGTGTCCGCCGCATCGAGTCTCAATTGATGCTGCTTAATACCGCCGCTCACCAAACCCTGCCATTCAGCCATCGGCTGGCGCGCTACGATCGCTGCTTTATGGATATCCGCAGCGACGCCATGCTCCCGCTCAAACCGCAAACACCTGAAATAAAAGCGACCTTTTTCCCCTGGTCGGAACGTTTTTCGGAAGAGATAGCCCACCTGGTATCGGCCGCCTATCGCGGGCATGTCGATAGCGAGATCAACGATCAATACCGCACTATTCCCGGCGCCCGCCACTTTCTAATGAACATCATTCGTTACCCTGGGTGCGGCACATTCGCGCCGCAAGCGTCGATGGTGGCCGTCGATGATCACAGCGGGCGCGTTGCTGCAGTCTGTCTCGCAAGTAAAGTTTCGAATACCTCCGGTCACGTGACGCAACTCTGTACTCTGCCGGCCGTGCGTGGAGCGCGTCTGGGCTATGAACTGCTGCGCCAGACCATGTGGCGGCTGGTGGAGGCCGGCTGTTCGACCATCAGCCTGACCGTGACTTCATCGAATCTGGGAGCGATCCGGCTCTACGAATCGGTCGGTTTTCGAGCCCGTTCCAACTTCCCCGCATTAGTATGGGAAGGCTTCTAAATTCCCAATTTCTTCCGGAAGCACGCTGTCGTTTGCATATGCTAGTTTGTGAATTGAAATGCGGCTTTCTCCTGTATGCGTGATCGGTGTTTTGATCGCGGCCCCTTGTCTGTCTGCCTATGGTCAGAACACCGAAAGCAAGGACGCCCGAGCCAACGAAGTGAAGGGCATGCCGCCGCGAGCAACTCCCGGAGATTATCAGGCGCACGCGCAGGCAGGCGCCGTGACGATTGCCGCCGAGTTCATGGGACACTCTGTCCCGAAGCCGGAAGGACCGCTTTCCACCGAAGATTATGTGGTGGTGGAAACTGGTTTCTTCGGTGCGCCCGGCAGCCGCATCCAGTTATCGACTGGCGACTTTTCTCTCAAGATCAATGGAAAGAAGACGCCGTTGCCCAGCCAGCCTTCTGTGTTAGTAACCAGCTCTCTCAAAGATCCCCAATGGTCGCCGCCTGAAGATGCCGAGTCGAAACCGAAATCGAAGGGCGGCCTGAGCACTGGTGGTCAGAGCGATTCCAGCTCTCTGCCGGTGGTAGTCCATGTCCCCATTGAATTGCGGCACGCCATGTCTCAATATGTCCTAAGATCCTCGTTACCGGAAGGAGACCGGGCGCTTCCTGAAGCGGGACTCATTTTCTTTCAATACCGGGGCAGAACCAAGAGCATCCATTCGCTCGAATTGATTTACTCCGGTCCTGCCGGAAAAACTACCCTGGCGCTACAGCCGTAAAACGTTGCCTGTACTTTTCATCCGTGTTGCACCGCGCCGAATCACGCCCCATCAGCCGCCCAGATAGCCTGAATTGCTTTTTCATCGTCTAAGCCTTCGGGCACCGCTGCGCTCGGAGCATTGGCGTAATACCACGAACGATGGTCTAATGGCGATCGCATTGTCCGGCTGCCCGGCATTTCGAGATATCCGTTGGGGTCCGTTTCGCGTACCCAATTCCAGGCATAGCGCAGCCAATCACTGCGATACTGTTGGCTCTGATGAGCGAACCAGGTGATTTCGTCATAACCCCAGACCCAGTTCCCGCCCATCCTCGGCTGCCCAGGATGTTTACTGGCGCCCCAGTTATCCAACTCAACCAGATAAGGAAGGTGTTCGCAGGTCCAGCCGCTGTAAGTGATCCCGCCTTTGCTGCGACCATAAATACCGTCTGAAAAGCCGACCTTCAGGATGGCTTGCTGGGGCCGGTCGGGGGTCTCCATGATTCTCAACGGAAAAGCGTGGAAATCCAACAGCAATTTGCCCTTGCGTACTAGGCCGCCGCTTGGTACGTGAGCATTACACAGCACCATGCGCCTACGCCCCTGTTTCAATGCGTAGCTGCGGACAAGAGATAATACCTGTTCCCAATGTGCGAGATCCGGATCATTGCCGTTCATGATCTCCGCCTGGCCAAAGTGAATACCCTCTACGCCGAGATCTATGTATGACTTCGCCAGAAAATAAAACCAGAGTTTTGTCTCTGGCCGGCTCACGTCGGGAACTGACGAGCCCTTGCCCCATTGATCTTTGCGCGGCCCCTCTGTATAAATAATGTCCGCATAACGAAAGTTCCGCTTCTCGACTGGCTGTCCCCACGTAATAAACACCCAATCGGGTACAGGAACTTTCTCTACGGCGGTCGTGACGATCTCAAAAATGCACGCCTCGGCAATCATTTCAGGATCGGCTGCATGTACCTGCGGGAGTTGTTGTCTCACCTTTTCAAAGTGACTCAGCAGATCGGCTTCGCCGCCCCATAAACACACGCTGCGCCCAATGTATTTTGCACCGACGGTGGTCAGCATGCGGAGATTGTCAGCCAGATTGCCACGTCCATTGAGCAGGCCTTCCATCGAAATGGACCGCGACAGATAGCTGCCGAGTACTTCCCTTGAAATGGTTCGCTGAAAATTGTAGTTGCGCGGCTGCGCAGGCCGCCGCCTGTCAAGAGCATGTCCCAGCACTTCTCTCGCTGAGGTTAGTGCGGGTGCTGCTAGACATGAGATCAGAAACCGGCGTCTTTTCAATATCTGCCTCACTCACGTCCACGTCATTTGCGGGCCTCTTTACTGCACGCGTAACACGACTAGCGTCATATCGTCATGCTGACGAGCTCCAGCCGTAAATTGATCTACCCGCGCCAGAACTTCCGAGATCACGTCTGCCGCTGATCGAGCGTTCTGTTCGCGCACAGCCGCAAGCAATCGACTCTCTTCGAATTCCTCATCTAGACTGTTCATCGCTTCGCTGATGCCGTCGGTAAATGCAACCACCACGTCGCCCGGCTCGAGCACCACTCGACCCTCGTCGAAAATACAGTGAGGAAATAATCCCACTACGGTCCCACCCTGGTCCAGGCGCAGGATATCGCATCCATCCGCCGGTTCCCCCCGCAAAACGATGGGCGCATTGTGGCCGGCGTTGACATAACGCAATACGCGGGTGGCGGGACTATATTGCGCATAGAAGAAGGTAGCGTATTTGTTATCGGCCGAAGCGTCATAGACCAGGTGATTCACGTTTTGAATCATCTCGGCAAGCGTCTCGCAAGGCTTGATGGTCTGGCCCCGCAGCGAGGCTTGCAAGCTGGCCATCAAAAGAGCCGCAGCGATGCCCTTGCCCGACACATCGCCAACGGCCACACCGAGACAACCGCAGGAGAGACGCAAGAAGTCGTAGTAATCGCCGCCAACGCCTTCCGCCGGCCGGCAATAACCCGCAAGATCGATGCCTTTCACTTGCGGCAAGCTCTGCGGAAAAAGATGCTGCTGCACATCGCGCGCGATCTCGAGTTCGCGGTCCAGGCGCTCGCGTTGGGCGATTTCGTTGCGGATGGTCTCGGTTAACTCCGCATTTTCAATCGCTAGTCCGGTTTGCGAGGCGACCGCTCCAAGCAGCTGCAGGTCGCCTTGCGAATAGGGCAGTTCCGATTTTTTGGGTCCCAGGCTGATCATCCCAACCAGGCGGTTGTTGAGCGAAACTGGCAGCAGCAATTGCGCATGCAGCGAACGAAGTATCTTCTGCTCGTCCTCCGGCGCTCCGTAGATCCAGGACTGCGGATCCTCAAAATATATCTTGGATGGCGCCCGCAGCTGTTTCAGGATGCGTATCGTGGTTGCATCGCGCGGCAGCGGCGGCAGAGGATTTTCGAAGCCCAGCGCATAGGCGGGTTCATAGTGCATTCCGCGTTCGAGCAGTACGGCTATACGCTCTACATGCAGTGAGCCCGAGATGCGACGAGTCACGATCTGCAGCAAAGCTCTGATGTCCCGAATGCTGGCTACCGAACCACTCAGATCGGCCAGAATAAGCTCGGCATCGTAGGCTTCGCGAAAAAAGCGGCGGTCCATCCAGCGGCTGGTGCGCTTGGCGAGTCTGCCGATACTCGCAATCAACACCACGCCCACCACCATGATGACGATCCCTTGCCAGTGCTCGGTGAAGCCGCGGCCGAGTTGGAGCGCCAGTAAAACCAGCGTTGTTGAGAGCGCTATCCGAAGGAATTGAATACCCTGTCTCGCTACCGCGTAGCGCACGCCGCTGCGCACCACCATGCGAATGTCCATGGCCCGCTGCACCACGATGACGTAGGCCATGGTGATTGGGAAAAACATCACCATCGAGAGACAGAGCGTTTCGAGCCATGCCGGCAGGTTGAGGAACACCACCGGTAGTAGCGGAGTCAGCGCCAGCGAACAACCAATGCTCATCAAATGCAAGCGGCGTTTGGCATCTGGACTTTGAACCATGCTCGCCTTCCTGCCGAGCAGCGCAAAGAAGCCGCCAACATACACGGAGAACAGAACAGTGAAGAAAGGCTCGGATTTTATGATGAAGGAGTTGAGCCACCCGAGCTCGCGTAAATGCGCCCCGGCCCGGAGGTAGCCGTAAGCGGCGAGCGCCCCGAACACAACGTAAGGCGCCGCGAGGATCCAGTTCAACCAGCTAATCTTTTTCCAGCCGGGCAGCGGAACCGGGAAGTACAATCCGAATAACAACAGCCAGAGTGGCCAGGACGCTCCCAGAAGCGTGTGATAGAGAAACAGCATTTCACGCCACGGCGAGCTAATGAACCAGGAAACATCGCCGGCAATCTGCCCGACCGATGCCAGCATTGCCAGCGTGATCCAGGCGAGAGGATCGCGTGGCCGCGCGAATGCAATATAAAAACCCACCGCCAGGCAGCTGATCGGCAAGATTACCGAAAGTCCGAGCAACTCAATCCAACTACCCGACTGGCTATGTAGCTTGACGGGAATGGTGAGCCGATAGATGCCATGGTCGGTGCGCCGGGCCACCGTCACTGCGAGGGTGTCCCCCGGATGAAGAGTGGATTGGACGGCGACCAGCTGCTCTTCCCCGGTGAATGAAACTCCGTTCAGCGCCAGGATGTTGTCGCCCTTCTGCAGCGTCGGATACCCGGCAGCTCTCTTGTCGATCACCGTTGAGAAAGAATCGGTGTTGAAAGGAAGCTCTACATATCGTTCAGGGTGCGCCTGTCGGTAGATTGCAAAGCCTGAGTAAGTCAGCTGCGCGGTGAAAGCCCACGCGAGTAGTAGCGCAAGAATCGTTTGCTGTAGAGGCTGCTTCTCAACCATCGGGAGAGTACTCTTTAAGACACATCAACGTGGCCCATCTTTTCGCGCTGAGGGTCGCAGAGAGGACTCCGTCTCCGGCTATAGCCCGCGTAAATAAGCAATCCAATCGCCAGCCAGACTACGAACCGAATCCAGGTCTCGAGAGGCAATCCTAGCATTAGTCCCAGGCAGCAAACAACCGAGATCGCCGGAGTAACGGGAGAGAACGGAACTTTAAAACTTCGAGCCCGCTCGGGTTGCTTGTGGCGCAAAATCACGACACCTAGAGAAACGATGATGAACGCGAATAAGGTTCCGATATTTGAAAGATCGGCGAAAGTTCCGATGTCCCAGATGCCTGCTGGAATGCCCACCGCCAAACCCGCTATCCACGTACTGACGTGCGGAGTTTGAAAACGTTTGTGAACGCGCGAGAAAAGACCAGGTAGCAGGCGGTCGCGCGACATCGCAAACCAGATCCGCGCCTGACCATATTGATAGACCAGAAGCGACGACAGCATTCCCAGCAAAGCACCGACCGTTACCGTAAAACGTAAGCGCGACATGCCGATCGCCGCTAAAGCATTGGCTACCGGTGATGCATTACCTAGCGTCTTCCAATTCACAATGCCGGTTAGCACAAGCGCCACGGATGTATAAAGGATGCCGCAAACGATCAGCGTGCCTATGATGCCTATTGGCATGTTGCGCTGTGGACTCTTGCATTCCTCCGCGGCTGTCGACACCGAGTCGAATCCGATAAAAGTAAAGAACACGATGGCTGCACCGCTCACCACTCCGCCAAAACCGTTGGGCAAAAACGGATGAAGGTTAGCCGCCTGTACCGCGTGAGCTGCTCCGAAGACGAATAACAGGACGGCCGCAATTTTTATCGCCACCATTACGTTGTTAGCGCCGGCGCTCTCCTTCACTCCGCGCACTAACAACCAGCTCAGCGCCATCACGATGATCAGCGCCGGCAGATTGAACACACTTCCCGTGACATGGCCATCCATGATCGCGGGCTCGGACAAGTAACGGGGCAGATGCCGCCCGAAAAGATAATCGCACATGACGTTAAAGTAGGCGGAAAATCCAACTGCGACTGACATGTTCGACACCGCGTATTCGAGAATCAGATCCCAACCGATGATCCACGCGAAGATTTCGCCGAGAGTTGTGTAAGCGTACGTATAGGCGCTACCCGCGATGGGAATCATCGACGCTAATTCCGCGTAACACAGCGCCGCAAAACCGCAAGTAAGAGCCACCAATATAAAGGAGAGCGTCAGGCCTGGACCTGCACCGGGCCGGCCGATAATGGAGGCTGCATTTCGTCCGTGTAACAGTAGATCAAGCAGCGGTGCATTCAAGATCGACGGAACCGCGAGATGCTGGCCCGCGGCTGCCGTTCCGGTCACTGTAAAAATCCCGCCGCCGATTACCGCACCGATACCAAATGCGATCAGGCTCCACGGGCCAAGCGAACGCTTCAGCCGTTTGCCCTCTGTGTGCGCCTCCTCGACCAGTTCGTCGATATTCTTGGTCCGCAGAAGCTGGATCATGTTTAAGGGCTCAGTATAGCGATATTTACCAGGGGCACATTTGTCGTCCGAGTGAAGTCAGCAATCCCTTGACAGTTCTATTTCAATGGCTTACCGTTGGGGGTAATAGTACGTTGTGGTAAAGCGGGATCTGCTTTCAATCCTGCCATGAACATAAGGGGTTGTTATGGTTTTCCTGTCCTCGAAGACACTCCGTCGCGCGGCGCTCTCCGCCTTTAGCGTTTTCTTCTTTTTCATTCTTTCTCTTCAATCGCTGGAAGCACAGTATCGCGGCAGTTTCCAGGGCACCATCACCGACGCTTCGGGTGCCGTAGTACCCGGCGCCAAAGTCACGTTGACGAATGTCGACACCAACATTTCGCGCGAAACCACAACTGGTGACGCGGGCACCTATGCCTTCCCGTCGCTCGCGCCTGGTCGCTACAGTTTCAAGGTGGAAAAGACCGGTTTCGCCACGCAAGTCGTCAATAATGTCGTCCTGACTTCTGAACAAGCGCAGGGTCAGGATATTCAGGTGCAGGTTGCCAAACAAACCGCGCAAACTGTAACGGTTAACGCTAGCGAAGAGCCCGCCCTCGACACCGAAAATGCAAATGTGGCCGCGACCTTTTCTAGTCAGACAGTGCAGGCGCTCCCAACCTTCGGCCGCGACACTTTCCAGGTTGCCGCCTTAGCGCCAGGCACGTTCGGCGATAACGCGCGGGGCGCAGGTGGCAGCTCCTCACAAAATCTTCCGGGAAGTCAGGGTCCCGGCGGCTCCAGTGGAACCGGCAGCATTTTTCAAACCGAGAACCAGGTGCAGATTGTCGCCAATGGCACGCGCAACAACTCCAACAACTTTCAGGTGGATGGCGTCTCGACCAACAGCCTCGCCTGGGGTGGCGCGTCAGTGATCACGCCGAACAAAGAGTCGGTAAAAGAAGTTACCGTTGAATCCAATCAATACAGCGCCGAGAACGGCCGCAATAGTGGCGCGCAGGTGCTGCTCGTATCACAGAGCGGAACCAATTCAT
Source organism: Bryobacteraceae bacterium (assembly GCA_036272575.1). Classification (GTDB taxonomy): domain Bacteria; phylum Acidobacteriota; class Terriglobia; order Bryobacterales; family Bryobacteraceae; genus Bog-105. The sequence goes on along the minus strand of DATAYL010000384.1, from coordinate 30,535 downwards.
TCCACGGCAGCGCCCTGATGAAGTTTGATCGTCCCGGCCTGAATGCGTTCCAGCGCTGGGATGGTCCGGACAACGCCCCACCCCAGCGCGACACCGACCGTTTCAATCAGTGGGCTGGTAGTCTCGGTGGCCCCATTATCAAGAATCATTTATTCTTCTTCTTTTCGTATGAAACATTGCGCAATGCCTCGAGTGCCACGGCACAAGGCTGGTACGAAACGCCGCAGTTCCTGAAGAGTGCCGGCGCTGCCAACAGCATCGCCTCCAAGATTCTCGGGTATCCGGGTGAAGGCGTCTCCTACAACGCCATCATTCCAAGGACGTGCGCCGATGCGGGTTTTGCGCCCGGCACTTGTAATCCGATCGTTCAGAACGGTCAGTCTATGGGGCTTGATATTGGCTCACCCCTCAAAGCTGCTCTTGGAACGCCTGATGCTACATATCGAAGCTCGGCGGTCCCAGGTATTGGCAGCGGCCTCGACGGTGTCCCGGACATTATGTTCGTCCAGACCTCAAGCCCGACGAATACCGTATCGCAGCAGTATAACGGCCGCGCTGATTATCAGGCGACCAGCAATGATCTTATTACCTTCAGCACCTACTGGGTGCCGGTGACCAGCTCTTTTTATAACGGTCCGACCCGCGCCGCTAACGCCTGGAACACGAATCGTCTGAACTATTCCGCAGCTGCCGTCTGGAATCACACCTTCTCATCTAGTTGGCTTAACGAAGCCCGCGTTAACGTCACCCGCTGGTATTTCAACGAAGTTGCAAGTAATCCGCAGGAGCCTTTTGGTTTGCCGCAGGACCAGATCGACATGTTAGGGACCGCCAACGTCCAATTTTTTGGAGCGCCTGGCCCGGGCGTCTTTTACCAGACGACCTACAACGTGCGGGACACAGTCAGTACCGTTCAAGGCAGTCATTCATTGAAAGCAGGCGTCGACATTTATAAAGAGCAGGATAATGACACACAAGCCGGCAGCGCGCGTCCGACCTACACGTTTCATAGCCTGTGGGATTTCGCTAACGATGCTCCCTATCAGGAGACCGGCAACTTCGATCCCCGCTCCGGCATGCCGACCTCGGCTACTCACTACATCCGCTCCGCCATCTATGCCGGTTTCATTCAGGACGATTGGAAACCCCGCTCGAACTTGACATTGAATCTCGGTATCCGTTGGGAATACTTTACGCCGGTCAGCGAAAAGTATGGAAACATCAGCAACTTCCTTTTGGGCCCGGGTCAAAATGCGCTGACTGATCTGACCTTAAAAGTCGGCGGCGATCTATACAAGGCCAGCAAGAATAACTGGAGTCCGGAAATCGGCTTCGCTTGGCGGCCGAATCCGAATAGTCAAAAATTTGTGGTGCGCGGCGGCTTCGGTATTGGTTATAACCGCATGGAAGAGGCCATCACCTTGAATGGCCGCAGCAATCCTCCGCTCGTGACCTCTTTTAACTTCGGAACGCCACAAATCCTTTATCAGGTCCCCAACAACGTACACCAATTCAATAACTGGCCGGTTAATCCGAACGCGATTCTCCAATTCAATCCTGCAACCGGTCTGCCAACCAACGGCTCGAACCTCGATCTCTACGGCGTCCAGGAAAACCTGCCAACCCCGGTCACTTATCGCGATTCGCTTGAAGGACAGTACGATCTCGGAGGAAACTGGGTAGCGAAATTGGGTTATCAGGGTAGCTTGAGCCGCCATTTGACGCGCACCCAAAATCTAAACCTTAACTTCTTTCCAACTGTCAATCCGCAGATCGCCCATACCTTCTTCTATTCGAACGATGCAAATGCCAGTTACAACGCCCTGTTGACTGAGTTAGAGCATCGCTTCACTAAAAATTTCCAGTTGGATTTCCAATATCGCTGGAGCCACACCATCGATGATGGCTCGAGCGATTTCGCTACCGGCGAGTATCCGTACGCCATTCAGTATTTGAAGGGACCGGCCGATTTCGATGTGCGCCATAACGTCAAGCTGTATGGCGTCTACACACCGACGATCTTTAAAGGTCATAGCTGGATGCAGAAGATCTTAGGTGGTTGGCAGATCAGCGGCATTCTGAACTGGCACACCGGATATCCCTGGACGCCCGTCTATACCGACATTCCTGGTGGCAACCTGGTTTATCCGAATAGCGGTTATGTCGATCTTCGGCCGGCGGGCTCTACCGGCGGCTATGGCATGAGCAGCAGCAACAGCACCTTCCAGCAGAACAACGGCAACTTCCCCCAAGGCGCCTTAGCGTACTTCACGATACCCGCGCTATCGACCATAAATCCCACTGTGCCGGTAGGCACGCCTCCACCTCCAGGGGTCGGCCGCAACACATTGCGAGGTCCGCAGTACTTCGATACCGACATGACTCTGCAGAAGTCGTTCACGCTTCCCAAGCTGCCGATTTTTGGCGAGAACGCGCGCTTCGAGTTTCGCGGCGACCTCTATAACATCTTCAACAAGCTGAATCTGTCTCCGCTTGGAGCAAGCAGCGTCGGAGCGAATGCTCCGTTACCCAGTCAGATCATCGGCTCCGGTACGACATCGAACCCCTCGTTCGGGCAAGCACAGTCGGCGCTGGCCGGCCGCGTAGTTGAACTGCAAATGCGCTTCAGCTTTTAGCACCCGGTCGTATCTGCATCCGTGCTGGGCGAACTAGGATTGATCTCAATCACACCCTTTCCCCAAACCGTCTGCCTGCCGACCCCTGTCCACTGCGCCACCTTTAAATAAGGCAGAAATTCCGCCAGCTCTCCCTCATATTCCGCCTCGCCAACGAAGCCACCGATCGAATGCACCTGCCCGGTCCGGCTGCTTCGCCGGCGCACATCCACCTTTTCGATCTCGCAGCGCGTCATCTCCACGGATGAAGCCCGTTCTCCGAAAGCTCGAAAATCAATGTCCAGCGCCCCGTCACCGTACAGTTCCCGCAGGGTACTAATTCGATCGCGCACCCGCGCCGCCAAAATCCCAAACTCTGGCCGAGCGACGATCTGCTGGCCATTCTTTAGCTCGGTTGGTGTCACAAACCGCATTCGCAAACGTGAAACCGGCTTCGGCTGCGCGCTTAAGTCGAACTCTAGCGGCGCAACGCTTTGTTCACTCATCAACCCGTTCTGGTAAACCGCCGCGCCCGCTTCTCCCGAACCGTCCAACTGCACCACGCGCGTGAGCTCCACTTTCCGCCGGCCCGGTCCTAGTCCTTCGCGCGCGACTTGCGCGAAGGTAAGCACCAGGTAGGCCACCGATGAAGTCGTAGTGTCAAACAGGTTCAGATCGAAATGGAATGTATAGCCCGCCGCAAACGTGCGCCCATCGAGATGCATCGCGCGAAACACAAACGGTCGCGGCCAATCCGCCAATCCGCTTGGACCGGGTGAAATCGCGCCCGGTTCAAACATCCGCGCATAAGCACACCGCGCACGCCATTCGCATTGGGAAACTCCGGGACAGTCCGGCAAACAGACAAGTCTTCGGAAAATAGTCCCAAACGCCCCGCGCAAAATGTTCGCGGATTTCCCTTCTGCAAAGTGTATGGATTCCCGCGCGACAAACCAAAAACGGAGCGCCTGTAACCGAAAAATCAAAGCTTTACTCTATTTCCGCGGCAACACCACCTCAAATCGCGTCCCTTTCCCTCTTTCGCTCGATACATGAATCCTTCCCCCGTGTTCATCCACGATCTTTGCCACCAGCGCCAGCCCTAAACCCACTCCTTTCGGCTTTGTCGTGAAAAACGGATTGAAAACATTCTCCAGGTGCTCCGGCAAAATCCCTTCGCCCTCATCCGCCACCCAGATCTTCACATCTTGCCCTGCCATCTCTGTCTCAATTGAAATCGCTTTCCCCGGAGCACTCGCCTGAATCGCATTTTGGAGGAGATTTGAAAGCGCCAGCCGCATCAATTCCGGATCGAATCGGAAAACCAAGGAGCCCGTTCCGTTCTTCCTCATAACCGGTGTGTCTCGTGCAGCTGCCAATTCCGCCTGCTCTCGTTCGACTTGCTCGAGCACTTCCGTCAGGTTCGATTCCGCCGGATGGATCTGCAGCGGCCGCGCGAAGTCGAGAAAGCTCGCCACGAGTCCATTCATCCGGTCTACTTCGGCGCTGATGTAACCCGCCATCTCATCCATCACTTCCGGCTTGGTTTTGACTGCCGGCTTCTGCAGCATCTCGGCCGACGCTCTTATCGTCCCCAGTGGATTGCGTAACTCGTGCGCCAGCCCTGCCGTCAATTGACCCAAAGCCGCCAACCGTTCGCTCCGCCGCAAAGAAGCTTGCGCCTCTCGCAACTCTTCATTCGCCTTCGCCAGGCTGGCCGCCGCTGCCTGTGTCCGCTGCATCTCGTCGCGTTTTGCCTTCGCCTGCTGATACACCAGAAACGAAACGATCGCATAAAACATAGTCCGCACACCCATTACGCTCAGATAATCCAAAAAATCAATTTCGTTGTATGGCACGAACAACGGCAGAAAAAGCAGGAAAGAAAACGAAGCAACACACGCGATCGCCGTCACCCAAAACACGCCTGCCGCTTCAAATGTTGTTGCCGCGGACACCATCGGTATAAAAAACACCGGAAAATAAAAGCTGTTGAATGTATGCGTGAACCCGATCAGCAGGTAACACAACACCATCTTGAGCGTGATCGAAACGATTTGCCCGCGCCGCGAAGCAAATATCTTGAGGCGCGGCTCCACTATCTGAAAGGCTCCAATCAGCGGCAATAAAATCAGCGCGTCGTAATTTACTTCTGGTGATGCCGCAATCAGCACGCCGACGAACATCAGCCACGCAAAATCCTGCGCTTGAAATCGCCACGCCCCCGGTGGTGACGAACTTCCGTTAGCGGTCTTCATTGTTTTCTTTCCATCGACTAGTGCTATGCCAGAATAAGGGCATCCCCGCCGTCATGAGCAACGAGATTTTTGCTGATTCTCCAAATGGTTCTCTCCCCCCTGATGAGGCTGCTTCCAGCGACGAGATGAGCTTTGGCGACATTCTTTCCAGCTTTGAGTCACAACATCCTGACGCCCGCGGCGCCGAAACCGTTATCGGTACTATCATCTCCGTCAATCCCGCCGGCATTTATGTCGACATAGGGCGCAAGACCGAAGGTGTCTTGCCGCTGGCCAAGTGGATGGAGACGCAGGAAGGCGACCCTGTTCCCGGTTCTCAGATCACCGTATCCGCTGGCCCTCGTAACGAAGAAGGTTATTACACGCTCTCCACGATCAAGGTAGAGCGGCCCAAGGACTGGACTTCTCTCCAGCACGCCTTCACCGAGAAACAAACGATTGCGGGCACGGTCGCCGAAATGGTGAAAGGCGGTTTCCGGGTCGACATTGGCGTTCGCGCTTTCATGCCAGCCTCTCGCAGCGGCGTCCGCGAAACCGCCGATATGCCGAACCTGGTAGGCCAGGAAATTCAATGCCGCATTACCAAGCTCGATCCCGAGAAGGAAGATGTCGTGGTGGACCGGCGCATCATCCTCGAGGAGGAAAACGCCAAACGGCGGCAGCAGGTCTTCTCTGATCTAACTGAAGGCGCGGTCGTTCACGGCCGCGTTCGCAGCGTCATGGATTTCGGCGCCTTTGTCGATCTCGGCGGCGTCGACGGACTGCTTCACGTCGTCGACATGGCCTTCCATCGCATCGCCAAAGCCGGCGATCTCGTCAAAGTTGGCGACGAGTTCGATGTCAAAATTCTCAAAGTCGACCCGGTTACCAGAAAAATCTCGCTCGGCCTGAAACAGTTGCAGGAAGACCCCTGGAGTGTAGCTGCGCGCACCTTTAACGTCGGCGATCGCGTTTCCGGCACCATCTCTCGCCTTACCGACTTCGGTGCGTTTGTTGAACTGCTGCCCGGCGTTGACGGATTGATCCACGTATCCGAGCTCTCCTGGCACAAACGCGTCCGTAAGCCCAGCGATCTCTTGAAAATCGGCGAACGCGTCGATGCCGTTATTCTGCAGGTCAACTCCGCCGATCGCCGCATTGCCCTCGGTTATAAGCAGGCGCTCGGTGATCCTTGGGACACCATCCCTGAAAAATATCCGGTCGGATCGACTGTCGAAGGCAAAATCACCAACTTGATGCAGTTTGGCGCCTTTATCGATCTCGGTGACGACGTTGAGGGAATGATTCACATCGCTGACATCACCAATGAAAAGCGCCTGGATCATCCTAGGGAAAAGCTGCTAAAAGGTCAGACCGTCCGCGCGGTTGTACTCGAAGTCGATCGGGATAAGCGTCGAATTCGCCTCGGCCTCAAGCAGCTGGAGCCGACCACGGTCGATCACTACATCTCGGAACACCAGCCCGGCCAAACCGTCAGTGGACGTCTGGTCGAAATTCGCGGCGACCGCGCCAAAGTCGAACTCGGCGAGGGCGTTATTGCCAGCTGCCAGCTCAAGCCCCAAGACGAGGCTCCCCAAGCTGCTGAGTCGCGCCCGTCCGCCGACGTTGGCTCCCTAAGCGCCATGCTCGCCCAGCGCTGGAAAGGCGGCGGCTCACAAAATGAAAAAACGAACCCGAGCGCCCGCACCGGCGAGATTCGCTCCTTCCGGATCGCTGCTCTCGATCCAGGTAAACGACTGATAGAATTAGAGTTAGCCAGCTAGTAAACGCCCTTCGAGTTCGTTTGGTAATTTTGGACTGGCGCAAGACCAAATCGATGGTTGAACGTCCATCTCTTTGGTGGACACGCAAGCTGCAACAATTGGATCCTTAGCCGTGGGTGGCGCAACCGAGCGGACTGACGAGCGATCCCTCATCCGAGCCGCCCAGCACGGCGATGGCTTGGCCTTCGAGCAACTCGTTCGCTCCTACGACTCGAATGTCCTGCGGATGGCCTATAATCTCCTCCATTCCCAGGAAGACGCCCGCGATGTCTACCAGGAGGCCTTCCTCCGGGTTTACCGTAAGCTGCCGGACTTCCGCTTCGATTGCGCCTTTTCCACCTGGCTGTACCGCATCGTCTCCAACCTCTGCCTCGACCAGCTCCGCAAACGAAAAGTTCGCAAGGAGGAAGCCACTGCGATCGATACTTCGAGCGGCGAAGTGGATCGCCTCCAATTCATCCCGGAGCGCCGCGCCGATGTAGATCCCCAGCGGCAGCTGATGAGCACCGAGGTCAACAACCGGATCCAGTCAGTTTTGGACAGTCTGACGCCTCGGGAGCGCCTCGTTTTCGAAATGCGCCACTATCAGGGAATGCGCCTGCGCGCGATCGGCGAATCCCTCGGCGTTACTGAAGAAGCGGCCAAGAACTGCCTGTTCCGGGCCACTCAAAAAATGCGCGCGGCTTTAGGCGATTTTGTATGACTTGCCACGACGTTCAGCTTCAACTTTCGCTTTACCTTTACGGCGAGCTTGATTTCGCCACGGAAGAAGCCGTGGAACGCCACTTGGCTACCTGCGCTTTCTGTCAGCAGGCACTCGTCCGTGAAAAGACCTGGCACTCGGCCGCCAGTTCGGAACACCGGGACGTGCCGCTCGATCTGCTGTCGCAATGCCGGCAGGATCTGCGGCGAGCCGTTACCAATGGCGTCGAGTTGCGTAAATCCCCAGGCAGAACCTGGCGCCACTTCCTTTCCGGGTTGCGCATCACTCCCACCCGTTGGTCTTATCAGTTGGCGATGGCATCGTTCCTGGTTTTTGTCGGTTTTACCGGCGGACGCCTGTTCAATCGGATCAGCCCATCCACCGGGCTGGACATCAATGCAGCGGGACTGCTAAGCCCCACGACCTCTCGAATTCGCGACATTCAGTCCAGCGGGTCCGGCCGCGTGCGTATTGTGCTCGACCAGGTTAACCAGCGCGAGATCGTGGGCAGTCCCAACGATCAGAACGTCCGGCAGTGGCTGCTGGTGGCGAGTCAGGATCCCTCCGATCCGGGTATTCGCGTGGATTCGGTGGAAGTCTTGGGCAGTCAGACCGGCAGCGATGTGCGCGACGCTTTGCTGAAAAGAATCGAACATGATCCCAATGCGGCGGTGCGGCTCAAAGCGCTCGAAGCGGTTCGGAGTTTCGCCTCCGATCCCGCTACCCGTGCTGTATTGCGCTCCGCGCTCGAACACGATTCAGACCCCGCCGTTCGCTCTGAGGCGATCGACATCCTGGCCCCGGCGAATGAAAAGCTGCAACTCAGTCCTGAACTCGCCGGCACGCTCGAGATCCTCGCTCGCTCCGATCACGATGACTACGTTCGGGGACGCTGTCTGCAAGTTCTGCATGCGATCAATGATCCGATCGATGTTTACTAGACGTTGTCGTTGGAGTGCGCCGCTTCTGGCGGTACTTGCGGGCCTTCTGTTTTCTCCGGCTTTCGAGGCGCAGATACCCCTTGCCGTGCAGTACCGGCCCGCCAGCAGCTATCTTGGCGTAGGATTGACCGACATCGATTCGGATCGTGCCAACGTTCTCAAATTAGGCGAGCCGCGCGGCGTCGAAGTACGTAGTGTGCTGAACAACAGTCCGGCGGAAAACGCGGGCATTCAGGCGGGAGACGTACTATTGACCTACAACGGCGAGGAGATTCTTAGTTCTCCGCAACTGGGGCGACTGGTAAACGAGACGCCGCCTGGCAGAAAAGTGAAGATTGACTACTGGCGCGCCGGCAAAAAGAAATCGGTGATCGTGACCTTGCAGGCTCCTGCCCTTCAAACGAACGATGCCACGGCCCAAATGGGGGGAGTCGAACCCTGGGGGGTCTCCGATATTCCACGGATGCTAATGCTCTGGGATAACATGGCGCTGGGCATTGAATGCGAGCCGATCGATTCGCAACTGGCGCAGTACTTCGGCGTATCTAACGGTATTCTGGTGCGCCAGGTTGGCAAAGGCTTGATCGGTGAGCGCGCCGGCCTCAAGGCGGGCGACGTCATTACGAGTATTGACACCAGAAGCATCGCTACCCCTCGCGATTTGATTTCTTATCTACGGACGGAGCGGCAGCCGGGCAAGAGAATCTCGATCGTAGTCGTGCGCGATCACAAGCCGCGTTCTTTCAGCATCAATCTCGGCGAATAGTTTCCCGAATGCTTGCGGCCCTGTGGCCACGATTGACGTAAATAGCTGCGGAGCCTCGCCGTGGCCTGCGCCTTTAACTGCGAGATTCGTGATTCATGCAGATCGACCATTCGCGCAATGTCGCGCAGCGTCATTCCTTCATAGAAATATAGCGTGACTATGATGCGTTCCAGCCTGGGTATGCGTTGGATGGCAGCGTCGAGCAACCTCCCGAGTTCCGCGCGTTCAAAGAGCTGAGACGGCCACTGCTCCTGACTATCCGAAAGGAAGCATGTAAGATCTCTTTCGTCGTCTTCCGATTTGCTGGATTCCAGGCTTCCAACGATCATCCCCTGCGTGTCCGCCTGCCAATCCTGCAATTCTTCAATGGCAATGCCAAGCTGATCGGCTATTTCTTCCTCGCGAGGAATGCGGCCATGCTTCTGTTCGAGAACTGCCACCGCGGCTTCGATAAGCTTCCGGCGTTTTCGCTGGCGGCGCGGAGCCCAGTCAAGAGTACGCAAGCTGTCAAGAATCGCGCCGCGAATCTTGTACTCGGCATAGGTCTTTAGCTTTACCTCATGGTTCTCGTCATAGCGGTCGATCGCAGCGATCAGACCCATCACACCGGCCGAAATCAACTCGTCCAGAGTCACCGAGTGCGGCAGGCCTTTAAGGATTCTTTTGGCAATTAGCCTAACCTGCGGCATATTTTCCAGGATTAGTTCGTCTCGCGACTTGCCGCGGGGCAATGTCGTCGGCCGTTCATCTACGTGGCAAGAAAGCATTCAGGACCTCTAGGAGGTCCTTCGGCTGATCTTCGCCCGAACTTCAGAGCGCGAGAATTAATCTATAATTTTGTTCGAACGGTTCGATAAGATTCTAGGCCTGACGGGGTCAGGGAAAGCTGAAAGGATTAACAATGAGAATAAGCAACACCTACTCTTATGTGAACCAAACCAGCTTGCAGACTGGAATTTCTCAAAAAGAGAAGAACATGACGCAGAGCGCCGGATCTTCTTCTGAAAGCGACAGCGTTCGGGGTGTGTTCGCGAAGGCGGCCGCGCAACGAGCGACTAAAATCGCCCAACTTCAGAGTCAGATACAGAGCGGCGCCTATCAAATCGATGATCAAGCAGTGAGCAGGCAGATTATCGGTAGCCACTTGGATTCACCACCGTTGGTGGACTAAAGGCGCAATCTTTTCGCGATAAACGTGACTAACGGCGGCGAGTATCTCAGCCGAGAGAGCCGGCAGCTCCGACGCCGCGCAATTTTCCGCAACCTGCGCTGGGTTTTTGCCGCCGGGTATCGCGCAGCTGACGGCATCGAACATCAGGATCCAACGAAGCGCGAATTGGGTCATCGTCTCGCCCTCGGGTACCAAGTGCCGTAGCTGATCGACAGCTTCAAGGGCGGTTTCGAGATCGACGCCGGAAAACGTCTCTCCCACATCGAAAGCCTCGCCGCGCCGATTGAAATTCCGGTGATCGTCGAGGGAGAAAGCGGTGTCTCGCCGAATTTTGCCGGTAAGGAGGCCGCTCGCTAATGGCACTCGCGCCAGGATGCCGACCTTTTTCTTTTTGGCCTGTTCAAACAGCAGTTCAGAAGGTCGCAGCCGAAAGCAGTTAAATATAATCTGGACAGTCTGCACATTGGGGTATTCGATGGCTTTAAGCCCTTCCTCTACCCGCTCCACGCTGACACCGTAATAGTGGATTTTGCCAGCGCTCACCAGGTCATCCAGAAAACCGAAAATCTCGGGATGATAGTAGGCACTCGTGGGCGGGCAGTGCAGTTGTAACAAATCGAGACAATCCGTGCTAAGGTTCCGCAGGCTGTCCTCGACCCACGCGTTCAGGTTTTCGCGAGTGTAACCGGCGACTGTTTGCGAAGGAAGTCTGCGGCCCGCTTTAGTTGCGACAACGATGCTTTCCTTCCGTTCGCGCTTCAGCTGTGTGATCAGCTGCTCGCTCCGTCCTATCCCGTATGTGTCAGCGGTATCGATGAAATTGACGCCCGAATCTACTGCCTGGTGCAAAGCGGCAAGCGAGTCTCTGTCATCTACTTTTCCCCAAGATCCGCCAATGGCCCAAGCGCCAAAACTAGTTTCCGATACCTTCCAGCCGGTCCGGCCCAATACGCGATACTTCATCTGATCTAATAATGCCGGAGCAGGCAACGAAAATCAGAACTGCTTCGTCTTACTATGGCAAATCGTGGCACAAAGTAGGATGCAGTTCCTGGGGGTGTTGCTTGCCGTTGCAACGCTTCGAGGCGCGGACCCGGCGCATGCGGTCCGGGTCAGTGGAACAGTGGCCGCCCAGCGTTCCGTTACGATCCAAGTCCCCAGCATCTCCACGGGGCAGGGCGGCAATCTCACGCTTGCCAAATTGGTGCCCAATGGGAAAGCGGTGCATGCGGGAGACGTGCTGGCGGAATTCGACCGGGTCGATCAGTTGAAGCTGGCGCGCGAGGCGCAGTCGAAATATGATGACCTAACGCATCAGGTCGAGCAGAAAATCGCTGAGCAGAAGAGCAATGCAGAGAAGCGCGCGTCCGATTTGCAGCAGGCTGAGGCCGATCTGCAAAAGGCGGTTATTGAAATTCGCAAAGGGCCTGTGCTGAGCGATATCGACCAGCAGAAAAATCAAATCAAACTCAAAGATGCGCAGGATCACGTTGCGAGTCTTAAGACATCGACTCACTTTCATGAGCTGGCGGAGGCTGCTGAGCTACGTATTTTGGAACTCCAGAGGGATCGCCAGAAGTACGCTGTGGAGCGCCAGGAGAGTAACGCCAGCAAGCTGGAGTTGCGGGCTCCCATAAACGGTATGGTTGCGCTCCAGAATGTATATCGCAACAATTCGATGGGTCACGCGCAAGAGGGTGATCAGCTTTGGCCGGGCAGCGCACTGCTGCGTATTTTTGACCCGACCGCGATGGAGCTGGAGATTTCGGTGGATGAACCCGACGGTAGGGCGTTGATTCCCGGCAGCAAAGCCGTGGTCCATCTGGATGCTTATCCAGAGCTGACTTTCACCGCTCATTTCGATTCCGCCAGCCCGGTGGCAGCCGGTTCACTAGGAAGTCCGGTAAAGACCTTTGCGGCTAAATACATCATCGATCAGAAGGATCCGCATCTCCTGCCGGACCTCTCCGCGGCTGCCGACATTGAGGTATCGAAGTGAACGGGCGCCGAGGCGTTAACTACATTCTGCGCGTAGCAATCGTGCTCGTCGTGATTGCCGGTTCCCTGTGGGCGGTCAGGCGATGGCGGCACTCTTCGTCCGCGCCAGACCTGCCGACAGCCAACGTGAAAAAGGGCGAGTTCCTGGTGATGGTCCGCAGCCGCGGCGAACTGGTGGCCCGGCGTTCGATCCAGCTCAGCGCGCCCATAGATGTGCCGGACTTGCAGATCGTATTTCTCGCCCCGCCCGGATCGGCCGTCAAGACAGGACAGGTGGTGATTCGCTTCGATCCCAGCAAGCCTCGCCAGGACTTGAAGGAAAAGAAAGTGGCGCTCGATCAGGCGCAGGCAACACTCGATCAGGCAGTGGCGCAAGCCCGTATCACGGCAGATCAGGACCGCCTCGATCTATCGACCGCTCAATACGCGGAAGAAAAGGCCCGCCTGGAAGCTTCCAAACAAACGATCGTCAGCGCCATGGAGGGGCAAAAGAGCGCTATCGATCTCGGCTTAGCTGCCGAAAAAGTAAAAGTACAGGCAGCCACGACCGGTCTTCACGCCAAATCCGACGAGGCGAAGATTGCCTCATTAGCGCGGTTGCGGGACGCGGCGCGCGCCGAAGTCGAATTGATCGAATATCGCTTGACGTTGATGGATCTAACCAGTCCGCTTGACGGCGTGATCAATTACATGTCAAATCGCACACAAGGCTGGATGAATGCTCAGCCATTTAAAGTGGGCGACCACGCGGTAGGTGGCACGGTGCTGGCGGAAATCCCGGATCTCAAGACGCTTGAAATGGAGAGCAAGGTAGAAGAAGGCGACCGGGGACGCATTCAGATGGGGGACGAGTCGCTGGTACATGTGGATGCCTATCCGGAAAAGGTGGTGAGCGGAAAGATCACCTCCATTTCGTTGCTGACCGAGGAGAGCTTCAACGAATGGCCGCCGACCCGCAGCTTTCGCGCCTTCGCCTCGCTCAATAATCCCGAAGGCAGCATGCGGCCCGGCATGAACGCGGGCGCCGATATCATCGAACAGAAACTTCAGAACGTTACGAGCATTCCCGCGAAAGCACTCTTCACAGCGATGGGCAAACCAACCGTTTACGTGAAGCAAGGGCAGCAGTTTGTGGCGCGCCAAGTGAAAGTGCTCGCACGCAATCCGGATGAGGTAGCGATCGAAGGGCCGCCCGCCGGAACGAAGGTGGCGCTGCTGGAACCAGCGCTACAAAAGTGATGAGTCAAATTATCGCGCCACTGCCAACCGGCCAATCCGCGGAGCCACCAGCGGATAAGCGCAGACCACTGACGCGAAAGTCTTGGTTCAAGACAGCAATGCTAGCCATCGGCGCTCTGTTGGTCGCCGCCGCAGCTTACGTGGGTGTTCGCTCGTATCGGTCTCTGAAAAGCGAAAAAGCCGCCGTGCCGACCGTGCGGGTCCAACGTGGTGATTTGAATCTCACCATCACCGCTAAAGGCGAGTTGCGCGGGCAAAATCCGGAAGTGCTTGCGGCCCCCATGACCGGCGGCAGCGAGTTGCACCTCACCTATCTTGCGAAATCGGGAACGCCCGTTAAAGAGGGCGAGGTGGTCGTACGCTTTGATACGGCCGAGCAGGAATACAAGCTGAAGGAGGCCGAGGCGGATCTGGCGGAGGCACAGCAGCATATCTTACAAGCTCAAGCGACACAGGAAGCGCAGGACGAAGAAGACCGTTACGCTTTGCTCAAGGCAAAGAGCGACGTGACGCTCGCGGAACTGGACGTGCGGAAGAATCCTTTGCTGGCACCCATTGCGGCAAAGCAGAACCAGCTGGCGCTCGATGGCGCGCGCGATCACTTAGCGCAGCTCGAAAAGAATTTGACAAACCGTCAGGCTACCAACGCGGCCGCAGCAGCAATCCAGCAAGCCGGCCGTACGAAAGCAGAAGCGCAAGCAGCTACCGCGCGCGAAAACATCGAAGCCATGACCTTGAAGGCGAAACGCGATGGCTATGTCTCGGTGGATCAAAACTCAAACGGAGAATTTTTCTTCTATGGCATGACGCTGCCCTTCTTTCAGGTGGGCGACGCTGTGCGGCCAGGTATGGCAGTGGCCGAAATCCCCGATCTCAAGAACTGGGAGATCGAAGCCAACATCGGCGAATTGGATCGCGGTCACATCGCCGTAGGAGACGCGGTGGACGTCGCCGTCGTTGCGGTGCCCGGCCAATCCTTCCGTGGGCATGTCAAAGACGTCGGAGGAACATCGGGACCACCCTGGGATCGCCATTTCTCCTGCAAGTTGTCGCTCGATACAAAATCTCCCGATCTGCGGCCGGGCCTGAGCGCGCAGGTGATTGTCACGACCGATCGCTTGCGAAATGTATTGTGGCTGCCCGCGCAAGCCCTGTTTGAGAGCGATGGGCGCACTTTCGTCTACGCGCAAGCGGGGAACGCCTTTGCGGCCCAGGACGTGAAGCTTCAGCGCCGCAACGAAACGCGAGTCGTGATCTCAGGGTTAAACGAAGGCCAGGTTGTGGCGCTGGCCAATCCGATCGAACTCGAGAAGAAGCAGGCAACCAAAAGCGGCGCTCTGCAAGGAATTGCCAGGTAGCACACCACTGATGCTATTCGCCCGCTACGCCTCAGACCTTGTCCTCGCGGCCAAGAATCTTTGGGACCAAAAAACGCGCACTATCCTGACGGCGCTTGGGATCATCTTTGGAGTGGGCGCGGTGATCGGCATGCTCGCTATCGGCGCGGGCGCACGATCTGAATCGATGCGTTTTATCGAGCAGCTCGGAGTACGTAATTTGCTGATCGAGTCGCGCCACGCAAATAGCGAACAGGAGCTGCAGCAGCGAAGACGCTCCTCGCCCGGATTGACGGATCGTGACGTGCGCATTCTCGAAACCAACGTCATGTCCCTCGAGCTGATCTCCGCGCGACGCAGTATGCATCCCATCCGCGTTTTCCCCAAACCGCCGCAAGACCTGCCGGAGCTCTACGGCGTGCGGCCGGCTTATGCCGTGATTCATAACTGGAAGTTTGCCGAGGGCGCAAGTTTCGATCCGCGGCAAGACACTGCGAGCGCGGCAGTGGCGGTTCTAGGGGAAGGAGCGAAGGTTGCGCTGCTCGGATACGGACCCGCACTCGGTAAGTACGTGAAGGTGAATGATACGTGGCTAAGAGTTGTCGGCGTATTGCAGGCGCAGGTTAGTTCAGGCGGCGGCGCGACAGCTCAGGATCCGAATCAGGTGATCTATATCCCGCTGAACACCTTTCAATACCGCTTCTTCGACATGGGAGGCAGCTTCAAGGATGATTTGGATGGCGTGGACATTCGGCTGAAGCCGGGGAGCAACAGCACTGTGGCGGCGCGCGTGGTCGGAGCAATTCTAAATTCGACACACCACAATACCGGCGATTTCGCGATTACTATTCCGGCTGAGCTGCTGGCCGAACAGCAGCGCTCGCAGGCAATCTTCACTTACGTCATGGTGGCGATTGCGGCAATTTCATTGTTAGTTGGGGGAATCGGGATTATGAACATCGTGCTGGCCACGGTGCTGGAACGAACGCGGGAGATTGGGATACGGCGCGCGACCGGCGCCAAGCGCGGCGATATCGTGCGCCAATTCCTGATGGAATCGATTTTGATTTCCATGGGCGGGGGCCTGGTCGGGATTGTGTTTGGCTACTTTCTCGCCTGGCTCATCGCAGTAACGGCGGAATGGAGAACAATTGTTTCACCCCTCTCGCTACTGATCGCGTTTGGCGTGTCGGTGACGGTCGGGATCGTGTTCGGGATCTATCCAGCACGAAAAGCCTCCCGAGTGGATCCGATTGAGGCGCTTCGCTATGAATAGGCGGACGGCGGCCGCGTCCTTCGTCTGCTTATTCTTTTTCCAGGCGCTTTCCTGGGCAACGGACCCCTTCAGCGACTACGTGGATTGGCGATACCGTCCGCCGAAGATGCAGATCAAGAACATTGAAGGTCTCGAGCAACGAATTCGGGATGGCAAATTGCATCTTCGGTTGCAGGAATTCCTGGAACTGGCTCTCAAGAACTCTACGGATATCCAGCTGACAAAACTCGATGTCTACACCGCGGCCAATGACATTACCGCCAATAAAGCTCCATTTGATCCGCTGCTGACTCTAGGTTTCAACACATTGCGGAGCGTCTCGCCTCTTTCGTTTGTGAGTTTCGGCGGATCGGGCAGCACGGGTATCATAGCCGGTTCGACGGGTTCAAGCGGATCGGGGCAGACCGGCGGAACAGGAACGGGCGCCACATCCACGGGTGGACAGGTCATCTTGCCGCAAACCATCAGCAGCCTCTCGCAAAACTCGACAGCGAACTACACCGAGCTGCTGCCAACCGGGCAAACCGTGCAAGCCAACTTTAGCGTTTTCAGGAGTTCGGGCGACGGCTATCTGTATCCCGCGCTTTTCGGCGCGCTCAACGTAACCTTGACGCAACACCTGTTACAGAATCGAACGAATCTCCAGGCGAAAGGACCTCTGCAGATTGCTCGCACGCAACTGCTCATCACCTCGGAGCGAAGCCAAGCCACTATTGCCGACTCGATTGCGACAGCGGCTAGACAATATTGGAGTGCGATTGAAATGCGGGATACCGTCGGGGTTCAGGAGCAAAACGTAGAGCTCGCGCGTAAATCGTATGAGCATGATAAGCAGGCGCTCGACCTGGGCGCTCTCGCTCGATTGGATATCTACCAGTCGGAAACGCAGGTAGCGGAACGAAACCGCGATTTGATCGCTGCAAAATTTCAATATAAATCAGCACTGGATGCGATGCGAAGGGTGATTGGAGCGGACCTCACGCCGGCCTTGCGCGACACCGAAATTGTTTTGGAAGACAATGCAGCCTCTTTGCCGCCGAAATCTTCGATTCTTCCTTTTGAAAAGGCTTTAGCCAAGGCCGTGCAATCGAGACCAGAGAATCTCGCGGCGCGCCAGCAATTTGCGATAGACAAAGTGAACGAGCGAATCGCCCGCGACCAGTTGCTTCCGCTATTCGATCTCTCGATGCAAGGCGGAGGTACTGGTCCGGGCTTCAATCAAGCTTCGAACTCAAACGGAGGAACGGGCAACGTGCCGAATCCATACCCCGGTCTGGGACCGACGCTCGGACAGGTTTTGGCGTTTAATTATCCAAGTTATGGATTCGGCCTAACCCTGAATTTTCCCTTCCGAAACAGCAGCGCGCGGGCTAGCCTTTCGAATGCCGTAGTTAGCCGCGTGCGTGACCAATACACGCAGCGTCAAACTGAGCAGCAGATTACCTTTGATGTGCGGCAGGCTCTCAACTCGCTGGAACTGGCGGATGCTTCAATTGACGCGGCGACTCGGGCGCGCGATCTGGCCAGGAAGAACGTAGATGCGGAACAACAGAAGTATCAGCTAGGCACAATTACGGCTTTTGAGGTGCTGGATTCGCAGACGCGCCTCGCGAGTTCCGAGAGCGCTTTGCTCGCGGCGTATGTGGGTTACCAGCAGGCTTTTATTGACTATCAACGCGCCACGTGGACGTTGCTGGATGGATTGGGGATGGTGGTCGAGTCACCAAGCAATCAATGAACTAAGACATGCTGAAGCTGCAACGGTAGTCGAGATACCGCCCAGGGGAGATTTTTGCACGCCTTTGATGATCAATGCTGGCTCTCAAGTTTTAGATAGGCTCAAGATTTCCGACTCGCCCCCAAACTCTCGTACAAATTCTGATAACCGCTGTCCGGGTCGAAAACTCTGACCGAGTAGAAGCCCGCATGCCGCACGGGAGCTGTGAATTCTTCACCTTTGACGCGGAGCGTGTACAGCCATTCGCCGTTTTTCTGATCATGTACCTCGATGCAGAAGTCACGGAGATGAGGAGCGCGCACCGGAGGTAGTTCCCATTCGCAACTCGACCAGCCGTTATCGAGTTGCTGAATTCGAACGGGCCATCCGGGAGCTTGGCGTGCGCCGGGTTCTCGGGAATCAATGCGGCGCGGCCAGAGTGAAATGGTGATCGCGCGCGTGTCGCGTTCCAATTCAATGATTCCGAAACCGGGAGACCGGTCCATGAGAAAATTTGGCTCGGCGTCGCTTTGCTGTGGATTGTAGTGAGCATGTACGGTCATCTTGTTGCCGAAACCATCCCGATACTCGCCCGAGCTGCGCGGGAATGCAGGCAACGGGTTTACTCCGGGTTGCGGCGGATACCAGCGGCGCGGAAACAAGTTTGAAAGGGCTGGACTACAGAAAGCGAAAGCCGCATCGTTCCACTCCTCGACGCCGTACTGGATGGTGCTTCCCAGGTGCTGGTCTCCGCAGACGTGGAGCGCCGCGCAACGGCGAAATGCGGCGAGTGCGCGATTGCGTCCAGCTTGTGGCCAGGCATTCGAATCGTGATCAGCGACCAACACGTCTCCTTCGATATAATCGCCGGGCTTCGGAATCGGCAATTTCGGATCGACCGCGTCGGTATTTGCAGGGGGTGGTAGTGTGGCTAAGTTCGCCATGAGTGTTTGCGTTAACGCCAGCTTCATCCAGGCGCCATGCTGCCAATCGCGAGCCCAGCTTTCGAGAAATTTCAACTGCCTCGCGCCGTATAATTCGGCTTGCGGCACGTTGCCGTCGCGCGCGGCTTGATAAGCGGGATTCTGCGCCCAGCCATTTTGGATTCGCGCTTCGGGGAGCGTCAACTTCGGTGCGGATTTCCATTTGCGGTCTTCGAGGATAGCGAAGCTGACACCGCCCCACAGCAGGGTCGTGTAATAGACGCTGATGTTCTGATCGACCGGTGTGGGGTCGAATGGATCCGGCAGGTGGCTGGTCTGGCATCTCTGAACCGTATTGACCCAAGTAGCGGGCTCCAGGTACCCGCCGCTATCCTGGCCTTCCTGGCCTTGTCCTTCGGCGTGCCGCCCCGCCGCGCCCCAAATGTTCCCCTGATACATATCGTGGTCGTCCGTCTGACAGATGGTAGGCGTATCGCGCATGATGTCGCGAAATGACCAGCCGAACAGGTACCATTTCCGCAGAAAGTCGAGCACGGCCGAATCAAGCGGCGCGCGCTGGATGTCGTAGCTAGCCGAACGTTCATAGATTTGGTCGCCTTGAAAGGCAACCAGATCGGGTTCGAAATGTTGGATGGAACGTAGCAGGTCCGCATGCGGAAAACCGAAATCATTGAGACACGATAACGCGGCCAATACAATTTTCGGCTTATCGAGGGGATCACGTTTCGCTGTTCCTTCGAAGATATGCTCTTCCGCGTTCCAGCGGAAGAGTACACGATACCTGGCGTCGGCGGTTGCATCCCAATTATTCACGCGGAAGGTAGCCGTACGTGCGAGGGCGTCGATTCGACTGGATGCAGCGGGAGTCCAATCATTTCCGCGGCGGATCTCGAGCCGAACCTGCTCCGTTGATTCCCCCACGGCAGCCATTTGCGCCGTGAGCTTCAGCACTCCGCGATGAACCGTGTACATCGTCCACAAGATCGGGCCGAAAGCGCGCTCCGGATGATCGGTAAATTTGGCACCGCTCACACGCCAATCGCGAAACCAGAAACGCCATTCGCCATGACGCTTGCGGAGCGGTATGACAGGACCGCTCATGGTGAGTTGCGCAGACGGCTGCAGGCCTTCCCCAATAGGGCCAGCGCTGCACACGAGAGCCACGCCGCCTTCCAGATCTTTGGGAGCAATGCCATCGCGTGAAATGTGCGCGAGTGGTCGGGCCGCCGGATCGAATGCGGAGAGCTCGAGCGTGTATCCAGTCGCTGTATGACGGCCTCTTAATTGAAGGCGGATGTCTCGGGGGAAATTGCCTACCATTTGTGCCCTTGCATCCACCGATCCGATGAACAGGCGCCCATCCGAAGCCACGCCGATATTCATTCCACGGCCGTAAATTGCGGAATCACGGTAATCGTCGAACTGCCCTCGAATGCCGATACGAAATCCGGCAAATCCTTCTGTCAATGGATGCACGTCATTTTCGAGATGGCCAAGGGCGACGGAAATCAAAAAGTCATCTTCGGAGCTGCCCAGTTCTTTCGTCAGAAGAAAAACGTTGCGATCGCCTCCGGAGGCGATACATTCAATTCTGCCGTTCCGCAGCTGCCAGTCTTGCAGGGGATTGCTCCAGAACTGAGGACCAATCCAGGGTTGGCGGGAATTGGTTTCTGTTTCTGCGAGCGGCATGCTCATCAGCGCGGGCGCTCCCATGAGCAGCTTGCATGTTGTTCTGCGGGTCACAGTGACGTCCACTCAGAATCTTACACTTTAGAAAGACGGGCCCATCAACCAATGGAGAGGTCAGGCTCCTGCGCGGCCAAGGTGGTAGTGGAGAATACAGGCGGCACTAACTTAGGTTAAGATCTTTCGCTGTCAAAGTGGGTGACGAACACCCAGCCTGAACTAGTAATGCAGCATTTCGGGATTTCAAAAGAAAGGCTGGATGCGATTCCGCGAGAGAGGTCGATCTAATGCCATTGTGAGAACTGGGTGCGGTAAAGGCTGTCCAGGCCTATTCGACTACGACGCGCGTTCCTTTATTGCCGGCACGCGAGAGCCGGTCAATACGATGATCAATGAGATCGCGAATGCCTCGCAGGAACTCGATCCGGGCTTCACGGAAATGCCGGCCGGCCGATTCAGGCGGTGTGAACATTTCGGCTGTGCGCTCCGCACCCTCTCGGATCCAATCGCAAAACCAATCGACGTGAGCCTTGTTAGCGTTGCCCGACGCGCTTTCTGAACCGGCTGTTGCTTCCATATTGGCTACCTCATCTCCACTACCAGCTTACGCCCGTCGAAACGGGCTTTCGAAGGCTGTAATGCGGCCATGGTGGTGGGAAGACCGACGTGCCGGCGAATGGTGCCGATCTCGACGACCAGCTCGTCCTCTTTTTTGAACAGAGAGACCTCAGTCTTTTCGGCGAAGGGCAGATCGAGGTGCACCTCATAATGATCGGATTCATGGGCGAACGAATAGGGCGTGGACGTTCTGGTAACGGCCGCTGGATCTTCATGTTCTTCATAGAGACTTTGAGAAAACGTACGAAGACGGTCATAGCCGAAGACTTCTTCCGAAAACATCGGCACCTGGCGAATGGGAATCGGCGCGAAATAGTGCTCAATTTCGGCAAGCGTCTTCTGCTGGGCTTTGCGCCAGTTAGCAAAGAAACCATCCTCAACCGCTGAAGGGATGACGCGATTGACGATGATCCGATCGACAGTGAGGCCATGCAGCGAGAAGTAAACAAAGGCGCGCTGTGTTTCGCGGAGAACCATTTTTTCAGGATTGGTGACCAGGCGAGCGCTGGTTATGGCCGCATCTTCGAGAATGAGGTCGATGCCTTCGATTTTTTTGAAGAGATCCTGAATATTGCGGAAGTAACTATCCGGAGGAAGCTCGACGGGCGCAACACGATTGGCGATCGGGCGAACGGCTTTCAGCACACTGCGCTGAAACCCGAAGATGTGTTTCATGTACCAATCGAGCGTTGTTGGCAAACTGATGAAGCGGAGCGATTCGGCCGTGGGCGCACAATCAAGCACAATCACTTCATACTCGCCGCTGTTGCGGTATTGGTTGACATACATCAGGGCGCTAAGCTCCTCCATACCGGGGAAGATGGCCATCTCTTCGGCTTCGACGCTTTCAAGACCCGTAGTGCGCAGGAGCGATGTGATGTAGGTGGAGATGGCGGCCCAATAGTGTTTGAACTCGTGATTGATGTTGACCTCCTGAATGGAGAGGTGATTGGCTACGTGCAGCGGTTCGGCCGTGCCGCCATGAAACAAAGCTCCGCCAAGATCGAAGGCGTCTGACAGACTGTGTGCCGGGTCGACGCTGATGATGAGAGTTCGTCTACCGGCTTCGGCTAAACGGACACCGGTCGCGGCGGCAACACTCGTTTTGCCGACACCGCCTTTTCCACTGAACAGAAGAATTCGCACATTTATCAGACGACTGAAGAGAGGGATTGCTTCTTAGGAGATGGCGGTTGCCGGGCGGTGATGAAATAGCCGTTTGATGGCTCGCGCTACCCAGCGGAAAAGAAGAACCGAAACCAACACACCTGCCAGCACGATGCCGATGAGAACCGCGGGGTGTACAGCCATCAGCAACGTTCCACCAAGGGTAAGGGCATCGCCGACCAGACTGAGCAGGACATTCGAAAAAGGTTCCGGCGAGACATTGGCTGCCAGACGAGTAGCCGTCTTGGTGCCATGCGAACTCAGAGCGATACCGCCGCCGAGCAACAAAGCTACCACCCTCACGGTAGGATCGAAGTGTGCAAAAGCAGTAGCGGCAAGTATCGCGCCGGCCGGCACGCGAATGAAAGTATGGACCATGTCCCAGACGGAATCGACGGCGGGGATTTTGTCTGCGATGAACTGGATAACATACATGCTTCCAGCGACCGCTAGAACCCAGGTGTGTCCCAAATAGCCTAAATCGCCGGGCAGGTGCGCGACATTCAGGCGTTGCAGTATGCCAAGCGTGAATACGGTCACGTACAAATTGATGCCCGACAGCCATGCCGACCCCATGGCGAACCCGAGTGTACTGAGATCCATACCCGATCTCTATTATTATCCCTGATGGGCTGCGCTGCTGAGAGGGTGGAGAATCCAATGGCCGTCTACTTGAAGTAACTCTGTGGCACCTTCACTGGTGAGCGCGTCCGAGAAATACAACCCCTGGGCGTTAGTGCATTTCTCGCGACGCAGATGTTCGCATTCGCTCCAGTTTTCCACTCGCTCTGCCGTGACCTCCAACTTCAACTGCCTGGCAAGAGCAATTACGGCATCAACGATCTCGGGTTTTCCGTCCTGAATGCGCTTGACGAACGAGCCGTCTATTTTGAGGATTGAGATGGGCAGGTCCTGCAAGCGCCCGAAAGAAGAATGGCCTTTGCCGAAATCGTCGAGCGCGAGCCGCACGCCAAATTCGCGGAAGCCTTCTAATCTGGCTGCCGCGAACGCATCATTTTCGAGGATCATGTTCTCTGTCAGTTCCAGGATCAGAGAGGAGCCGTCCAATTCATTCTGCTGGAGAATATGGCGAACCTGGTGGAGCAGCTTAGGATTGGTGAACTGCTTAGTGGCGAGATTCACACTAATTGTAAGGGCCCGCGCAGACGAGAACTGCTGACGCCAGATGCGGAGTTGCTGGCACGCGGTCTGCAGAGCCCATTGGCCGAGCTCGCGGATGAGCCCTGAATCTTCAGCGACGCTGAGAAACTCGCTGGGTAACAGGATGCCGCGTTCCGGATGTTGCCAGCGCAGTAACGCTTCAAAGCCACTGATCCAGCCCGTTGCAAGAGCAACGATCGGCTGATAGTACAGACGAAAACTGCCGTTGGCCAAGCTCTTGCGGAGTTCGGATTCAAGTTGCAGCACCTTCATCGTCCTCTCATCCAGGGCGGATTCGAACACTTCATAGCGTGCTCGTCCGCGCGCCTTGGCACGATACATGGCGATATCGGCGTGGCGCAAGATCTCTTCCGGGAACATCTGCTGAGTCGCAAGCGCAATGCCAATGCTGGCGTTGATTACAAAAGAATGAGAGTCCAATTCAAAGGCAAAAGAGAGACTGTTGAGAATGCGTTCGGCTGCTTCAATAGCATCCGAGATACCAGGCAAGTTTTCCACAAGTACCGTGAACTCGTCCCCGCCGAAGCGCGCCGCGAGTTCGGTAGGACGCAAACAGACTTCGATCCTTTTTGCGAGAGCGCGCAGGACTCTGTCGCCGGCCGGGTGACCGAGACTATCGTTGATCACCTTGAAGCGGTCCAGGTCGAGAAACAAAACGGCGGTTTGGTTGTGCTCGGTTGCGGTTGCGAGCGCGCGTTCCAGGCGATGCCGAAAAAGCTGACGATTGGGCAAGCCGGTCAGATTGTCGTGCAACGCGTCATGTGCGAGCTGCTCTTCGGCTCGCCGATGTGCGGTGACGTCCGACATGCCGCCAATGACGCGTGAAACACCGCCGGTACGGTTGTGAACTATCTTGCCGCGATCAGCGATGAGGGAGTAAGTGCCGTCCTCGCGCAGAATGCGATATTCCGCTTCCCACTGATCGCTGCTGCTGGAGAGCGCGTTTTCAAGACTGGCCCAGGTGAGGTCGCGGTCATCGGGATGAAGTAGATTTTTCCACCAGGTGATCGTAGGTTCGATCCCGGAAGCGGAGCGCCCAAATACTCCCGTCAAGTTGCCACTGCGACGCACGTAACCAGATTCGATGTCCCAGTCCCAAATGCAATCGTTGGTTGCGGCCGCGATCATCTTTAAGCTCCGTTCGGAACGCTTCAAATCCGCTATTGTGTGCAGGTTTGCGGTGAGGAAAAGCGTCAGCGAGCCGATAACCAGGAAAAGCAGCAGTTCATGCCACTGGACGCTTGTTACCGGAGAGGCGGGCGCGGGCCGGGCGATAAAGCTGAAGGCAATAATCCCGCCAGTAATTTGGCAAAACAGCGCTGGGCCTACTCCTCCGAACCAGGCGGCAAACACAATCGCGAGAGTAAGAGGAAGGTATAGGCCAACAGCGCCGAAACCAGACAGGAGATAACTGGCCGTTACTCCGACGGCCGTCGCCGCACATGCAAAAGCGAAGGCGCGCCATTTGGGATTCGTTCTTAGCTGGCTCGCTTGGTTGAGTGAAGAATCTAACAGGACGGATGGAAGGACTCGGCCCACGTGTGCTCCTGGTCTCAGGCACGACCGCCGAGAAATCCGCCATTCCTTACGAGGAGAGGCATTTACAAGACTAGATCTATCGACTCTATGGTACGCAAGTTAATTGAATAGAAGAACACGATGCCCTAAGCTCAAGGTTCCCCGATGATCGGATTAGCTCTAATGACAGCGGACAGTATCCACGAAGTGGAGACCCTGGTCCTCCTCCTGCTAACAGTTGTTATCATTTTTGCACTCATCGCGCGGAAGCTCGACACTCCCTATCCGATCGTGCTGGTGATTGCAGGCCTGGTGCTTGGATTTGTACCCGGAGTACCACAGATCACGCTGAATCCGGATTTGATCTTCCTGCTTGTACTGCCCCCTTTGCTGTTTTCCGCCGCTTGGAATACCTCTTGGCGAGAGTTTCGCTTCAACCTGATCAGCATTGCCATGCTGGCTTTTGGATTAGTGGGATTTACGGTGCTGGGTGTGTCGCTGCTCGCACCGCTAGTGTTTCCCGGATTTACTTGGGAATTGGGCTTTGTTCTAGGCGCGCTTGTTTCTACTACTGACGCCATTGCCGCCATGAGCATAGCGAAGCGGGTGGGACTGCCGCGCCGGATCATGGACTTACTGGAGGGTGAAAGTTTACTGAATGACGCGACTGGTCTGCTGGCGCTTGAATTCGGGACGTCGCTGGTCGTTTACAAGCAGGTGCCGACCGTCCTCTCCGGTTTCCAACGCCTGACATGGCTGACGCTGGGCGGCTTGGCAATCGGACTGATGATCGGATTTGTTGTTGACCGAGTTGAGCGGCGTCTTGAATATGGCTCGATTGAAATCATGCTCAGTCTGCTGGTACCGTATGGCGCTTATCTCGCGGCCGAAGCCGCTCACGCCTCAGGAGTTCTGGCAGTAGTGGCTTGTGGTTTATACTTGAGCCGCAAGAGCGCGGAATTTTTCTCGCCGAAGACACGTCTACAGACCTCGGCAGTTTGGGAATCGCTTAGCTTCGCGCTAAACGGCATCACCTTCATCCTTATTGGCCTGCAATTACCGTCCATCTGGTCAGCAATCGGTCATGCTGGCTGGCGAAAGCTGTTACTGGACGGGCTCCTCTTTAGCACTCTGTTGGTCCTGATCCGTATGATCTGGGTCTATCCGGGAGCCTACGTCGCGAGCTTTTTCCGCCGCCATTTGTTGAAGCAACATACCGAAGCACCGGCTCCGAGGCAACTCTTTGTCGTGGGTTGGACAGGCATGCGCGGGGTAATCGCCTTAGCGGCCGCGCTTTCGCTGCCTTCTACCGTGGCAGATGGCAGTCCTTTTCCACAGCGTACTTTCTTGGTGTACTTATGTTTTAGCGTGATTTTATTCTCCCTTGTTTTTCAGGGACTTACGCTCCCTAAGTTAATCCGTTTGCTTGGGTTGGAGGGTCATAGCGATTCTAAGCAGGAAGAGAAGCAGGTTCGACGGCTTATGCTACAGGCAGCACTCTCCCACCTACAGGAAAAACGCAATCACGAGCGGCCTGAATGGACAAACGTCTACGATCATCTAGCCGACCATTATCGAGCGCGGCTGGATCAACTGGCGGACGCTACGCACGACGATCAGAGCAATCCGATGGGCAATTCCGAGCGGTTTCAGCAGCTTGCGTGGGAACTACTGGGAGTGGAACGACGCACCGCCTTATCACTGCGCCGGGAAGGGAAACTCAGCGATGAGAGTTGGCGGAAGCTGGAGCGCGAGATCGACTTGGCCGAGCTGCGAGGCGCTCAAGCGGGTCATATGCTCCACTGACTAATGCGGCACTTCCTCAATGGCGAATAACAGCATAAAATAGGTCCTAAATTATAAACTGGTTCATTGTGAATTGACTTGATCATTAATCTTGTCAATGCTACCATTCCGGCTATAGAAGTTTTGTAGTACTTGAGAAGGATCATCACCAAGGCGAGTGAGATGGGTGATCGCTCAAATCCTTATTAGCTGGAGGTCACCATTCGACGCTTATTGATCTTCGCGGCGCTCGCGGTGTGTCCCAACCTTGCCCTGGCGCAAGCTCCGACACTGGGCGGATGTCCGGTATTTCCTTCAAACAACGTATGGAACACACCCGTTGACACATTACCGGTTGATGCCCGATCTGCAACATACGTAAATACGATTGGTCCGAGTATGCCCTTGCATCCCGATTACGGAGCAGGAGGCGGCATACCCTACAATCTTGTGCCAGGGACCCAACCGAAGGTAAACGTCACCTTCAACTACTACAGTGAACCCGGACCCTACCCGATTCCGGCCAACCCGTTAACAGAAGGCGGGAGTGACAATCACTCGTTGATCATAGACACGACAAATTGCATTCTCTACGAACTGTTTGCACTGCAAAAACAGTCGGACGGCTCATGGCATGCCGGGTCGGGGGCCATTTTCAACCTGAACTCGAATGCGCTTCGGCCCGACGGCTGGACGTCTGCCGACGCGGCGGGACTTCCGATTTTGCCGGGGCTAGTGCGTTATGACGAGGTGATTTCCGGACACATCAATCACGCCATCTGCTTCACGGCGCCGCAGACGCGCAATACCTATATCTGGCCCGCGCGCCACTATGCATCGGCGCTAACTGGTACGCAATATCCACAGTTCGGACAACGATTCCGCCTGAAGGCCAGCTACGACATCAGCTCTTATCCCCCGCACGTGCAGGTGATTTTGCAGGCTATGAAAACGTATGGCATCATTCTGACTGATAACGGCGCATCCTGGCACATCGGTGGGGTTGGGGATTCGCGCTGGAACGATGATGAAATGCATCAGATGACGAAGGTCGTCGGCGCAGATTTCGAGGCTGTGGACGAGTCCAGTCTAATGGTGAATTACAATTCCGGTCAAGCTGCGTTACCGACTTCATCGACGCCTAAGCCTCCTTCCGACCCACAAATTCCGAGCGGCTGGGTGAATGTAGTTTCCAAGAACAGCGGTAAGTGCCTGGACATCACGGGTGGGCCGACCGCAACGTCTAACGGCGTTCCCGCTCAGCAATGGACGTGCATCGGCGGTACTAACCAGGCGTTTGAACTGACCCCGGTGAGTGGCGGCTACAAAATCACCGTGCAGAGCAGCCACCGGCAGTTAGACATTCGTGGAGGACCTTCCGTCATAACAAACGGTACGATTATTCAACAGTGGGCTTACTGGGGAGCTCAGAATGAGATCTTCTCGGTGGCTCCAACCAGCGATGGATACTTTACGATTCGTCCACTTTCGAGCGGATCATGCCTGGATGTGAGGGGGGATTCGCAAACGAACGGGGCAGTGGTCCAGCAATGGTCCTGCACCGGTGGCGACAATCAAAAGTGGAGTTTCGTGCCGGCTTCCTAAGCACACCGCTCTCTAAACTCCATTCACTATAGGGTGCGAGCTCGTCTTCGGATGACTCGCACCTCTGTCCTTTTGAAACACCGTCAGCTGACATCAGGTGGCGGATCGTTTCGTTCTAGGGCCCATTCCAGGCGCTGAATAGCGTGAGCGATCTGTTCGGCACGGACGGCAGCCTGGCTGGAGCGGCCATGTTCTCGGGCCAGTTTGATCGTCAGACCGTCCATCTCAGCCCGCAGACTTGCCAGGTTATCGGTAAGCGCCCTTTCACCGTTCCGCTCGATGGTGAGTCTTGGTGGGAATGCGGGGGCTGCCGAGGGAAATTCTAAAACCCGCGCCGGCGGTTGGGGAACAACTCTTTTGAACACTGTTTTATACCTCGAAGAATTCGATTTTCAGCTGGCTATTGGAAACCGCATTGCCGCTGCCAAGCAAATTGGCCGCGATGAATCTCAGTTAAATTGCCTGGCGGAAAGTCGAAGGCGGCGGGGCGCGTCCCAGATAACTGCAGCGAACCGCTTCTCTGGATGAGACGTTTTGAACCGCAATAGAATTAGCGACCGCCAATTCTTGGATGAGGAATCGGGATGTGTAAGAGAAAACAGAGAACGCAACGCGTGCTTTCCGCGTTGTTCTGAGGAAAGCCATCTGTGCTCTACGTTCGCAGTTGGTGATCGACCGCGGTTGTGCGATGGTTCGAGCCGGAAATGACACCACTCCCGCTGAGTCGGCTGCTAGATGATCAGCTGCCTTGTTCCAGTGAGCACATAGAGCTGCGGCAGTGCACAGCAGAATGCTCGCGGCCCATTTGGATGTCATCTGCTAGATTAGACGGATCGAAGGTGGTGCTCGTTTACTCGAAACGAAAAGCCCATCCGAAAGTTTTGTAAACGGAAGTTTACTTGAGCGGCTTTACTTCAGGAGTGTTCCATTAAGACTCTGGCAGTGGTGAAGTAAATCAAAAGACCACTGACATCGACCAGTGTGGCGACAATAGGGGCGGACGCACTGGCCGGATCTAATCGAACGGTACGGAGGAGAAATGGGAGCATCGATCCAGCCAGCGTTCCGAAGAGGACCACTCCGACGAGACTGAAGGCGACTGTCAGTGCAACCGGTACGTAATGTGACCCGTAAGGATGGCAGATTGCCTGTCAGGTCAGAATACGCCCTGTGCCAATCAACGCCAGAATGGCGCCCAGCATCTTCCTTATAAGCGAGAAGCGCGCTTACCTCCTTGTGAGCCGTTTCATCCAATTCAGCCAGCAGCGAGGCGCGTATGGGTTCCGGTGCAAGTTGGATCAGATCTGCTGCATCCTCGGGCGGCAACAAACGCATCCAAATGCGCTGCTCGTTTGGGGCAGATGGCTAATCAGCTCGAGCTGCTCTTCGCTGCTGAGCGAAAGAAAGACGTCATCCATTTCTCCTCGCGGCAAACTGCTAAAGACCCGCACCTTCTCAGCGGAGGTAAGATGACTTCAATTGCCGAGTAACTCGCTGGAGTTGATTTCAATGGGCTCGTTGATTCTCTTGGGCATCAGAGCTAAGGCTTACATTTCAGCACGGCATAAACAGAAAGACCACCCGGAGCCTCTGCCCCGGGTGGCCGTTATTTAAGACTCAGTTTAAGGTCGACCGATCAGGCCGCCGCCTTAGAGACCAGCCCGTGCGGATCGAGAACGAACTTTTTGGCCGCGCCTTTGTCGAAATCTTTATAGCCTTGTGGCGCATTGTCGAGCGAAATGACGTCCACATTAACGGCCTTTGCCGGATGGGTTCGTTCGTGCAGAATGGCCATCATTAGTTGCCGGTTGTACCGCATCACCGGGCATTGTCCGGTGGCAAACGTGTGCGACTTTGCCCAACCAAGACCAATACGAATTCCCAGCACCCCGGTTTTAGCCTTCTCATCCTTGCTGCCCGGATCGTCAGTTACGTACAGGCCGGGTATGCCAATTCCGCCGCCTGCTCTGGCTACGGTCATTAATGAATTAAGTACCGTGGCCGGGGCTTCGTCTCCGGATTGGCCATGCGCGCGAGCCTCAAAGCCAACACAGTCAACTGCGGAATCGACCTCCGGTACTCCCAGGATCTGCGCAATACGATCGCCGAGTTGCCCTTCCTGTTTCAGATTCACGGTTTCACAGCCGAAACTCCTTGCCTGATCGAGTCGTTCCGGAATCATGTCTCCGACGATGACCACTGCCGCTCCGAGAAGTCGGCAGGACTCGGCGCAGGCGAGGCCAACC
>DATAYL010000383.1:0-19321 GCA_036272575.1 Bryobacteraceae bacterium | reverse complement strand
CTCACGCTCCACACGCGGGCGGACGCACAGCCTTCCCCAACGGATGAGGAAGTTCTCGCACGCGGAGGCGCGCGCGGGGGCAGTGGCGGGCGCGGAGGAGCAGCAGCCGGTGCTGCGGCCAATCGCGACCCCAGCGGGCGGGGGCGTCCCGGTGAAGGCGAGTGGGAGTACACGCCGACCTCGCTTGCCCTGGCCAATGCTAAGAACGCGGTCCTGCGCAACGAGGTCAACGCCTTCCTAAAGGAAGAGGGCGTGGCCATTTCCATCACGCCGGGTTACAACGGAGACGGCGGTACGATCTTTGCCACGTATGGTGGGTCGGAGAATCCCAACGATCCAATTCCGCCTCCGATCGTTGCAATTGGGGCAGAGCAGTATAACCGCCTCGTCCGTCTGGTGCAGCACGGCATTACGCCGAAGCTGAACTTCGATATCGCTGTCGATTATCAGAAGGAAGACCAGAACGCATTCAATGTCATCGGCGAGATTCCGGGCACCACCAAACCGGTCGAAGTCGTCATGCTCGGCGGTCACTTTGACAGCTGGCAGGGCGGCACCGGCGCCACGGATAACGGCACGGGATCCTCAGTGGCGATGGAGGCAGTGCGCATCTTGGCTACGTTACACAAGCCCATGGCGCGTACGGTTCGCGTCGCCCTGTGGGGCGGCGAAGAGGAGGGCGTCTATGGCTCAACCGCCTACGTGCAGCAGCACTTCGCTCAACGCACCACCATGGTGAAGACCCCCGACTACGACAAGCTGGATGTGTACTTTAACGACGACGGCGGCTCTGGCCGCTTTCGCGGAGTCTCGGCGGGGGGTAGTCCGCAGATGGCGGCCATCTTCAAGTCCTGGATTGAGCCCATCAAGGACCAACATATCGTTGCTGTTACTGGCGGGGATCAGTTCAGACCCACCGCGAGCCCCGGTGGCACGGACTCGAGCGCGTTTTCATGGATCGGCCTGAACGGCATCGGTTTCCAGCAGGATCAGTTGGAGTACGGTACCCGTACCCACCACTCCAACGCGGACACCTATGACCGCGTGCAGAAGGCCGATGTGATGCAGAGTTCCATGATCGAAGCGTGGTTTGCCTACAACGCAGCCAGCCGCGCAGCCATGCTCCCACGCATCCCAACCCCGGCCCGTGACCCCAATGCGAAGAGCCACGAGTAGAGCGCGACTTTAATTCAAAGCAAAGGGTGAGGCCTCCAGAGTCACCGTTTTGTCACTGCACGGCTGCTTGGGCTGTAGGGCAGAAAAATGCTTGCCGGAACATCAGTAACGAGAAACGCTAGCTTCCCAGATGCGACCGGGACTTTCGGGTACCGCATGCACTTCTTTCGGTCACTTGCGATCCTTAGCGCGATCTCGGCGCTCATCAGCTTAGGCTACTGGATAGCGGATGCGGCAACCGGATGAAATTCCGTTTCGGCTGGGCTTTCTTTCGTCGATTCTCTGGGCACTTATATTCGAGGTTGTGCATCGGTATGACAAGAAGAAGGGTAGGCCGAAAACCTTGTCGTAGTTCATTTTCAAGGAATCACGGGCAAAAGTCGACATTGGGCGGCAAAATCATCTCCCGGGCTCAACTTCCTGTTTGCCGACAATCCCACCGTTGCCCGGTAAATGCCAACGTTAATGCCTAGGCCGTCACTGATGTGAGGCGGCAATGCGAGAAAGCTGCCCGTGGGAAAAGTCGCGGGTCGCGGGCGAGATACGACCAAGAAAGAATAGCGGGCCGGGCGCGTCCCTAGAGCGACCAGAGCCCGCCTGTTTCACGGGTCGGCCTCCCATACCTTGACCTTTGATGTATCCCGGATGTATGCTGAACCGTAGAAGTTTGAGGTATCGATGCCCTCTCCGCGTTTTCCCATCCCGCAAGGCACGCTTGACATGCTGATTCTCCAGATCCTATCGCTTGAAGCCGCCCATGGGTACGGGATCGCGCAGCGATTGGAGCAGATATCGCGCGCGGTGGTCCGGGTCAACGAAGGCTCGCTCTACCCCGCGCTCCACCGGCTGGAGCAGAAAGGCTGGCTTCGCGGCACGTGGAAACAGTCGGAGACCGGCCGTGAGGCCAAGTTCTACTGCCTAACGCCGGCTGGTCGCCGCCAGCTTGCAGTCGAGAAGGATAGCTGGGCGCGCCTCTCCGGTGCCGTCAAGCTGATCTTCGAGGAGGGCAACCGATGATCCGGCTCTTCAACTGGTTCCGACGCGGGTCCCTGGAGCGCGGGCTCGACCGCGAGCTCCACTATCACATCGATCGCCGCGTCGCTGACTTGACCGCCGCGGGCATCCCCGAGCCCGAGTCCCGCCGCCGCGTCGCCGTCGAGCTCGGCCTCGCCCAGGTGCGCGAGGAAGTCCGAGACGTCTGGCTCACCCGCTGGTTTCGCGATTTCCTCTACGATCTCCGCTTCTCCGCCCGATCGTTCCTCCGCAGCCCCGGCTTCACAGCCGTCACGCTACTCTCGCTCGCCCTCGGCATCGGCGCCACCACCGCCATCTATTCGCTTGTCGATCAGGTGATCCTGCACGCGCTGCCCGTCCACGACTCCGAGCGCCTGGTTCTTGTGGATTGGAACGGCGACGACCTCATCACCGGCGCCATCGGCTCCTTTAACCTGATGCCTCACCCCATGTGCCGCGACCTCCAGCAGCAGACCCGCTTCCTCGACGGCGTCCTCTGCCGCGCGGAAATCGAAGTGAATCTCTCGGCAGGCGGCGATCCCAGGCCCGTCGCCGCCGAGATCGTCTCCGGCAGCTACTTCCCCGTGCTCGGCGTCGTCCCCGCGCTCGGCCGCGTCATCGAACCCGAAGACGATGCCGCGCCCGGCGCCGGTCCGGTCGTGGTGCTCTCGTATGACTTCTGGCAGGCGCAGTTCGGCGGCGCTGCCGATATCGTCGGCCGCAAGGTCCTGATCGGCAATCACCCCATGACCGTGGTCGGCGTGGCCGCCGCCGGCTTCCGTGGCGTCGACGTCGGCGCCGTGCCGGCCTTCTGGATTCCCACGTCCATGTACGCGGACGCGAACCTCGGTACCGATGAGGATCTCCTCAACAGCCCCACCCGCTGGCTGCAGATCCTCGCCCGCCTCCGCCCCGGTATGTCCGCCGCGCAGGC
Source organism: Bryobacteraceae bacterium (assembly GCA_036272575.1). Classification (GTDB taxonomy): domain Bacteria; phylum Acidobacteriota; class Terriglobia; order Bryobacterales; family Bryobacteraceae; genus Bog-105. The sequence continues at coordinate 16,197 of DATAYL010000383.1, read as the reverse complement.
GCAGGCCGGCCTCCTTCCCTGGTTCCGGACCTGGCTCGAGGACAGCGCCCACCGCCCCGGTTTCCCGGTCATCTCGGCCGACCGCCGCCGCGACTACCTGGCCTCCACTCTCCAACTCACTTCCGCGCCCCAAGGCCATTCACCCTTGCGCCGCAGCCTCTCCCTGCCGCTCTGGTTCCTGTTCGCTGCCACCGGCATTCTGCTCGGGCTCGCCTGCCTGAACGTCGCGGGCCTCTTCCTCGCCCGCGGCTCTGCACGGGGCCGCGAGATTGGCACCCGCCTCGCTCTCGGCGCTTCCCGAGGCCGGATCGGCCGTCAACTTCTCGCCGATAGCCTGCTCCTTTCAATGGCAGGTGGTGTTCTTGGCGCGGCCGTGGCTCCGCTTGCGATCCGCGGGCTCATTGCGTTCCTGCCGCACGAGCTCGCCGCCAACGCCCTGCGTGACACCCTCAGCTTTCGCCTGCTCACATTCGCCTTCATCGCTAGCCTAGCCGCCGGCCTCTTGAGTGGCCTTGCTCCGGCCATCCGCGCTGGCGGCGACCGCCTGGTCAACTCGCTCCGCGAGCGCGGCGGCACCGGCTTCGGCGGCGTCCGCCTCCGCAAGGCGATCGTTACCCTCCAGGTGGCCTTCTCGCTGATTCTGGTCGTCGGCGCCGCCCTCTTCCTTCGCACGCTCACCGACCTGCTGGCCAAAGGGCCCGGCTTCGATACATCCAACCTCCTCTCCTTCGCCATCGCTCCGCTGCAGAATGGCTATTCCCGCGGCGACGCCTCGCGCCTGGTCCGCCGTCTCGACGAGCAGGTCCGCGCCTTGCCTGCCGCCCGTTCCTCCGCCGCTGCCCGATTTGCCTTTCTCAGCGGCGGCGCCTGGAGCAACAAAGTGACCATCCAGACCGATCGCCGCACCGTGACCGATCGCGCCGTCAACTTCAACGCCGTTAGCCCCGGTTTCTTCGCCACCCTCGGCGTTCGCGTCCTCGCCGGCCGCGATTTCGACCAGAGCGACTCCCGTCCCGCCGGCGAGATCGGTCCCCGTTGCGCCATCGTCAACCAGGCCTTCGTCAAGCGCTATCTGGCCGGCCGCGATCCCCTCGGCGTCCGCATCGCCCGGGGCGGTGGTGGCGGGGACGTCAAGCCCAATAGCCCCATCGTCGGCGTCGTCGCCGACATGAGCTATCGCGGTCTCCGTGATAACTCCGAGCAGGTCTTCTTCCCGCTCTTCGAACACGACGACACCGGCGCTACCTTCTATATCAAGGTTCGCGGCGCTCCCGAGCGGGCCATTCCCTCCATCCGCCGCCTGGTCCGCCAGGCCGACCCGCGGCTGCCGATCCTCTGGTTCCGCACTCTGGATGATCAGGTCAACCGCTCGCTCATCACCGAGCGCCTCCTGGCCGCCCTCTCCGGCAGCTTCGGCGCGCTGGCGCTGCTGCTCTCGTTGGTCGGTCTCTACGGAGTGATGTCCTTCGTGGTCACGCGCCGCACCCGCGAAATCGGCATCCGTCTCGCGCTGGGTGCGACGGGAGCTTCCGCCATCCGCCTCGTTCTGCGCGACGCCGTCGTCATGATCGCCGTCGGCATAGCCATCGCGCTGCCGTGCGTGGCCGCGCTTGGCAAACTCGTCCAATCCCAGTTGTTCGGCGTCACCGCCACCGATCCCGCGACCATCGCTGGCGCCGCACTGATCCTCGCCGCCGGCTCGCTCACGGCGGCATTCATCCCAGCCTGGCGGGCCTCGAACGTGAGCCCCACAGACGCCCTACGGTTGGATTAGCGCTGATCTCCCAGATTTGGATCGTGGACGGATCACGGGCTATCCGGAAATTAGCCGAAGCGAGGGGGACTTCGCGGGATCTATTTCTGGGCCCTTTACCAATAAGCGTGTTTACCAAGCCTTTAGGCGGATTCCATTCGTATGATCAACCAAACAGACCCGGCCTGTGCTGCGGCCGAGTTGCCTCTCTTAGCAGTGGATCGATATCCACGAGATACTCTCCCCACCAGTTCTAATCGTCACAACGGCCATCTTCAATTAGCCGGCGGAAGTTTATGAGGAGAGAGACCCCAGAGCCCTGGGGTTGCGAGTTCAAGTAGGTGGCCGTCGGGATCGCGGAAATAGAGGCTGGTCGCTCCTTGTTGCCAAGCGACAATGGCGAGCACCGTCACGCCGTGACTTTCCAGGCGGTCCCGCCACGCCTCAACTTCCGTCTCGGCGATAGCGAAAGCGATGTGCCCAGCGCCCAAGATCTGACCCGCGCCATCGACGCAAGCGGGGACTTCACCTCCAGGAGTCTTGCTAGGCACTCTGGCCTTTTTATGGCTGACCAGCAGTAATAGCTGCCCCTTCGCCACTACAAACACACAGCCCGACTCGCTTTCCACGACCATTTCCAGCCCGATAACGTCCCGGTAAAAGTCGCGCACTTCGGACAAGTTCTCGACGAATAGCGCCGATTCGAGCAAACCGTTTACGCTCGGCCTCATCTCGCTCCTTCCCGCTGAGATCCCGCACTTCGGCATTGAGTTATCCATTCGCCGGCGCGTCGCAGATCAACTCCAACAGATTCTGTTCCGGGTCGTGGAAGAACAGGGCTTGCGCAGTCATGGCTGGAAACGTAACTTCAGTCGGATTTAAGCCCAACTTCTCGAGCCGATCTTTTTCGGAAGAGTAGCTTTCGGGCGGTATCTCGAAGGCAAGGTGATTCAACGTCGATGGCGTAGGTTTGCGCACCCGCAAAGGATCCCGAACAAAAACATGTCGTCGAAAATCGATCAAAGCGAGCAATTGCCCGTGACCATGTTTGCCGAGCGGTGTATCGACACTCTGGATCGTCAAGAAGGCGATCGTCGGATCGCCACTTTGATCCGGCACTGAGCCGCTTTCGTAACAGGCCTGGCTGTGTATCTGGAAACCGAGAATCTGTTGATAGAAATCCCGCATAATCGGCAAATCACCGACGTTGAGTACGATTTCCGCGATGCCGATAATGGCCACTCACAGCTCCCCTGTTCTGGAAAAATCCAAAGTTGCAGAATCAAAGGCCTCCACTAAAGATACAAAACGAACGAATGAATCACGTGCACTTTCAGGAGATAGAACCCAGGAACGATGGCGAAATCGTAAAAGACAACGCCTGAACCGCTGGCCGGAAGCGGATCGTGCGCCCTCAGAGCCTTACGGGGTGATCCGGCCCGTAGCGAAATTTCACGCTTTCGAGAGGCCTATACACTTATTTGAGAATCCGAGCTGCCTAAAGTGCCACAGACCGAGCAACAGAAAGCTATGTCTAAGAGCGATGCCCCTTCGGCGGAGATGGTAATTCCGGAGCTTTCACGAATCTTGTGCAGCCGGCATTTTGCCAACTCCGGACGCCTTACGGCTTTTCTGAAATATGTGGTCGAGAAAACTCTAAGCGGCAGTGGAAATGAAATCAAGGAATACTTGATTGCTGTAGAGGTGTTTGGAAAGCCGGAGTCATTCGATCCCCGGCTTGACACCCTTGTCCGAGTTCAGGCGAGCAAGCTGCGAGCCAGGTTGAAGGAGTATTACGAAGCCGATGGCGCAAAGGATGAGCTGATCATCGAGCTTACGCGCGGTTCCTATGTTCCGGCGTTCCAATCGGCCAGTCCGCTCCAGCCAATACTTTCCCCAGTCGTTGCCGTTGGCGCGAATCCTCAAGTGGCTTGCGATTCCGGGAGCGTTACTTGTTCTGCTGGCCGTCGTCTGGTCAGTTATTGATGAATCCGCAAAGTAGACTCATATGTTGTCCGAAACAGTGAGAATTGTCGGAGCCGGAATTGCCGGCCTAACCGTCGCCTTAGCTCTGCGGCGGCGCGGATTTGAAGTCTCGATCATCGAGCGCCTGCCACAATTTGCTCCCGTAGGCGCGGGTACTTTGCTCGCTCCAAACGCCGTTCAACTCCTGGGCTGTGTTGGAGTGAGTCTTCAGTCTCTCGGTCATCCAATAACCAATCTTCGAGTACGGGATCAGCACGGCCGCACTCTTCAGGAGTTAGACCTAACGAGGATTCCTGTACACTTTGGAACGGCTCTCGCCTTTGATCGCATTGAGCTTCACAATGTGCTCTTGGCATCACTGCCTCCGACGTTGGTTCGTCTAGGCACTCCCTATGTGCCGACGAGTGCCGCAGGCGAACATACTGTGATTGGAGCAGATGGCATTTATTCGACTGTTCGCGAAGCTAAGGTCGGGCCCGTGCCCGTGTGCTACAGCGGGTATACCTGCTGGCGCGCGCGATTTGTCCGAATCCCGGGATCACCGAAGCTTTTGAGGATTGGGGCGGAGCAGCACGTGTAGGAGTTGTGCCGCTGAGCCGCAATCGCATTTACGTTTTTCTAGTGAAAACGGCAGCCCGCGGCCTCCCCCGCCAAACCAGGATCGGCTCCATTCGAGCCGAGTTTAGCGGCTTTTCCAACCCTGTGCCGGCGGTTCTCGATTCATTAGAAGAGGTTGATCTCCTCCACCACGACATTGAGGAGCTTCGACGGCCCGTCTGGGGCAACAAGCGAACGCTTCTGATTGGTGACGCTGCTCATGCCATGACTCCAAACCAGGGACAAGGAGCTTCTATGGCGATCGAAGACGCTATCGTTGTTCCCCAGATCATCAATGCGCCAGACGCAGCGGCGGCGCTAGCTGGGCTCCGTCAGTCACGGGCTGCCGCGATGCAGCGGAGCTCGCGATGGCTGGGAAGACTCGCTCACTGGCAAACACCTTTTGCTATGAGCGTTAGAAATTCCCTGCTTCGAAACGTTCCCCAGAGCCTGAGAGAGCGAAGCTATTTACGAATGATTCAAGCAGGAATGAAGCTAGACCAAGGTAAGGGTCCTTCAGACTCTTGAAGCGCCGGAGAGTGAGGACAGATGGCGTATTGGGCCTTATGCCGAGTGCTGACATAGGTTACGAATTGCCTTTGCGCAAAACGGACTAGTCATAGATGTGGGAATTCGCCGGTGATACCTTGCGAGTAACGGGCAACGTTTGGCGCTTGTCGGGTAACCGATTGTTAAGTGGCGTTACCGGAAAAGCGAATCACCAATTCAATTATCTGTTACGTACCGATAAACGCCGCTGCGACCTGGCAACCCAAGTTGACGGGTAGTCGGCGTTCCATCCCGATGAATCCGGTCTGCGCGAGCGCTGAGGCGAAATGCGTGTTAGCTGGTGAGGTAGTAAACAAAGCCGGAAACGGCAAACCCGATGAACCAGGCGTAATCGTAGAGCGAACGTAACCCGGGGAAAATCAGGCCGCACAGCGCGACGGCGATGCCAGCTACAAGAGCAACCAGCGCGCGGGGATTGAAGCCATTTCGGTATTCGTACGGTCCCTTGCGCCGGTAAAGACCCGCGACATCGAGCCTGGTCCGGCGAATCAGAAAATAATCGGTGATCATGATGCCGGCAATCGGGCCAAGGAGGCCTGAGTAGCCCACTAGCCATCCGAAAATGTAGCTATTGAAATCGGTAAGCAGTTTCCACGGCATCATGCACAGACCGGCAATTCCAGTGATCATCCCGCCGGTACGAAACGAAATGAGCCGCGGGTTCAGGTTGGAAAAGTCATTGGAGGGCGAGACTACGTTCGCCGCCACGTTGGCGTTTAGCGTCGCGATCAGAAGCGCTATGAGTGCGATCGAGGCCACCAGGGGTTGTTGAAAGCGGCTTAGCAGTGCTACGGGGTCCCAGATTGCCTCACCAAAGAGCACCACGGAAGCCGAAGTTACTGCTACTCCGATAAACGAGTACAGCGTCATAGCAGGAGGCAAGCCCACCGCCTGACCAATCACCTGGGCTCGTTGTGATTTGGCGTATCGAGTGAAATCTGTGATATTCAACGCCACTGTGGCCCAAAATCCAACCATCGCAGTAAGGGACGGGATGAAAAAGTGAATGAATTCGGCTGTGTTCTTGAAGTGGCTGCTGGCGCTCAACACGGGACCGAGGCTGCCCGCTTTGCGCCACACGAACCACAGCAGCAGAAGGCCCACGGCCAGCATGAACGGCGCTCCAATCCCCTGCAAAGACCGTATTGTGTCGATACCTCTCCAGATCACAAACAGGTTCAATCCCCAGAACGCCAAAAAGCAAATCCAGGGTATGAGCGGATTAGCTGACACCGCCGGGATCAAAACGTGCAGCATCGAGTTGATCGCCTGACCGCCGATCCAAGTCTGAATGCCAAACCATCCGCACGCCACGATCGCCCGCAATAGCGCAGGCACATTTGCGCCTAGTACTCCAAACGAGGCCCGTACGAACACCGGGAATGGAATACCGTACTTTGCTCCGGCGTGTGCATTCAGCAGCATCGGGATCAAGACAATGAGATTGCCCAGAAGGATGGTGCCGAGCGCCTGCTTCCAGCTCATGCCTCCTGCGATCAGCCCGGAAGCAAGCATGTATGTAGGGATGCAAACGCTCATCGCTACCCAGAGCGAAGCGTAGTTGTATACTCCCCAATTTCGGGATTCCGGCTCGACCGGCGCAAGGTCGTCGTTGTACAGGACCGGGTCGAATGCCGGCTCAGTGACGCGGACCATAGCTCAGAGTAAATGCGCGCTCTCGAGATTGCAACAGACTGGAGCTGAAATGGACAGCTCCGACTCAGCAACTTCACGGCTGAGTATCTGGAGATTCCCGCTTTATGCAGGTGAGCAAAGCGATGGGCGGGTCGCGAAGAAAATCAGCCCAGTCCTCAACATGTGCTCCGTATTCGCTCGGCGCCAATAGAGGATCACGCCAGCGCACATCTGAGAATCCGATATCTCGGAAAACCGAGACGTGTGTCGCGGCATCCAAATGGTAATTCTCGACGACGAATTCTTCGTCATCCTGAAAAAACCTGTAATGGATCGCAAGGCCATTTCGAAGTTCGCCGCCGGTTTCTTTGACGAAGCCGTACTTGCGAGTATTACCAAAGTTATGCGGTTGCTGGTTGGGATTGTTGTTCACGGCAACGAACCGGCCTCCTGGGTTTAAGCTCCGATGAATGGCTTTAGCCATGGCGAACAACTCCTCCTCCGAGCGCGCGTAGTTCAAAAGGTATGCCGCGCAGACCACGTCAAAGCACTGTGTGAAATGTATCGAAGAAGCGTCTCCGACCAGGTACGAGACGCCCAGCAGCTCGCGCTTTTCGGCCGCTCTAGCGAGTTCGATCATTTTGGGCGAAATATCCACGCCGACAACCCGGGAAGCGCCCATGTTCTTGAACATGCGGGTATAGTGGCCATCTCCGCATGCCAGGTCCAATACCGATGCGGCTGAAACATCGCCTAACAGTTCACGTAAGCTGTATTGCTCGATGTAATACCGCCACGCGAACTGTTTCGAACGCTTGTACTGATCGGCTATCTCGTCATAATTGGTCGGCATCTTAGGACGTCAGCGCAGCTACATTCTCGGTTGGAATACCGGATCCCTATTGCAACTTTCGCGGGCGGCATTTGGAAAGAGTATACTTCGATTCATTCTTTTTTGGACGAACTGTTTTGATTCACGAGTTAAAGTGCCGCTAGGCAGGTGACCTGAACGCGTTTCAAGTCGCAAAGCAGTGATCGGAATGATCCACGTTCCTGCCCTACCGGGCGCACCGCTTGTTCAATGAACTTCGAGAAATTCGGCGATTCATGCTCGCGGACGCACTCGCCGAGAACGGTGTCGACGGTTTAATGATAGAGAACTTCGGCGATATACCGACTCGACGGCCGAGGCTCTACTCGACGTGGCGGACAGCGCGATCGTCGGCACGGCATTCAAACTGGATGACCAGATTCAGCCCCTGTTGACAGAGCACGGCTCGGCAAGCTGGTCTCAATTGTACGGCGCAGGTTTGGTGGTCAAAGGCTAGGAAACCGATAGTGTCGCTGAGTAGGACCTATATTCCCGCCTCACTCTCTCCCGGTTCGCCGCGCAGCTCTCGCATTCGCAGTGGCCCAGACACTTCCGGTTTCGGCATGTTGCCACTGCACTTGCCGGGTTTACCGGGTGTCAGCCGGAAGGGACTATCGAACGCACCCGAATCAACTACACAAGCGCCGTTTACTAATCCGCGGCAGATGCTGCGAAGTGTTTGTTGATTCGGGGACCTACTGTGGCGCGCAGGAACCCGAGCTTGCTGCACGGGGAACCATAGGGCGTTATATGTCGAGTGGAATGACGGAACCAGACCTCTTTGACATGTTCGCGTCGCTTTGCGCCACCCTCAGCACATCACGAAAGATCGGCAAGAGTTGGGCCAGCGAATCCCTCATTCGGTCGTGGTCGCGGATGACGGCTTTGCCCCGATGCGTCACGTTGGAACGCAATTGGTAAAAGTATTTCAATGCCTTCTCAGGACTCTGCGGATCGAGCACTTCCTTCTGGCTCGGCCGATCGGCGCGGTAGACCTCCTGGCGTTCCCTGACGTGAAACAAGAGACTCGAAGCGAACGCTTGCTCGCCTGATAGCTGATCGACCTTTTTCTTGACATTTTTGCCAAGGTGATAGCGCAAGGAAACGTACCGTTCGATGGAAGACCAAAGGAGAAGGTACGCCATCTGCAGTCTGAAGAGTGGTTTCAAATCCCACGCAAAGGTCTGCGAATTGAGAATCTCCTCGACCACGTCCAGGGCGCCGATTCCTTCTTTGATGCACGACGTCCAAACCGCGAAGCTGCCGACGCCCTGCGGCTCCGGAACACTCTGAAGGCACCGGCAATCGCTTCTGCGATTGAGACAGAAACGGTGGCGGATGGATGGACCTATATGAGTGGACTGCGACTCGAGACGGATTGCAGAATGTTCCGTTCGTTCGGCCAGCCGTCGGTCGCCTTCCATTTCGGTTTGTTCAGGACCTAAAATGACTTCGCTCATTACGTGAGCAGGGGCCTTAGACGAGCGCGGACGGAGCTGACCTGGATCGGTCCGAAGTAACGCGAATCAAAGCTTCTTGCATTGAACGACGAAACGGTCCAGATTGTACCTTCCCCAACTGGGTACGTACCCAACGGGCAAGGGGCTAACGCCCTGCCGCCGGAATCTCTCTTCCGAGGTCGGCTGTTTGGAAGGAGTCGAGAGTTGACCGAAATCGCATCTTTGCCAACCCGCACGATATCGCCAGGTTTAGCGACGATGGGTTTCATCAATGGCTCGCCCCCGTCCGAACAGACGCCAGTGCTTCTGTAGCCGCGGGAAAGCGCGATCGCTGCCGATTCGCCCGTTGGGCAGAACTCGTTCGCGATACGCCGTCGGCAGGCGTGAACTTGCGCTGTTGGATCGACCCCTCGACGTGGATGTTGTCGTCCTTCTCGAGGGAGAGTGCGATGTCCGCGACGTCGCCGTAAAAGACCAGACTGTGCCAATTGCTATGAGTCTGCTGCTTACCGTCACCGCCCTGAAACTTGTAGCTTTCTTTCAGACGGGCGTTGGCCACCTTCGTCCCTGAAGGGAGGAATCGAGCCTCCGGCTTATTTGCCAAATATCCCGCCAGTTCTATTCTGTTCTTCTGCATAGTCGAGCTAATCTCCTGATCGAAGCTCTTCGAGGAAGCCCTGCTCCAGCGGACTCATCGGTTCCTCAATTAGCGCCTCTTCCGGCCTGCTAATAACATTTACCGTTTTCGCCACCGCCTTCTGCTGAATGACCCGACGGTTCTCAATGCCGAATAACGAGATTGGCGGCGGGATGCTGGATCGGCGCTTCAGCTCTGGGTCGAAGAAGTAAAGCATCTGCATACCGAGAATCGGAAAGTGGCCGGAGATGAAGATCAGCATGTCTCCGGGTGCCGTGATCTGCTCAGCCGCGCCACTCCCGGATTTCTGGGGCGGACGCAACCGCATCACCTCGTCGGGATTCATGAGCGGCCGCTCGATGTGTTCGACACTGCCGTTCATGTGCGACATCACGGGCGAGAAACGGGAACCGGAGTAGTTGAAGCTGGCTTTTTGCACGGTGGTCGTGCCCGTCATCTTGGAAAGCAACTCGGCCGTGTCAACTTGGTTGGGAGCGTACGCAATCCTGACGTGGCAGTTCGATACGATGCTCTCGTTCTGGCCGTAAGCGTCGACAACCTGTCGAATATCCTGCGTGATGAGATATGCCTTCAGGCCGTACCCTGCCATGTAGGAAAGCGCATCGGCGAAGATCTCCATCCGGTTCAGACTCGGAAATTCGTCAATTAGGAAAAGAAGCCGGTGCCGGTTGCGCCTTTGTTCCGAACCGTCGAACGCCATGCGCTCTGTCAGGCGGTTGACGACCATCGTGAAGATGAGTCGGATGAGGCGCCGGAGCCGAATCTTATCCGACGATGGCACGACCAGGTACAAGGACACCGGACGTTCGAAGTTCACCAAATCGTCGATTTTGAAATCGCTTGCGCTTGTGTTCCGGGCGACGAGTGGATCGCTGAATAATGCTAACGCTGTTTTTGCAGTTGACAGGACGCCTGAGAGTTCTTTGGCATCCTTGTCGAGCATTTCTTGCGCTTTTTCCGACACTACAGGGTGCGTTGCCGTTTGCAGTCCGCCCGTTGTGCGCCAATCGCGCTTGAATCCCGAATCATGCGGATAGCTAAGCATTTCGTTCAGGGTTTCTCGGAAGTCGATCCCGGGGCGGGTAAAGTTGCGCGCAAGGTCGGCCAAACTGGCAACACGCCCCCCATTCGCGGCGTCATAACAGACGTGCAAAATCATCCCGGTCGTCAGAGAGGCCGCAGTATCCTCCCAATGGCGCTCCATTGGGCTGTCTTCACCGCTGCGGATGATCATATCGGCGATGTTCTGGGCGTCAGACACGTCGCGAGGCGTAAACAGGCGAATCTCGGCAAGCGGGTTGAATCGGGAAGAAGAGTTTTCCTCTACTGGTGAAAACTTGAAGCAGATCTGGCCACGCTGGGTCCGAAACCCGGCTGTCTTCGCAAAGTTCTCGCCTTTAATGTCGTAAATGATGGCGCTTTCGCTCCAGGACAATAGCGTGGGAATGACGAGCCCGACACCCTTACCCGATCTGGTTGGAGCAAAGGCGAGTACGTGTTCCGAACCGTTATGGCGAAGATAAACAAGCCTTTCATCTGAAGTGTCGTACCAGCCGCCGACGTAGACACCTTCTCGGCATGCGGCAAGCCCTGTTGCGTCGATGTCTTTCGGCTTGGCCCATCTCGCCGAACCGTGAAGATCTTCGGCACTTTCGGAAAGCCGTTGCGCCCGCCGATTTGCGGCGGCGATGAATATTAGGAGCGAGACCATCGAACCGCAGAAGACTCCGATTTCGGCTTGAAACAAAGGTTTTCGCACTCGCTCGTCGCGGTTCGTGCAGTTCCGGAAGCCCCACAGACACCAGGCAAAGGGTTGGTAAATCGCGAACTCGTTGTTCTTGACGAGCGGTTTCCCTAACGCCTCCTGATACCGAAACCGCGATGCAACGTATTGCGTTGCCGCGGCGTTGATCAAGGTAAGTGCGATGAAACCGACCAAGGTGGATCGCCAATCGTAGCCGAAGGGAAATCCACCCGGATCGCGCGGCGTTCGATAGGCGTTCATCGTGCGAGTTCCGCGGTTTTGCTCCGCTCGCGCTGCTCCCGTATTTGTGTCTGATTGTTCCGGTAGGAAATGACGACATTGTCGTTCAGGTTCGGCGAATCCGCAAGGAGTTGTTTGAGATGAGCTACCGCCGTCTGACCAGAAAGGCTTTGGATGAGATGGTGCTCCGTTTCTCCGATGATTCGACCCTTATAGATGCCGCTCTGGTTTGTGCCACATAGGTGCGAGCTTCCTCTCCGAGCTCTTGGACGGCAAGCTGGCGAGCTTCCTGAAACGATTCCCGGAGATCGGCGGGGCTGACGTGTTTGCCTGGTTCCTCCCCGGTGCCATCGATTGGTGTGTGATGATCGTTTCCGAAACGCTTATCATGCACACTCACGGTCCCTGAATCGCGTTCCGTTCGAGCGACGAACCGACTCGTTTCTTTCTCCGGCGCATCACCGAGTGCCTTCGAGCGCTCCCTATCTAATCCAAGAATGAAATCTGCTGCAGCCGTAGCATCGTGCGCGGCGCGAAAAATCTCGCTCTTATCCTTTTGAAGAGCCTGAATCCAGGAGCCGACGTAAGCCGCATGATTGGCAGTATCATGCGGTATGCCGGTTTGCGCCGAGATGAAGAGGCTCGTCAGTTCGGCCCGCAGTTCCTCTCTTGCATAGGCCGGATCACCGAATCGATACGATTCGCCCAAAGTGGAGCGGTCGAGACGTGATGGGTGACCACTCCAGTGAGCCAATTCATGCAGTGCAGTTCCGTAATAGCCGGGAGCGTAAAAGAACGATTCTTTGGGCGTTAGATGGATGCTGTCTGTCGCCCGGTTGTAGAAACACGAATTCGACTGATCGTGCCGAATGTTTGCGCCTGATGCTTGCAAAATGCGCTCGCCAGCTTCTGCGGATTCGAATGGCTGGCGTTCCTTCTGGCTCAGAGCCGGGATACCCTCGATCTGTTGCGCGTTGAAGACTGTGTACACCTTGTGGATGAACCTTAGTCTGTCTTCCTCCCCTGCAGCGCCATTCCGCTCGGATTCTGACCGCGGCAGCAGAGGCTTCACGTCCCAATACTCGATCCGAGTACCTTGTTCGCCCTTCTTGACCTGCCAATCGTTCTCGGCAGACTGACGATAGGTTAGCCAGCGCGGATCGGCGAAGCCTTGCTCCAGCGCAGACGCCATAAGGTTGACGGCGTTGCCGCCGCGGTACTCCTTCGCGCTGGTCGGGTTGTATGGCATGCCAAAACCCTCCCACGGCTTCTGCCAGGGTGCGACGCCCTCTTCCAGCATTTTGATGATTGTGTCCGTAACCTCCTGGCGATGGTCGCGTTCCTGGTTTTCGCGTCCGCCTTCGGAGCGGCCCGAGTTGGAAAAGCTCATGCCGCCTGACCGCCGAATTCCGTGTCATTCTGTTCTAGGGTTTGTTCCTGTGTTTGGTCCGGTTCCTCATCTTCAAAACCGGAATTGGCGAGCGGCTCACCGCCGATGTTGTCCAAATCGTAATCGTGTTCTTTATCCAATGCTGCCTCCTTCGGATCGAAATTCAGATCCTAAGCGGTAAGCTGCGAGCAGGCATTGATGTGACAGTGCCTTTTGCGTTGGACAACGGGAAATACGTCAGCAAAGGGGACTTGCCAGGACTAATCTGCCACAAGGGGTGCTGCTCGTGGAATCTCAAGCGCCCCGAGGTATAAAGGCCAATGCGCCTGTGTTTCGCGTAGATAGCTGGAATGATTCACGGTGCCGGCGAAAACGCACTGGCGCGGTGATTCAATCAACCGCTTGCCGTAGGGCGGCCGGAACCGATCCGTCGTGCGGCTCATGAAAGCTTTGATCCGGCTCACTTCCGAACGGCTGAGAGTATCGAGTTCGGATAGTTCGATGATCCACACGCCGCGCGTCTGCAACGCCGAATCCTTACTGCCTAAATCCGCCAGCTCGTCCCTAAAGTAAGGCCCGGCGAGCGTTTTCAAAGCGGTGGATTTGCGAGTGCCCTGCGGTCCTTCGAGTATTAGACAGCAGTCCGCTTTGACGCCGGGCCGATAAATTCGAGCCACGGCGGAAATCAGCCAGCGTGCTTCCACCGCCCGCGCATAGGCCGTGTCTTCCACGCCAAAATACGCCGATAGCCAGCAATCGAGCCGTTCGATGCCGTCCCACCGAAGCGATTCGAGATAGCTCCGAATCGGATGAAAGAAACGATCTTTGGCAATGGTCTGGGCGGCTTGCCCGGCGGTGTGCACGTCCACCAGAAGTCCGTTGCGCTGCAGCCACTCGGCCGTCAACCGGTCTTCGTGATCCGTCCAGGCGGTACCACTAGGAAGCGCTCCCCACGGTGTAGCGCGCACGACGACCGGCATCAAATCGAATTGGTTAAAGGCAAGCACGCCCTTCCAGTCCGGCGCGTAGCGCAGGGCGGTGATTGCATTCGCGAGAACCGGATAAACGTGTCCTTGCTTATCGGCCGCCGTTGGTCTGGATCGGATCAGCTCATGACGCCAATCAAAGCTTGTAAACGAAACCCGTGCGATCTCGCCGAGTACGACGTCCGGCCCAACCGCAGCAAGGTGATCATCGACTCCCTTACCGTGAGCGAGATCCCATTCGTAGAAGCCCACTACCGCTCCTTGCCGGCGTAAGTGTTGGGCGAGTTCCGCGCGGGCGTAACGGACCTGCTCTTTTAGTATCCGCATCAGCATCGAAGCCGATAATGACTTTGCGATCTTTCTACGTAATCCAATTGAGATCCGCGATCGGACCCTTTACGTTCAATCGCTGTCCGTCCGGTCCTGTCGCTTTCGCGATCGTTCCCCGCCAGTTGAACACACAGGCGATCCCAACAGGAAGGAAGCGCGGTCCGTCGTTCGTAATCGCCGAGGCAAAGTTTATTGGATCCCAAGAGGTAGGCCTGGTTCTCGGCTCGGGATTATGCCTCGAACACGAGGCGATCGAGTGCGGCCACAATCGACCGTTTGTTGCGGCCCATCAGGGATATCGCTAAGCTTTCCTCTTTGATTGCCCACAGTTTGAATACGCATAGCTCTGATCGATGCCAGAGCCCAATTGCAAGCTTATCGTCCGGATTTCTCGCTCCGGCCTCCACCAATGTGCAGAAAGTCGGGTGACGCGGGCCTGGGCGGCAAATGACTCGAAAACTGGGGCTGGCGTCCGACGGCTGAAGAGACCCGTACGGTTTCGAGGCTGAAGGCCGTTCGGGAATCGCCTCGCGTAAGGCCTCTTCATCAGTGAGGGGCAAATTTCGCAATGCGCCAAGCGGCTAATCCTTTCACAGCAGTCTCATGCTTTTGCGTTCCTCGCAATGTTTCGAGATTCACAGAAAAATGCCATTCTGCTGTCCCGAAGGGCCTTCGCCAATACCTACAGTTATGAAGGGGAGAATTTGCGACTAACGCTTGACGTATCCGACGATCTCGCTAAACGACTTGAAATTGCCGTCTCCAAAACACATTTTGGAGGCATTCGTTCAGCAAGCGATAAGCAACGAGCTTGAACGATTTGATGGCTACGGATGTGCGGCGGAAATCCGCAATGACGACCTGGCCTCACTGCGCGGTCAGCTACAGAGGCTTGAAATCGGGCAGAAGGCGACAGTTGCATTTCTGGATTCCTCCGCCAGGGTTTTGGCTTCCCTAGTGCGAGAAAGCGATGCACGCCGGTGATGGGCGAAGACCTGTCTGTCGACCAGTTTTCAGGTTGCTCTTGGGTGATTACTGAGGGTTCGACAACCCACATTTTGTGAGAACCGGGCGCAGAGCGCATTGGAGGACCGGGCGCCGGCCGGCGTGTTCGCCAAACTGCGCCAGCAGACTAGCACACGCTTCGCCTTCAAGAACCTGACTACGATGTACGAGCTTGGCCGTGCCATTGTTGCCAAGTTGCAGCGGAAGCCGATCAACTCTTTTTCTACGGCGTGCCGAAGTAAGCCTTTTGATTGGCACATATGGTCGCGATTGCTTCGGATGAAGGAACTGATCCACTCCAAATGTTAAGCTTAGAATCAAACCCGACAAGCGCCTTCAAATTGTTGTCGTATCCAAGCATGACTTGGGTGAAAAAGAAAGCGGCGTATAGCCGTTTGTGTCCGGCAAAGGAATGGAGTACGGAATGTCCCCGAACGGGCCAACGGCGGCGCTCAATCCAAATCAGCGCGCTGTCTACAATGCTGCCCAGTCGGAAGGCGCACAAGTTGTTGGTGGAAATGCTCGGAACGCAGGACTGCCAGCTACGATTCCGCCGAGCACCGTTCGGGTGTTTAAGTATTAAATCATGCCGTCTCTGTTGACAGCTAGGAAGTTCCTTTCGGAGGTGATCGGTATCGCTGAAGACGAGCTAAAGCGCTTAGGCTTCCGAAAGTCTGGTGGCGTTTACACGTACAAAATCAATGACACCGCTTTGGGTTGGGTAGGACTGAATACGATTGCACAGCGAAGCGATGGCCGCGTAGGAAGTAATCCGATGGTTGGTGTCGTCTGCATCCCTATCGAGGCGCTCCTCCAGGAGTTAACCATGACGAAAGATTCGCGGACAAATCCAACTCTCAGCAACGTGGAGTGCACCCTTCTGATGAGACAGTGGAAATAAGGGCAGATTACCATTGGCTGCTGTTCGATGGACAGTAGCGATATAAAGAGAGAAGTTGTGAAGGACCGGGG
>DATAYL010000382.1:0-5825 GCA_036272575.1 Bryobacteraceae bacterium | reverse complement strand
CGCTCAGCAGGCGCACAGACTTCAAATGCGCCATAAACCGAGGTAAGGCCTCGAAGTTTCGCCACAGGTCGTATGCCTGTTCCGGCGATGCGTTTACAAGAAAGGTCGCCCTTGCGGGTTGCCGCGACGCAGATAATTGCGCTTTGGCTGCTGTGAACGCAATCACTCCGCCAGCGGCGGAAAGAACTGCAGCCGGCTTTGACCGTCGCATGAGCCCGTAAGCGGCTAGCGCACCTGCTCCGAGGAGCCAGGTGCTCGCACCGAATGGCAGCTGAAGATCCTTTCCAGGAAACCTGTCTTTAGATGGATGTTCCATGTGGTAGTCCTTTTGAGTGTGACGAACAAGTCGCCGTATGTGGAAATGTGGGGAGGAGG
Source organism: Bryobacteraceae bacterium (assembly GCA_036272575.1). Lineage (GTDB taxonomy): Bacteria > Acidobacteriota > Terriglobia > Bryobacterales > Bryobacteraceae > Bog-105. The sequence continues at coordinate 5,450 of DATAYL010000382.1, read as the reverse complement.
CTCATCTGGTCCAGAGCACGTTCCTCTTCGAAGCCGATGTCATTGATACAACGACGGGCAAGTTCAACCGAAGCCGTTTCAAAGGACGCATTATGTTCGATGGGCACGGAAAGCCATAGCGTTGTCCGTAAGAACCGTGTTCTTTCATACAACCAACGTTGCTGCGTGTTTACTCGTAAAACTGCAGATTCGTATCAATCGCCGCTCTTCTTTCCCTGTGAGCAAGCCGAATCTGATGTGGCAGTCTGCTCCTGCGAAGGCATGGGTTTACTTGCCGTGGACATGCTTCTCCTTAGCGGTCCGCTTGTCTTCTTCGGTAAGCTCGTCGAATGCAGCGACATGAATCCCGCCGCGCTTTAAGCACATTCCAGGACCGTTTGCGCGTGTCGCCTCCGATCAGGTGAGCACCACATCCACATTCGTGGACGACTCCTCAAGGGCTTCGCGTGGTAGTCCAGAACTTCATCGGTGCCCAGGGCACGCACGGCTTCCATACATTTTTTTGTAGCTGTGTCTATAACTTTTGCTCCCACACGATTTGCGAACTGCACGGCGAAGCTGCCGAAGCTGCCGCTCGCGCCGACAACAAGGACCGATTGCTTGCCTTCATTCCAGCGAGATCCAACGACATTTGCCAAGCCGTCACGGCAACTACGGCCGGCGGATGCCTCTTCAAAGTTGAAGGTCGCGGGTTTTCGATTCGATCCGGAGGCAATATGACGTTAAGCGCGTTTATCGCGACCTACGAGATTAGTCGTTGTTGGAGTTTATCCTCCGAGTTACTGACAAGCTGGTAGTTTAGGCGGTCCCGAAATATGAATGCGTTCGATCTCCCTTTGACCTTTTTGCGCTGCCATTAGTGCAGAAGGCGGTCGCCGCTGACACCGGGCTACTTTTGGACGCGAATGGAGATTGAAGCAGAAGTTGGATTCGGCATGTCAAGCAGCAGCGCCGTGCGCGCTTTTTGGATGCGCGCGACGCTGACGAGCGAGCGAGGGGTGTCGCGTAGCCATGCATTGATTCTTTGTGGAGAACTCCACCGAACGGTTGAGCAAGTCACCAATCGACTGATGCAAGACAATGCAGTGATATAGAAATACTGTTCATTCGTGCAGCCCGCTATACGAGTTCCTCCCCCAACGTGGTGGGTTCCTGCTACTGGCATTCCCCGCCAGAATTCTCCATTTCACGGAGCCTTTCACGATGCGGCACGTTCTCTGGCGCACGTGTCACGGCGATCCAGGTCAACAGAGTGTCACGAGAACCATCAGGTCACGCTGTTCGTAGCGCCAAGTCATCTGGGAGACTCGAAACAATATGAACGTCGTCCGCAATGTGCTGGCATTTGTAATGCTTGCTTGCCTCAGTTTGCCTGCTCAGCAGATCACGGGAAACATTCGCGGTACAGTTACCGACCCAAGCGGCGCTCTCATTCCGGGCGCCGCGGTAACCGCACGGCAGGCGGAAACGGGCCTGTCGCGAAGTGCGACCACAGACCGCGGTGGTAACTACGTTCTTCTGGAACTCCCGGTCGGACACTACCGCCTACAGGTCGCAGCGAAAGGCTTCGAGGAATACATTCAGGATGGCATCACGCTGAACGTGAACGAGACAGCGTCGGTCGCGCCACATCTCGCGGTCGGATCGGAAAAGCAGCTGGTGCTGGTCCGCGCCGATGCCGAGCTGATTGAGCCAACGGTCACGAGCATGGGCAAGGTAGTGCAAGAGCGCGAGTTGGAGGATCTGCCGCTGAACGGACGCAACTTCTCGCAACTTGGCCTATTGCAGCCTGGCGTCGTTCCCTTGACGCCTGGGATAGCCGAAGCTGGCGGAACTCTGCGCGACGGACAGGCGTATGCGGTCAATGGCCAGCGACCTGAATCAAATAACTTTCTTATCGACGGCGCGAACAACTTCAACGGCATCGACGGCGGATTCGTCCTCAAGCCGCCGGTGGACGCGATCAGCGAGTTCCGCATCATCACGCATAGCGCGAATGCCGAGTTCGGAAGCGCGCTAGGATCGACGACAAACATCATCACGCGGTCGGGCACGAACCAGGTACACGGGACGTTGTGGGAGTTCCTGCGCAACGACGCACTCGATGCCAATAACTATTTCGCGCAGACGAAGGAGCCGCTGAAACAAAATCAGTTTGGCGCCACGGTCGGTGGGCCGATCAAAAAGGATAAAACCTTCATTTTTGGCTTCTATGAAGGTTTCCGCAATCGCCAGGGCGAGACGGCGCTGACCACAGTGCCGTCACTGAAGCAGCGTACCGGCGACTTTTCCGAACTCTGCCCGGAGGGCTTTACAGATGGCTTCTGCAACAACCCGGCGCACCAGCTTTTCAATGTCTTCGCGAATGCACCGTACCCTAATAACCAGGTGCCGCCGGCCCAGCTCAACCCGGTTTCCCAAAATCTGCTGACCTTTTTCCCACTTCCAAACGCCGGCATGAATCTGTTCTCTACCACGCAAACTTTGAGCAATAACACCGATCAGTTCGGGATCAAGATAGACCATTACCTCAATCCGCATGACACGCTGAACTTCAATTACATGTTCAACCAGCTCTCCCAGGTCGACCCGCTGTCACCAGGCGGCGCCAGCGTGCCGGGGTTTCCAGTGGGCGAAGACCAGCGGGCACAGACCTTTGTCGCGCAAGAGACGCACACCCTTTCGCCGACCCTCATCGGTGTGGCTCGATTCTCGTTTCTCCGCAACAAGTTCCTCTTCGGCGAGCACGAAAACCATCAGCCGCCCTCAAGCCTTGGATTCCAATACGAGCCGAGTCTCGATATCGCTACTGGACCGCCATTCATCCAAGTGAATGGCTATTCCACGGTTGGTGATCCGATCACCGGCCCACGCAACACCTACGAAAACGTCTTCGATTATTCCGGCTCGCTGAGCTGGGTGCGCGGCAAGCACGCGCTGAAATTCGGCGGCGGATATCAGCGTCAACAGATCAACGTGCTGCAAGGGATTGCGACCAACGGCTTCTTCGTATTCTCGCCATTCCCGGTAACGGACGCGTTCGCCAGCTTCCTCACCGGGCAGCCGGTGGTCTTCCTGCAAGGTATCGGCGATTTCTCGCGCGGCATTCGCGGCAACAATGCGAACTTGTACGTGCAGGACACGTATAAGGCCACGTCGCGACTCACGATCAATGCCGGACTGCGTTACGACTTGCCCGAACCGTATACCGAAATTCATAACCGGGTATCGTTGTTTGAGCCGGGGAAGAAGTCCCAGGTCTTACCGAATGCGCCGGCGGGGCTATTGTATCCGGGCGATCACGGTGTGCCCGCAGGCCTGATCCCCACCGATATGAAGGCCTTTGCGCCGCGCCTTGGCGTCGCGTGGGATCCGAACGGTAATGGCAAGTCGCTGGTAACTGCGGCATACGGTATCTTCTATGAGCCCTATTACACTGGACAGGGTGGTCCTTTGCAGGCGCCGATCAGTGCGCCTCCCTTTCTGGGAACTCCGCAGGTGAGCCTGCCGGACTTCGCGAATCCGTTCAACGGCAATCAACCGGCCGCAGGAACATTCTCCAAGCCACTCACGAACCTGACCCTGTCGCCGACCTTGACGCTCCCTTACACGCAGGACTGGGATTTGAACCTGCAGCATTCGTTAGGGGCCGATTGGCTGCTCGAGATCGGATATGTCGGTACCAAGGGCACGCGCCTGCCGCGCTTTATCGAAGCGAACCCAGCGGTATTCGTTCCTGGAACCGTGGACGGCCAGCCGATTTCGAATTCCAGCAATGCCGATCAACGGCGGCTCTATTCCGGCTGCACGCTCGCCGACTCGCCGGGCAGTTGCCAGTTTTCATCGACCGGCGAGATCGCGGGCATCGCCAACTCGTCGTACAACGCCTTGGAAGCGTCGATGCGCAAGCGGTTCAGCCACGGGCTGTCATTCCTCGCGTCGTACACGTGGTCAAAGGCCATCGACGATGTGTCGTCATTCAACATAACCGGATCGGCCGCGAAGCCAGTCGCAGGCGAAAACGATCTCGCGCAGGATCCGTTCAATCTCGCAGCAGAGCGTGGGCTCTCGCTGTTCGACGCGCGTAATCGATTCGTTGGGAGCTATGAATGGGCTCTTCCGTTCTGGAACCATGCCCAGAACTGGTACCAGTGGGGGCTCGGCGGCTGGCAATTGAATGGCATTGCCACGCTGATGAGCGGCACGCCGTTCACCGTTTTCGACTCCAACGACGTTGCCGCGCAAGGCAGCGCGCCGGAGATCACGGGATTCTCCGCGCAGCGACCCAATCTTATCGGCAACCCCAACAACGGGCCGCGCACGGTTAACTCGTGGCTCAATGCCAGCGCTTTCTTCCGACTCGATCCCACAGCCAACGCGGGGCAGTTTGGCACAGAAGGTCGCAACGTGAATATTGGCCCGGCTTATGCAGACTGGGACTTCGCTGCGCTTAAGAATTTCAAAGTAACAGAATCAACGCAGTTCCAGTTCCGCGCGGAGCTGTTTGACATTCTAAACCGCACAAATTTCCGGTTGCCCGATAGCGACATCAGTTCGCCAACATTCAACCATATCCTTGAGGCGGAGGCTCCGCGCCAAGTGCAGTTTGCGTTGAAGTTCATGTATTAGCGGATCCGAACGAATAGAGGTGGGAATGTCCGGGCAAATCTATCGTCGAATACGCCCTTCGCGACGTTGGCAAACCGATTGGCGTGTCAACTTACCGCGTTACGCGCGAGTTGCCCGAACCGTTGCGCGACGAAATTCCTTCCATTGAAGACTTGCAGGGCGTCGTTGAGAAACCTCGGGGCGACCTGAAGGAACGGAAAGACGAGCCAGGCACGTCTCTTTCTGATCCTGAAGCCCAATAAGCAGATCACCAAAGATCGTCGTGTGGCCATTCTCCGCGATAAACGCTAGCACGACAACGATGAATCCAATGTAGTTTATAAATCGAATGCGCGAGATGGACGGTGATGTGATTCCCACCGAGCCGACGTTCCGAGAGAATAACCATAAGGGGCTCTTCCGGGCCCCTTATTCATTACAACACTGGAAGCTCGTCGTACGTGCGGTCGTTGAGGAGCCATCCTGACGCCTTCTTGTTCACACTGCCCCATTGTTTGAAGAAGAAGCGGACCCTCTGATGCCTACATTGCCTTCGGAGACTCTGTACCCAGTCCTCCTGCATTGGCCTTGCTCCCCTGCCACTCTCACCACCGACAATCATCCAATTGAACTCGCCGAGAGTCGTCCTGTTGGACGGAGGCCCGTTATCAGAGCAAATAACAAGGTAAGTGCCTTGGCTTTGTGTTAGCCGGGAAAGCGCTCTGAGCCTACCCACAGTTGAGCCAGATCTCTGAGGTGGTCTTTGTATAGGCGCGTTACCAAGTAGTTCTTCCCACCCCTTACACGCAGTCTGTACTCTCCCGTCGGTAAAGGTTGGATCT
>DATAYL010000381.1:0-4964 GCA_036272575.1 Bryobacteraceae bacterium | reverse complement strand
ACGCGCTACTAAGGTCGCTACCGATATTTCGCGTAACCAGGCGGGCTAAAGAGAAGGTCAGGTCCCGGTTGCCGACCGCGCGGGACGTCCGCTGAAATCGCGGATGGTGCGCTCAAAAAGCACGTTACCGCAAATAGGCGTATCACCAGATATGTTCTTGAATGGCAGCACTGCAAGGGACTGAATACGAACTAAGCTCGGCTTCGCCGCGGGTAAGTTCCGCAAGCGACCCCAATGAATTCCTGCCAGCACTCCGACACCAGAAATGACGACGATCACACCTGCGACCAGCCAAACTAGCCCTCGTTTAGCGGGTCGATTTGTCGCGTTTTTGACGGGCTCAAGCTGAGCCGAAGGAGCTTGGTTCTGACGCTCTACACCGGCATCGGCCGGCGCCGGTTCATGTTCGACCGCCGTCTTCCGTGTCTCGCGCCATTGCTCCAGCTCGGCCGTGTACGCGTAGACCGAGGCGCGCTTTTCGTGGTGCAGCCGGTGAACCGGTAGTCCTTCGGTTTCTTCCCAGCGTCGGACAGTTTTCTCGCTGCGGCCCAGAAAAGAGGCAATCTCCTTCCAGGAGTCCAGGTGGTTCCGGCGTCCCTTGGTCGCCGAAGGATTTGCCTGGGAATATGGACCGCTGTTCATCTCCAACCTGCAGGAGCTATCGCGCCATTATATACAAGCACTAGCGGTTAAATGCGGTCAACTGGCGCCTGACCCGTTTTGTCCGTGGTCGGAAAGTGGCCTTGAGCACTAAAACCAGCTAGAAAGAGGTTTGCGAATGGGAACAGCAGCCATGAACGAAACGAAAAACGAGTATGGGCGTAAGTCAGGTACTCGCGCCGCTTGGGCGATGAGTACTGCGGGAGTGATCATCGCGCTTTCTGCCGCAATGGTCGTTTCATCGGCAAGCCCTCCGAAGGCTACATCCACTGTTCAGTCGGACCGCTTCTTTCAGAATCTGACGGACGAAGTAAGGACTTTCACGGTTGATGCAGCGCTAGGGAAAAACTACTATCAAAACAGCAAAGATCCGTCGGAAACCCTAAACAATCCCCTTGTCTTTTCTCCGGGCGACACCTTCTTTCAGGATGGGGCGTTCTATCCAGAAGGCACAATTCCGCCGGGGAGCGATACCTTCGATCTGGATACGCCCGGCGCTATCGGCTCTTACAAGGTTCGTGGCACCTGGATTACTGATCTGGATAATTTCAATCGCGCGATGCTCGGTGACCGGAGCGCGGCACCTGCAATGGCTTTCGCCACCGAAATATTGACGTTCGGCAACGACGGGAGTGCAATCCTGACGGACGGCATGTACCCGAACGCCTATTTTTCAGCTCGACGAGTGATTCTCGGTGGAACGGGACGGTTCCGCAATGCGGTCGGCGAAGTGGATGCCCAGAATATCGGCGAAACATCCTACGGCTGCAACTTTCGATTGAAGTTTGAAATTCATGGCTCGCACCGGTAAGCGGACGTTAGCGGCGCAATTTGTAGTTTCTGAAACGGAAATCGAAGGGAGAAGTAGCAATGAATAAGCCAGAGATTTCGCGACGCAACTTGTTGAAAGGTACTGGTGCGGTCTTTGCGGGTACGAGCATGCTTCGGATATCGATGCCGGAAATGGCGTTCGGGCACTCCGATGAGGAGGTCATCCCGTGGCTAGACCAGCCCGAGTCGCAGCCTCCTGGTTTCGATTACACTCTACAGCCCTGGGAGACCCTCGTTGATTCTTGGCTGACGCCAAACGATCGGTTTTTCACGGTGTACCATTATGATCTACCGCATAACCTGGACGAGGAAAGCTGGCGGCTCGACATCACTGGTCTTGTCGCGCGCCCCATGTCCCTGACGGTAGCCGACCTCAAAGCTCGCGAGCGTCGCGAACTGGATTTCACTCTCGAGTGTTCCGGTGACAACGGATTCAACTTTTTCACTAGTGCGGTTGCAAATGGGCATTGGGCGGGCACGCCGGTTGCTTCCTTACTTGAGGAAGCGGGCGTGCTCGAGCACGGAATTGAGGTCGTCTTTTATGGCGTGGATAGCGGCACCGTCACCATTCGCGACAACGGGGGAATCCTCGGAGGCGGTCACACGGGAACGGCTGTTCCCAATCCCGTCAGCGGTAATCAGGACTTGACGATCACGGAGCAATTCGCCCGGAGCATGTCGATCCGTGACGCGCTCGGCCGCGACAATCTCCTCTGCTACGAATTGAACGGGGAGCCGTTGCCCCCGGTGCGCGGCTTCCCTCTGCGCCTGATTGCTCCCGGATGGTTCGGCGTGGCCAATGTCAAGTGGTTGACGCGCATTGAGGTTAGAGACCAGCGTTACGCCAACCGCTTCATGGCGCGCGATTATGTCAGCATCCGCGAGGAGCACCGGAACGTCCAGACCCTCTGGACATTCAGCACTGTGGGACTATCCGTCTTAAATCCGCGCCGGGTCACGTGTCGCGTCGAGCAAGTGGTCACTATACGATTAAAGGCGCTGCCTGGGGCGCGCCGATCGCGGCGGTACAAGTGCAAATCGATCATGAGCCCTGGCTTGATGCGGCGCTTGAAGGACCGCCGGCACACGAGATGGAGGGGAACCAGGCTGACGCGACGACAGCAACACCCGAAACGCGCGAGAACTTCGGGCGTAGAAGAAGAAACGCTCGTGGCTACTCATGGAGGTTCTGGACGTTAGATTGGAACGCGCCAACGCGCGGTGAACACACTGTTCGGTCACGCTCGATTGACGTGCACGGCAACATTCAACCCGCGCCGGACGATCCATTCCTTTCGAGCAAAGTAACCTACTGGGAGAGCAACGGGCAAATCACCCGTCGAGTTCGGATTCCGTGATTGATCCGGTTGACAGCGGCATTCAATCGGGCCTGCCATTCCCGTAAGCCGGGCGGCTTTCCTTCGGACACTTTCCGAAGCAAGGATCTCTCCGCTTCGTCAGCAGTATCTTACTTGTGGAAACTTGACGACAACATCCCTTTGATAAGATCTCGCCTCACTTCCATAGATGGATAACTGCTCTGGTCTCTGGCCGGGCCAAAGCGCTCGCGATTGAAAGAGGCGATTTTTTCCAAGCCCGTGACCAGCCGAACGGGTTTGACTCCGATGCGCTCTAACGTAAGTACCCCAAGTGCATCGCAGGCTAGTTCGAGCTCTTGTAGGCGCAAGAAATCATTATCTTTTCGTGCAGCGGCATACTCTTTCCATAGGTATTCGTGTCCGACCTCGTGGGCAACCAGGGCCTGGAGTTCCTGGGAAGCGAGGAACTGCAAAGCGGGGAGTGAGATGAGAAGAACGGCTCGGCCGTACAGACCGGTCCAAGCCTGCGGTACGGAAATGACCTTCACGGCATACACATCGTCACGCCGATGGAATCGGAGAACGCGGGCGAGATCGGTCAGTTTTCGCCTCCCTTTCAGCCACTTCGGTGACTTCGCCCTCCGGCGGAAGGGATTTCAGAACCATTTCTTTCTCGCCGGCACTGATAGGCGTTGGCCGGCAAGCGTCCAAATCTATAGCGCGGTGCGTCGTGATAGGTAAGATGTTACACTCCTGCTGCGCCACAGCTACAGTAGGAAGAAGAGTGACAGCGAAGGTCAGGCTGCGCAACGCCTCGCGCTGTACTACACTGATTGTTCGCCGTACAGACTGGTAAGTGTTCCAAGGGTCCACGGACCTAAGCTGACGCCAAGCCGCTCGGCAAGTCCTTTGTGAGTCCTAAGTGATCGCAAAGTAAGTTCCTAGGAAATTGTAAGGGTGCTACGGTCGTGAAACCAGGCGCCTTGTACAGCTTTGGGTCATACAGCCTCGACCTCTCCTCGCGAACTCTCACCCGTGCGGGAGCGCCGGTCAATCTGGCTCCGAAGACCTTCGATCTACTTGTCCTGCTCGTTAAGAGTGAGGGACGGTTGTTGTCCAAGTGGGAAATGATGGCTTCGCTGTGGCCTGACGTGTTTGTGGAGGAGGCGAACCTGTCGTTCCAGATTTCGACTCTGCGCAAAACCCTGGGAGAGGACGGTGCGGAGTGGATTGAGACTGTTCCGAAGCACGGCTATCGCTTCATAGCAGAAGTGACAACTCCGGCACAGAACCACAATGCGGAGCCGTCAGAGCAGGTTTCCAGTTCACCTCAGCCTCGGGCGAAACACCTGCGGCTCCGGAAGAGACGTTGGTATTGGGTGGCAGGAACTGCAGTATCTCTCTTGATTGCTCTCATGATCGCGCCAAGTAGGCGAGGATCTCTGCATTCCTCCAGCGGTCCCAAGGATCTTCTCGGGCCGTTCCACTGACCGCATACCCCGGTTCCGAGATACAGCCCCAGTCTTTCACCGGATGGCAGTCAAGTAGCATTTGCTTGGAACGGGTCGAGCGAGGACAATTTCAACATTTATGTGAAGTTGGTTGGTTCCGGAGAACCTCTGCTTGACCACAAATCCGGCATGGGACGACAGCCCCGCATGGTCGCCCGATGGCCAGCTAATCGCATTTCTCCGGTTCAATACTCCTGTTACCGCAGACGTGTTGGTGATCCCTGCCCTCGGGGGAGCTGAGCGAAAAATTGGAACCATCAACACACGTCAGGAAGGGAGCGCTATGGCAACGAAACGTGTCTTGTCGCCAGGCAATCTCGCTTGGACCCCTGATGGTAAATGGATTGCGTTTGGTGGACGTCGTGCAGACGATGAGGGCAGGCATGATGCATGCATGTCCAGCCAGGCTGCTGCTCACGAGGAGCAAAGAACGCCCGCCGATCAGAGTTAAGAAAACGGTTTGCGCGTTATACGTCCAGGTAGAACAGTTTCCAGTCGAAATGCCGACTTCTCGGGAGTAATCGTCTCAGTTCCACAATCCAGTCGCGCACTGCTTTCGGCTGGAGTGAAGGATCTAGATACGAAGACCTTCAATCTTTCGTCAGCCTGCATCGGGAGCGAATACTCAAGCGTAAGCAACTTT
>DATAYL010000380.1:0-14062 GCA_036272575.1 Bryobacteraceae bacterium | reverse complement strand
CCGAACGTGGCAGCTGTTCTTCCCGGTATTCCTCGAGCAAGTCTCCGGAAATCGTTTCCCGGTCACGCGTGTTTAGAAAACGTAACAGCGCGCGTTGCAACCAGAGCGGAGGCTCGTCCGGATTCATACCTTCGCTCCCAGGGGCCATTTGGTGCCTCGCCACATTTGTTCCAGTGCCGCTTTCGACTCGTTCAACGACTGGGCGCCAGCGGCGGTGAGACGATAATAACGGCGCGCGCGGCCGCCACGCACTGGTGTACCTTCGTCCAACCGTGAGGAAATCAGGCCCTTTTGTTCCAGGCGATCGAGAGTGGCATAGATTGCCCCGGCGGCTACTTCACGGTCCAGACCGAGCTGCACGCCACGGAGAATCGCGCGGCCATAGGCTTCATTGGCGAGCTTGACGACAGCCATTAGGACAGATTGCTCAAACGTGCCAAGTAGTTCAGCCACTATGTCTACATTGTAGACATGACCACGGAAACTGTCAAGGCTGTTTTCGGCGTGCATCTGAGGCTTACACCGATTTACAACGGTTGAGGCTAAAGTCTTGAGGGCAGGAGTAGGGTGGCGGGGGAAGGATGGATGAACCCAGCTGGGTTGATCCATCCGCAGTTCAGGATTAATGGTGGCTGAATAAGAACCACAGTAAGATGAGTCCGCCGGGAACGCCTAAAATCCAAGCCAAAAGGTATTTCATGAAGATGGTTTTTCCTTCCTTCCGTAACCGATAGCAACTAGAGGGCCAGAGGTCAGGCCTTTTTAATTGAGAGACTTACGTTATCCGATGAGTACCGGGTCGGGGAAGAACGGCAAATTTTGCCTGTCCGCTAATCACTGTAATACTTGGCAGGAACCCGGCCGCCTTTATTTAGCTCGGCTTGACCAGCTTCGGTCGCGTAGTAGATACGCGCCACGAACAGTTTCGATTGAGCCACGAACTGATGTAGGGCAGGGCTGGGAAGCGCTGGATTCGTCAAGATGGCCGACAGTAATGCATTTTGCTGGCTAGTCTGCAGTTCCGCAAAAGGCGCTCGATGTTTCTCGAGACAGTGTCTGTCAAGCAGAACTAAGCCTTCTAGAAAATGCCCTCTTGCTGGCTCGGGACTAGCGGCGAGAATGGCGTCGATGTAGTGGTGGACACCTGCATCGCGAGCGCCGGGCGTGTCGGTACGCGGGATGAAGGTCTCGCTCATAGCCGCCACGGTATTTAGCTGGCGAGAATCCAGGAACGTAGAAAGCGGCTCGGAAAGAGCCGGCGCGGAGAAGGGCATCGCGGCCAAACCTGCAAGCAATGCGCGCCTGGAGAGATGCATTCTTATACAGTTTCCCACCGTTGGGAGTTGGCGGAGCGCAACACCGCCGCGAGTACCTGCTGGACAGCGACACCATCGTCGAAGTTTGGATGGAATGGCTCCCCGCTAGTGAGGGTCGAGAGAAAGTCCGCGAGTGCGGCGATAAAGGTGTGTTCGTAACCGAGGATGTGGCCGGGTTTCCAGAAATCGCGGCCGTAAGGATGCTGCGGGTCGGTAACGAGCAGATTGCGTTCGCCCTGCAACGGTGAAGGATCGGTTGCGTCGAAGAATTCGAGGCGGTTCAGATCTTCCAGATCGAAGCGGAGCATTCCGCCGAGGCCGCTGATTTCGAAAGTATTGCGATTTCGCGATCCGATGGCGTAGCGCGAGGCTTCGATCGTTCCGATGCTACCGTTTGCGAACTCGGTGAGCAACAGAGCAGCGTCTTCCACTTCCCTGCCCTCTGCGAAAATCTTTGTCGAGGCGGTGAGTCTGGCGACTTTTCCGTTCAGAAATAAAGCCAGATCAATGGAGTGAGAGAGGAGGTCACCGACGACGCCGCTACCGGCTTCAGCGCGGGACATCTTCCAGTTCACAGGGCGCCTCTTATCGGGACCCCACTGCTGTAAGTAGAGGCCGCGATAGTGGTAGGGCTGACCCAACTTGCCAGCATCAATCAATTGTTTCGCGTAAGCGATGGCAGGCACACGGCGATAGTTGAACCAGACCATGTTCGGGACTTGACGTGCGGCGGCAGCCATGCGCAGCGCTTCTTCTAGCGTGTTGGCGAGAGGCTTTTCGCAGAGCACAACCTTGCCCGCAGTAGCAGCACGGATGGCGGCTTCGGGATGGAGGTGATTTGGAAGTGCGATATCGACAAGATCGATATCGTTGCGCTCAACAACCGAACGCCAATCGATGGCAGTTTCTTCCCAGCCCCAGGTTTCGGCAGATCGCTGTAACGTCTCTGCGTTCGTGCCGCATAGAACCTTGAGACGCAGCTTGAAAGGTATGTCGAAAAAACGGCTGACTTGAGCGTACGCATTCGAGTGGGCTTTGCCCATGAAGCCCTGCCCGAGCAGGGCGATTCGCAACTCGGGCTTAGGGCTCAAGAGATCTGTTTTGCATATTCGTTGACGATGTAATCGGTGGCGCGGACCGTCAGAGCCATCATGGTCAGCGTTGGATTTTGGCAGCCGTTGGTGACAAAGGAAGAACCGTCGGTCACGAAGAGATTCTTGACTTCGTGTGTCTGGTTAAAGCGATTCAGGACGCTGGTTTTCCGATCGTTACCCATGCGCGCCCCGCCGGTTTCATGGATGGACGCGCCAGGTTTGGATTGCTGATCATAGGTACGGATTTCGCTAGCGCCGGCAGCTTTCAACATGGCCGCGGCTTCCGCTTGCGCATCGGCAATCATCTTGAACTCGTTGTCGCTCCAGGCGACATTCATTTTGAGAATCGGGATACCCCATACATCGGCCCGTTCAGAATCGATCTCGACGCGATTTTCTTTTCGAGGTAGACATGCGGTGAAGGCCGTCAATTGCATTTGCCAATGCCCTTCCCGTACGGCGTCTTTGTAGCTCGGGCCGATGCCGGGCGCAGACATGTCGAAGGCCGGACCGCATCCGCCCTGGTAGCCATAGCCGCGCAGAAAACCGTTTGTTTCTTTTTCCGTCACGTTGCGGAAGCGCGGGATGTAGATGCCATTCGGGCGAATTGGCGGACCATACCAGGGACGCGCTTCGCCGGCGGGCAGCCTACCGCTAGCACCGGCGCGAAACTTGTTGTCCATGATGTAACTGCCCAGCACGCCGCTCTCGTTGCAGATTTTGGAGTTAAACAGCAGCCGCACGGACTCGAGCGATGAGGCGCATAGCATGACGATCTTGCCATGCACTTCTTTCCGTTCGCGCGTTTGCTCTTCGACGTAGGAGATGCCGGAGGCGCGGCCGTCTTTCATCAGAACTTGGGCGGCAACGGCGCCGGTGAGGATTTCGAGGCGGCCGGTTTTCTCCGCGTCAGCAAGCGTCGTAGCAGGACTGTTGAAATAGGAGCGTGTGATGCACCCGCGATAACACGGTCCGCAGTAGTGGCAGGCGAAACGACCGTTCAAGTCCTTCGTAAGATTAGCGCTGCGGCCGATGGTGACGCGGCGTCCGAACTCGCGCTCAACCGCGCCCTTGAAGAGCTTTTCGCCGCGCGTGAATTGCATCGGCGGTTGGAAATCGCCGTCCGGGAGCTGCGGCAAGTTCTCACGCTGGCCGCTCACGCCCACGTAGCGTTCGACCAGCGAATAGTAGGGCGCCATCTCCGCGTAGTTAATGGGCCAGTCGTCACCAAAACCGTCGTGAGAGGCCGCTTTGAAATCGAGATCGCTCAAGCGATAACACTGTCGTCCCCAACTCAAGGTTCGGCCGCCGAGAACGCGCATGCGAATCCAGGTGAACGGCTGCTCTTGGGTGTACGGATTTTGGTGGTCGTCTACAAACCACTTGTAGTTGTATTCGGTGCAGGAAGGGCAGGTACTTTGAATCGGCCGGGCTTGCGCCACCAGAGGCGATAACCCCAGATAGGGGAGCTTCCAGGTAGGCTCGTGTTCGGTGAAATCTTTGGGGGTAACGCGTTGACCGGCTTCGAGAACTACCACGCGCATACCAGCCTCAGTCAGCCGCTTGGCTGCCCAGCCGCCGGTTGCGCCGGAGCCAACGATTACCGCGTCGAATTCGGGGATGCTCATGATGGCTTCTCTTTCAATTTAGCGCTGGTACATGCAGCAGCGAGTTTGCAGCTGCCTCGCCCACCCAGCCTCTGCGGCTGTTGAGTGATCGCTTTTGGTCGCTGTCCCCTGGACTTCCAGCTCATGAATCTTCATGAAACAAGCTCACGTGTTGTGCGGCCCGACCATCGTGATTCGTGTCGCGCTACGCGCATCGGCGCCTGTTCGCACACCCGCCCCCGCCTTCGGGGCTGTCCCATAAATTGCGTTTCCCGCTCGATCACAAGTCAAGCCGCAGTGTCTGCGAATTGTGTTCGTGCGGTCGGCAAACCGTCGATCAGACCAAGAATGAATGGAGTTCGTGACCACCGCCCAGTTTGGGCTGCGGGACCAGCGTTCAGTATATGGGCCGAGTCCGGCCTCGGTGACCGAGCACAATGGAACCCTGCATGTCTTGTGCTTCAGCGACGACGGCACTGATATCGGCCCGCACCCCATCAGTCAGGAGGAGCTGAGAGCGGCCTTCACGCCCGGCAATGGATGGAATGTCGCTGCCATCGAGCCGGACCGGATTCAGACGACAACGGCGTACCGGCCTGGTTTGCGACGATCGAACGCGACCATTAAACGCACTCAGGTCGCAGCGAATGACTTCTTATCTTCGGGAGCGCCTGACTCGTGGAATAGCGAACAGAAGGCCAAGTATGCAAAGAGCCCACGGGCCAGGCTCCGGGGTACTGACGAAAGGAATGGCAGAGCCGTCAGGTTCGAGGAGGACGAATGAAATGACTGCATTCGCGCTAGGCCCCGCCCCAACACAAGTGATGGGATAGGAATCCACCGGGCATGACGAGACGCCGCTTCCGGCATTCGCCGAAACCCCCGCCGAAAACGGTCCCCCAAGCATGAATGGCAGGGTGGCATCATAGGCGCCTCCACAGCAGGGATTGAGCGAGCCGGGCGGTGCGCCAGCCCCGATGCCATAAAAATTAGTGCCGTCACTGAACCCAAAACCTGGAGGCGAGTCGTGATTTGAACCGACGACTACACTCACCTGAATTGAACCCAGCCTGCTTGGACCTTCCGTGTAGCCGGAGATCGAAGCGCTTGCGTTGGCACTGGCCGAAAGAGGAACAAAGGGCGGACACGGAAGAACAGGTCCGCAGGAATACTCCGCTGCAGCATCGACACCTACTGAAACCATCCTCGCACCCGGGATGAAAGTAGGCGGACCAACAGGGCTGGGACCGGCGTTAGCGCCTACCTGGTAATCCGGACCGCTGATCCCACCCGTTGCTCCCGGAATACCAGGAGGACAAGGACTCAGACTCGTCATTCCCGCCGAGCAGGAAGAGGAGAACGAAGAGCTCTCTTCGGTGATAACAGCTACTGACGCCGCACTTACTAAATTTGAACCGAAGAGGACGATCACCCAAAATAATCGCATTGTTTTTCCTCCTGAAGCACCGCTCGATTCTTCAAACCAGCTGGTCGAAATCATACGCAGTGTAGTCTAAGGCCGGCTTTCTGCATCGTCTGCCCTTCTCCACGCTGAACAACGGCTGCGTCCATTGAGCGCCTGAAGCGCCGACGCCATCCAGCTACGAGAGCGAGATCCGCTCGGCCAGCATACTACAGTCACAAGCCAAAAACACAATGTTTCCGGCCCTTTGGTGCTCGAAACCCTTGACAAGCCCCCGTATGCTGGAAACGAAAGTCTTTCCCCACATGGCAACATCGGAAAAACAGCTCGCCGCCAATCGCGCGAATGCCCAACTCTCGAGCGGCCCTACTTCGTCTGAAGGAAAAGCCAAAATCTCCCACAACGCTGTGAAAACGGGTCTCACCGGCCGCACCATCCTGCTGCCCTCCGACGATGTCGCGGCATACCAGGCGCATGTCGAGCGCCTTTCGCAGCAGTTCTCTCCCGAAACCGACGAAGAAAAACGCCTCAGCCAGTCCCTCGCCGACACCCTCTGGCGACTTGAGCGCATCCCCTCTCTCGAAGCCGGCATCTATGCCATCGGCCGCCGCGAACTCGCCGCGCAGTTCTCAGACGAAACGGACGAAACCGTCCGCCGCGCCATGATCGAATCTCAGATCCTGCTCACCTACCGTCGCGACCTCACCAATCTATCGCTTCAGGAATCACGCCTCCGCCGCCAGTATGAAAAGGACGAAGCGCAGCTAAAGAGCCTCCTCGCCGAACGCCAAGCCGCCACCCAACAACGTGAGAAAGACGAAAAAGCGCGCTGGGATAACGCCATCCGGCACTATAAAACTGCCGAAGAATACGGCGTCGCCTTCGATCCAGCCGAAATTGGCTTTGAATTTTCATCCGCCGAAATCGCCCAACGTATCAGGCAGGAGGACCGCCACAACGCGATCAAATACGGCCGCTATTACGAATACAAGGCCAAAGGCTATCTCAAAGCCGCCTGAGGCCGTCTAAACTCGGAGCCATCAGCGAAGCGATTGGACCCGCTCCTCAACCCTACGACGCTCGAAAAGCCTCTACTTCTTGGCGGCTGCCGATAACAAACGCGGTTCGCTGGTGAATATCGCACGGTTCGATTTCTAGGATGCGTCGCTTACCGTCGATGGCTATGCCACCGGCCTGTTCGGCGATGAAAGCAAGTGGATTTGCTTCGTAGAGCAGGCGAAGTTTTCCCTCCGGATAACTGGCGGTCGGCGGATAGAGGAAAATGCCGCCTTTGAGCAGCGTCCGGTGAAAGTCGGCCACCAGCGACCCGATGTAGCGGGAACTATATTTCCGGCCCAGCTCTCCCTTGCGCAGCTTCTCCAAAAAACGGCCGTACTGCGGAGGAAATCGGTCGGCATTCGCTTCATTCACGGAGTAATAGCCGCCGTGATCGGGCATGCGCATCTGGTTATGGCTGAGGACGTAGGCGCCAATGGCCGGATCAAGAGTAAAGCCGAACACACCTTGGCCAGTGGTGTAGACGAGGATGGTTGACGGCCCGTACACGACGTAGCCGGCGGCAATCTGCTGCGTGCCGGGCTGCAGAAGCGCGCGCTTCGGGTCGCCGGATTGCGGGGAACAACGAAAAATGGAGAATATAGTTCCGACGTTGACGTTGACGTCGATATTGGAGGAGCCGTCGAGTGGATCGAAGACGATGGCGTATTCTCCTGCGTCGCCGTGGCGGTCGAAAGTGACGGGCTCCTCGTTCTCTTCCGAGATCAGCGCAGCCACGCTGTCGCGCAATCCAAGACAGTGCAGAAGGGCCTGGTTGGCGTAAACGTCGAGCTTCTGCTGCGCTTCGCCCTGAACATTGGTTTGCCCAGCGGCGCCGAGCAAATCAAGCAAGCCGGCACGCCGAATCTTGGCTTCCGTCATTTTCGTGGCGAGAGTAATGCCGGATAGCAACCAGGAGAATCGGCCGCGCGCTCCGGGGAAGCGCTGCTGTTCTTGTAAGAGGTGTTGTTGAACGGTGACGATCATTTTTCGGCCTTGTGATGCAATTAGGGTTTGAAGATTTCCCTATTTATCACGTGCTATAACGATACGCTGTTCCCCGAGACCGGAAAGGCGGTGGTGGAGGTGCTCGAACGGCTTGGACACAGGGTTGACTTTCCTGCCGCGCAAGCTTGTTGCGGGCAGATGCACTATAACACCGGCTACCAGAAGGAAGCGTTTCCGATGATGAAGCATTTCGTGGACGTGTTTGCCGGGGCCGATGCAGTGTGTGTTCCCTCCTCCTCCTGTGTGGCGATGGTGCGTGACCACTATCCCAAGATGGCCGACCGGACCGGCGACGCGAAACTGATCGAACGGACAGCCGCGCTTCTGCCGCGCGTCTACGAATTTTCGGAGCTGCTGGTAGATAAGCTGGGTGTGGTGGATGTGGGCGCCTTCTATCCGCATACCGTGACTCTTCACTCGTCGTGCCACTCACTGCGGTCGCTGCACGTGGGCGATAAGCCAACGAGGCTATTGCAGAACGTACGCGGGCTGCAGCTGACTGAGCTGGCGGAGAGCGAGCAATGCTGCGGCTTCGGGGGCACGTTTGCGATCAAGAATGCGGATGTCTCGGCAGCGATGCTCTCTGATAAATTGCGCTGTGTCCTGGATACGGAGAGCGAGGTTTGCACCGCGATTGATAATTCGTGCCTGATGCATATCGGCGGAGGGTTGAGCCGCCAAAGAGCGGGCGTAAAGTGCGTACACATAGCTGAAATATTGGCTTCGAAGGA
Source organism: Bryobacteraceae bacterium (assembly GCA_036272575.1). Lineage (GTDB taxonomy): Bacteria > Acidobacteriota > Terriglobia > Bryobacterales > Bryobacteraceae > Bog-105. Next base: position 5,827 of record DATAYL010000380.1, on the reverse strand, counting down.
GAGGCCATGAGCGTGCGAGTGGGCGGCGCGGCCGACGCGCCGAGCTTTCCCGATGCGGCGAAGGCGCTCGTCCGCAATACCCAATTGCGGCATAACGTGCGGCACGCAACTAGGGTGATCCGGCGCAAAAGGGACCAGGCGGTGGGCGAGCTTCCGGACTGGCAGCAGCTGCGCGATGCAGGGCACACGATTAAACAGCACACACTGCGCTATCTGGATTCTTATTTGCAGCAGTTTGAGCAGGCGTGTACGCGGGCTGGCGGGAAAGTACATTGGGCGCGTGATGCGGACGAGGCCAACTCGATTGTGACCGGAATTATACGCGGATGCCAATCGACTGAGGTGATCAAAGTAAAGACGATGACCTCGGACGAGACGGGCTTGAATGCGGCGCTGGAAGCGGCGGGCATTACACCGATCGAGACTGATTTAGCCGATTTGATTATTCAGCTTGGAGAGGACCAGCCGTCCCACATTGTGGTGCCGGCCCTTCACAGAAATCGCATGGAGGTGCGGCAGATCTTTCTCGAGAAGATGAAGCTCGTAGAGTTAGGCGACCGTCCGGACGACCTGGCCCAAGCGGCGCGCCTGTATCTGCGCGAGAAGTTTCTTCGAGTAAAGGTGGGAATCAGCGGAGCGAATTTCCTGGTGGCGGAGACGGGTTCGGTGTGCATGGTGGAGTCGGAAGGAAACGGGCGCATGTGTGTGACGCTACCGCAAGTCTTGGTTACCCTGGCCGGCATTGAAAAGATCATTCCGACATTTCGCGACCTGGAGGTGTTTCTGCAGATTCTGCCCCGTTCGGCCACGGGCGAGCGCATGAACCCTTATAACTCACTGTGGACTGGTGTTGCTCCGGAGGATGGACCGGAGGAATTTCATGTTGTGCTGCTGGATAACGGAAGAACAAACGTGTTATCCGATCCGGAAACGAGCGAAACGCTGGACTGCATTCGCTGTGGTGCGTGCTTGAACGCATGCCCCGTGTATCAGCAGACAGGCGGACACGCCTACGGATCAATTTATGCCGGACCGATCGGCGCGATATTGACGCCGCAACTGCAGGCCATGGAGCATTCGCAGTCGCTGCCTTATGCTTCGTCGTTATGCGGCGCTTGCTATGAGGTCTGTCCGGTGAAGATCAATATTCCGGAGATATTGATACATCTGCGGGCGAAAGTAGTGGAGAGGGGACATGGACCTCTGATGGAAAAAGTAACCATGCGGACAGCCGGTTTCATGTTGACTGACGGCGCCAGGTTGGGCGCGGCGCAGAAACTTGGCAGGCTCGGGCAGATTCCTTTCGAGCGCGGAGGCCAGTTGCACCATCTTCCTGGGTTACTGGCGGGATGGACGGCGGGTCGCGATTTGGATGCGATTCCAGAACAATCGTTTCGGGACTGGTGGGCGGAACGCGAGGAAGCGCGAGCATGACAGCACGGGAAGAGATTTTGACTCGTGTGCGGCGATCGACAATTAGTGCGTCGAGTAGCCGGCAGGCGGAGTACGCAACGATTCCCCGGCATTACGAACAGCGGGGCGGGCGCGATTTGGTGGCGCGCATCGATCTGTTTACAGATCGCCTGCTTGATTACGGATGCGGGGTGCATGGATGCGCCGGGAACGAGATTGCGTCTTCGATCGGCCATATTCTGCGTGAGCGGAATAAGCGGCGGGTTCTCGTAACGGGGGATATTCCGGAGGAATGGCTGCTAGCCGGTTTTGAATTTGCTCAAGCCGGCGGGTTGAGCTATGACGCTCTTAACGAATTTGAGGGCGTGATCAGCCGGTGCGCGTTGGCTATTGCAGTTACTGGAACGATTGTGCTGCGCCACACGCCAACTGAAGGGGTTCGCGCCTTGAGTTTGATACCGGATTACCATCTTTGCTGCGTATTTGAAAATCAAGTAGAGGAGCTAGTTCCGGAGGGAATTCAGCGGATGAGCCGGTTTGCGGGGAGCCCGATTACAACTATTGCCGGGCCGTCCGCTACGGCTGATATCGAGATGACGCGGATTAAAGGGGTACACGGCCCGCGTACGCTTGATGTCTTGCTGATCAGTGACGAAAACGCACAAGAGGGGGCATCATGAACTCTGATTTACGGGACAAAGTTTTTCGTGCACTTGACGCGTTCAGCATCGAGATCCCATCGTGGGGCTTTGCAAATACTGGCACGCGGTTTGGCAAGTTCATTCAACCCGGCGCGGCCACTACGATTGAGGAAAAGTTTAGCGATGCCGGTCAGGTGCATACACTGACAGGAATTTGCCCGTCGATCGCGTTGCATGTGCTGTGGGATTTGCCCGGAGGGCTCGAGAGCGTACCAGAAGTTGTGGGGTTGGCTAAGCGTTATGGGATCCAGCCAGGATCGATCAACCCCAACTTATTTCAAGATCAAGTCTACAAGTTTGGGTCGTTTGCCAATCCGGATGAGGAGATTCGAAAGAAGGCTCTCGAGCATTCCGAACTGAGCATCCAAATCGGCAAATCGTTGCAGAGCCGGTTGGTCTCCTATTGGTTTACCGATGGATCGAACTATCCGGGAACAGCCAATATTCGTCAACGAAAACGTTGGTTTGAAGAGCATTTGCGGCTGTCGCATGAACAGCTCGGATCGAATCAAACGATGCTGATCGAATACAAACCCTTCGAGCCGGCGTTTTATCACACCGATATAGCGGATTGGGGGATGGCGCTGCTGTTCGCGCGAGCCGCAGGACCGCGCGCAAAAGTCTTGGTGGACACCGGGCATCACTATGCGGCGCAGAATATTGAACAGATCGTGGCGTGGCTGCTGGCGGAAGAGATGCTTGGGGGATTTCATTTTAACGACCGGCGCTATGCCGACGACGACTTGACGATTGGTTCGATCGACCCTTACCAGGTGTTCCGCATCTTCCACGAGATTCGTTTTTTTGAATGGGAAACTGGGCGCAGCGCGAACGTGGCGTATATGATCGATCAGAGCCATAACTTGAAGGGCAAAATCGAGGCAACAATTCAAACCGTGGCGATGGCGCAGGAGCTTTTTGCGAAAGCGGCGCTGGTAGATCATCGAAAGCTGGTTGCAGCGCAAAACCGCTCGGACTTAATTCCAGCCGAGAGTTGTTTGCAGGACGCGTTTGCCACCGATGTGAGGCCGCTTGTCCGGGAGTGGCGTTCGGCGAAGGGATTGCCGGAAGATCCGCTGGAGGCCTACCTCCAGAGCGGTTACGGCGAACGTGCCGCCAAGGAACGTCGAGCGCGCAACATGTCGAGCGTTTCGTCGTATGCGTAACAACTCGCGATAAGAATTCTGAAAAGCTTTGGAGTAACTATGCCTGAAATCAGCGAGACAGTTTATCTGAAAGATCTGTGGGATGAGAAGCAAGCGGCGGCCTTGTCCGGCGATCAATTGGCGCTCCTGCGCTACCGTTCTAACTTGCTGGGCGCCGACTTACGCATTACGAATTTCGGAGGCGGCAACACCAGTTCCAAGATTGACTTGCCTGACCCCTTTAGCGGTAAGCCAGTGCGGGTCCTGGCGGTAAAAGGGAGTGGCGGCGACCTTGGCTCAATAAAGGAATCGGGTTTCGCCCTCGTTTACCTTGAGCGCCTGGAGGAGCTGAAGCAGCTTTATAAGGGCGAGACATACGAAGATGAGATGGTCGGATACTATCCGATTTCGGCATTTGGGCAAAATCGTGTGGCGGCCTCGATCGACACGCCGCTGCACGCGTTCATACCGTATCCGCACGTAGACCATTTGCATCCGGATTGGGCGATTGCGATTGCGGCCAGCGCAAACGGGAAGAAGAAGTTGGAGGAGTTCAACCGGCAGTTCGGACGTAGAATCGTGTGGCTTCACTGGCAGCGGCCGGGATTCGAACTGGCAATTCAGTTGGAGCGCGCGGTAAAGGAGAATCCCGGCTGTGACGGAGTTTTGCTGGGCAGCCACGGTCTTTTTACCTGGGGCAACACGCAGCGCGAATGCTATTTGAACAGCATTCGGACCATCGACCAGATGGGTGAGTTTATCAGCGCACACCAGGCAAAAGCTGGACCCCTGTTCGGCGGCATGGAGCACTCCGCTTTGCCCAATCGCCGGGAGATTGCCGTGCAGATTCTGCCTACGCTGCGCGGCATCGTGTCTTCCAATCGCCGGGCGATTGCTCATTACACCGATCATGAGGACGTTTTAAACTTTGCCGGTTCGAGGTGGGCACAGGAATTGGGAAAACTCGGGACGAGTTGTCCCGACCACTTTTTGCGGACACGCATCTGCCCTTTGCTCATTGAATGGAACGGTGGGAAAGAGGATGTGGAGATTCTGAAGTCCCGGATCAAAGAGCGTGCGGAAGCTTATCGGCAAGAATATGGGGCGTATTACAAGGATTGGGCCACCAAGGATTCACCGAAGTTACGTGATTCGAATCCATCCGTGGTGCTAATTCCGGGCCTGGGACTGTTTGGCTTCGGCAAGAACAAGAAAGAGGCGCGGATCACCACTGAATTCTTTATCAACGCGATTCACGTGATGGCGGGCGCAAACGCGTTAGATGAAGGCGAAGTAAAGCATCCCTATCCGCAGGCGAGGAGGCCGGAATCGTCGCAGGAATTTTCGAGCTACAAGAATTATGTGGCGCTGCCGCGGTCAGAGGCCTTCCGGATTGAGTATTGGGCGCTCGAGGAGGCAAAACTGCAGCGCATGCCGCCGGAAGCGGAGTTCAGCCGGAAGATTTTGGTGGTGGTCGGCGGCGGGAGCGGCATCGGACGCGAAGTGGCTTTGCTGTTAGCTCGCAAAGGCGCGCATATCGTGGTAGCCGATATGAATGAAGAAGCGGCGAAGGCAGTAGCCGGCGAAGCGGTCGCACTCGGTTCGGTCGATGCGGTCTCACATACCGTGATCGATATCGGATCGCCACAGAGTATCGCGGCGGCGGCTAAACATGCCGTGCTTCAGTTCGGCGGCATTGACGCAATCATCAATACGGCGGCAATTTTTCCGGTCGGGTCCGGCGAAAAAGGCGCACTCACGGAGGGGCAGTGGAACACGACATTCCTGGTGAATGTGACTGGTAACTATTTTCTGACGCGGGAAGTTGGCTGGATCCTGCGCGATCAAAACCTGCCCGCAACAATTGTGCTGACCAGTTCGGCAAATGCGATTGTGCCGAAGGTCGGAAGCGAAGCATACGACATCAGCAAGGCGGCGCTGAATCATCTGATACGCGAACTGGCGGTCGGGCTGGGGCCGCTGGTGCGCGTGAACGGAATCGCTCCTGCAACTGTGGTAGCTGGTTCCACGATGTTCCCGCGCGACCGGGTGATCCAGTCCCTCACGAAATATAAGATTGAATTTTCCGAATCAGAGACCACCGAAGAGCTGCGAGATAAGCTCGCCGATTTTTATGCGCAGCGGACCATCACCCGGCGGCCGATCCTGCCGCAGGATTGCGCGAATGCCATCGTTTGGCTGGCGGGCGAGGAGAGCGCGAAGACCACGGGGCATGTGATACCGGTCGATGGCGGCTTGCAGGAAGCATTTCTACGATAGCCCATGCAGCGAGTCTGTTTTGTTTTGCGGGTCCGTCGCGAAAAACTAGAGGAGTATAAGGAGCGGCATCGGAACGTTTGGCCCGAAATGCAGCAGGCGCTGCGCGAGACGGGCTGGCAGAATTACTCTTTATTTCTGCGGAACGACGGGCTGCTGATAGGCTATGTGGAAACCGAAGACTTCGAACGATCGCGGCAACAAATGTCACAACGAAGCGTCAACGAACGTTGGCAGCGCGAGATGGCGCCGTACTTCGAGACAAGCGACGGCCGGCCTGACGAGATGATG
>DATAYL010000379.1:0-3550 GCA_036272575.1 Bryobacteraceae bacterium | reverse complement strand
CGCTTACGACCTGGAGGTGGGCGCGCAAAGTTTTCCATCGTGTCATCGAATCAACTCCTTTCGGTAAGAAACAGTCCAAACAAAAATCGAGGGAGAGCGCGCCCCTGGCGCGCATGAGTGCTGTCGATAGAAACCTCCTGGATGGCTTTATGTACAGAAATCGATATTCGGAGAACAAATCCCGCTCTAGCGGACTTTGAAAGCATGTCTGGTCAAAGGCCCAGATCTGAGGCTTTTGCATCACATGACGGGCGAAGATTCCACTGCCCATTACTGCCCAATTCGAGCAGGAATCGCCCAGTTTCCGCCCAAACGGATCGGCGAAAAATGAATAACTTACAGCCTGGAAAGTAGGAAGAAAAGCGCTTTCTCTTGCTTCACACGCAGGAGGTCACAGGTTCGAGTCGTGTCGCGCCCACCATTCAATTCACCGAGACACTTCGGGCAGCTAGAATTGATTATGCCCGTTGTAATCGCTTCGGCTGCTTTAGGCGACGACGAATTCCTGGCAGCCTTGGATGCTTACAGTTTGCCGCTTTCAGCTTTTCGGCATGGCGACCATCTGCGATTAGCTTGGCTTCACCTTCACAGGCAATCCTTTGAAGACGCGCTTGCGTCGACCAGAAGCAGCATTCAAAAGTATGCTGCGTATCACGGTGTTCCCCATATTTTTCATGAAACCCTCACAACGGCTTGGGTAAAGCTGCTCTCGACCCACAATGAAGACAGCTTCACGGAGTTTATTAGAATCCATGAGAGCCGTCTTAATCGTGATTTGCTACACCGGTTCTGGACGCCAAGCGCTCTGGACAGCCCGATTGCCAAATCGGCTTGGTTGCCGCCAGATAAAGACCCACTTCCAACGGTGCCTGCGTTAGTCGACCCATGAGGGCGACCGTTTATTTCGGGCGCCGTCACCCTGATCATAACTGGGCGACTGATGGATCCCGCGATGGCCACGCCGGGCATTTTCTTCGCTGTGCTTAAAAGCCGTCAGTCCTTCTCTCCGCTATTGCCCCCTCATCGAGAACCTGAATCGCGGACAAGTTCGCGTAATTCTTCACCGGGACAAACGAAATGAGCAGTGTCCCCTGCGGACTCGCCGTCAAGCCATGGAACGTCTTCGCCAGTTGATGATCGGCGCCGGTCTCCTTGAACATGTCGAAATTCCGCAATAAAGTCGTCCCGTTGCAATACACGTCAAAGATCCTGCTGCCGGCTCCTCCGCCGCCCGGCTGATCGGGTCCCCAGAACGATTCGGCAAAGTACAAGGTCACAGCATAGCGGCCAGGGGCGACCGGAATGGCATACGAAAAATTGCCGTACCGCTCTCGCTCATAAATCTGCGGATCATAGGGCCCGGCAACCACTCCGTAGCGCGAGCTGATTCTTCCCTGCAGAAAGAAATCGTCCGGCCCCCACTCGACGCCTGATCGATCCATAAACAGCCGGTCTTGCGTCGCAATGCGGATCGGCCGCAGACGATGAGGAATGCCAGGCGAAATTTCAATCGCGTTCAGGATGGGTTCGCCCACTTGCCTGAAAAAAGCAAGATGCAGATAACCGTCGCTGGCCGGGCTCACGTCCTTGAAAACCCGCACATCCGCCGTGTTCGGCCCGGCTTCGGCAATAATGTCGAAGTCACGCAGCAGTGGCACGCCATTGAGTCGAACCGTAAAGATCCGGGTTCCTTCCCCGCCATCCATATCGATTCCGGGATGGTAGTTCGCATCTGCGAAGTACAGCCGTAACTCGTAGCTTCCCGGTTTTAATGGAATGCGATACGAAAAGTCGCCGGACCGCGCACTGTGGAATAGGGCCGCATCGCGCGTTCGGAAGACCGGTCCAGCAGTTGGTATAAGGACCGATCCGCCGGAGTAAAATGTATCCGAATTCCATACATTGCCCTCCCGGTCTTGTATCCTGCCTGTTGCCGCTCCGCATAAAATCCGAACGTCCTCGCCCGTGGTAACTGGCGTTGCTAATATTCCCGGAACGTTTCCCGGCGGGAGTGAGCTCTCCCTTGCTGCTTTCGCTTGTGGACCGCCTAGCCAAATCAGACTCCCCGCGACCCCCAGTCCCGCCGCGAGCAAAGCAACCGCCACCCATCCAATCGGAAAAACGCGTCTGCTACTCAGCGGTGCTGCTGGCGCTTCGACTGGAGTTTCCACAATCGCGGTCGCGAGGCCCTCCTGCCTCCGGGCGCCGATTGCAGGCGTTCGTTCTACGAAGTCGGGCAGATATTTACCCGCCTGCAATGTGATCTCGATCGAATCGCCGGACCCTTCACTCGCGTAATACTCTCTGAGCTTTTTGCGAAGGCGGTGCATCTCGACCCGGACAATCGCATCCCTCGTCTGATCGAAGGCAGGCGGACGCTGAAACACGTCCGTAGCGATGTCATATTCCTTGATCAGCTGCCCGGCGCCCGCCAGTGACTTCTCGCAAAGATAGTTCAGCAACGCAATCAGGCGAGGATTGCGCGCAAAAATTTTCGATGCAGTAACCCTTCTCGCTACCGCTTGTGCCTGGGCCGGCGAGACAGACGTTGTCCCCAATTGGATCCCCTTTGTTCGCTGAGTATACACCCGTAACCGGCCGCGACGAAGGTTAAAAACGTTACTTGCATGCGGCTTAATTAGGTGAAGGCCTCAATTAAGACAAGCCCTCCAGTGTTAAACATCGCCCTCATAACCGTTTTAACCTAGCATATTTTGAGTACACTTCTCATACTGAGTGCATTATTGCCGTCTGTAAGGGGATTCCTAATGCAACAACCAGGCCGTTGTACTGTTTCAAGATTGCACCGCGCTATTTGCCGCGATGCGGTAAGGCTCTCGCTTCTTTTCTTGCTTCTGGGATGCCTCGCTCTCGCGCAGGAAACCGCCAGTATTCTGGGCACAGTCACTGACCAGTCTGGCGCGGTAGTCCCTAACGCCAAGGTAACTATCACCAGCACTGGTACCGGGACCAGCCGTATAGCCACCAGCAACCAGGCCGGTAATTACGATGTAGCGGATCTGCCGATCGGGGCGTATTCGGTAAAGGTTGACGCGCCCGGCTTCAAGGCTTACCAGGCGACACAGGTCACTCTCAATGTGAATGCCACGCTTCGGGTGGACGCGGTGCTTCAAATTGGCCAGGCTCAGGAAACCGTCACCGTGGAAGCGAATGCCGTCCAGGTGCAAGTCGATACCAGTGAACAGAGCAATGTCATCAACGGTACTCAGATCACCAGGCTCGATACCAATGGCCGCAACCCGGTCCAGCTGGCCACGCTCGTCCCGGGAGCTTCGGGCAATCTTCCTGATTTCAACGCGCCCACCGCGCTAGCCAGCAGCGAAAATATCAGCTTCAACGGCCAGCGTTCACAACATAATGTGTGGCGAATCGACGGCGGCGAAGCGTACGACCGGGGTAGCGGCGGCGGCTTGGAAGTGAATCCCTCGCCTGACGCGCTCGCGGAATTTCGTGTGCTGGCCAGCAACTATAGCGCCGAATTCGGAGCAGGTTCGGGCGCCACCATCAACATGGCCATCAAGAATGGCAC
>DATAYL010000378.1:0-3214 GCA_036272575.1 Bryobacteraceae bacterium | reverse complement strand
AGGAAACCTGCCGCGTTGCTTGGCAATCCATCTCCCGTTGTGAAGCGTCTCCAGCGGCCATTTTCAAAACGCGCCAGGCCATGGGTTCCGGCTACCCAGAGGCGGCCCTCGCGGTCCTGGAGTATCGCTGAAACAGTTTCGCCGGCATCTCCCAGTGGGAGCTCCTGTTTCTGGAAGGACAGACCGTCCTTGAAAGCTTTCGCAAAGAACAGACCAGCACGGGTGCAAACCCAAAGAGTGCCGCTATGGTCAAACGCAAGGCTCCAGATCCGATCGCTTCCGCCAGCTCTGCTTTGAGCAATAGAGTACGTACGCACTCGGCCGGATCTGGCATCAATTCGGGAGATACCACCGGGTGAGCTGCCGATCCATACGTCGCCATCGGGAGCGATGGTGAGTGCCCTGGCCTTGTTGCCCGCGAGACCGGACTTCTCATTCCAAACTTTCCAGGTTGGTACCCCGGTCTGAGGATTCCTGGATAACCGATTCACGCCATTATCGGTGGCAACCCAAAGGCGGCCCTGATGATCACGCGCCATTTTCCAGACATGTTCTCCACTCAGCCCCTCAGCTAGGGTCCAGCCTTCCCATTGGTTCCGTCCGAGCCAACGGGCGAGCCCGGTTCCCCAAAGCCCGATCCACAGCGAGCCTTCGCGGTCCTGCAATGCCGCACTGGTTGCCGCGGCAATCAATCCTTGTTTTTGGCCAATGCTGCGCCAATGCCCAGCGGAAAACTCCCATAGACCCTCATCTGTAGGAACGAATAACTCTCCATCGCGGCCCGTTGCCAAAGTCGCAAAGTCGCCAATCGGCGGCACTGCTTCCGGAATCGATTCGAATCGCGCCTCTTCGCGGCTTCTTCTTAACAGGTGTCTCGAACTGCGGATCCAAAGGGTACCCTCTTTATCGGTAAGCAGGGCGTCCCATCGATCCGCTGGGACGCCGTCTTGGGGACCGAAAACGGCAAAACGTCCCGAGGCGAAACGACACACCGAACTGCCACAGCCATACCAAAGGTCTCCGCCATAATCCACGTGTAGGCCGTATGCTGGGCCCGGGGGTTGTCCGGGAACACGTCGAAACTCTCGCGCCGTGCCCGGAGTCGGTTTAGGAGAGACAAGCAAACCCGAAATGCTGGTTAGATAGATGCGACCGGCGGCATCAGAGGCGAGTCCGAAACGGCCAGAACTCTGCACCTCGGTGCCGAGCTTTAGCGGTTCAAACCGTCCGTTCTGGTACCGGGCAAGGCCGCGCGCCGTCGCCACCCACAGCTCACCATCAGGCAATTCGGCGATAGCATCGACGGAGGAACTCGGAAGCCCGGCCGCTTCGCCAAAGTGTGTGAAGGCGCCCCCATCATACCGGAATAGCCCGTTTTGAGTAGCGATCCATAAGTAACCAATACGATCCTGGAACAGGCACTCAGTTGCCAGGTTTTCGAGGCCCTGGTCTTGACCGTAGAATTTGAAAATCTGCCGTTGAGCAAACGCGGAAGGGATCAAAACCGACAAAATCAGCGTTGCCACACCACACCCGCGGATCATTCAGCTTTTGCCATTCACACAATGTACAGGCGACGGCCGTGTGTGCCACCGTCTTGCTAAGACTATATCGGTCAAAAATCTTGAAAATTTAGGAATAGCATCACGTGAACACAGTTTACTGCTTGACCGAACGGAGCGTGGAGGCTCGTTTCGATACCGCAACGCCTCCGCCGTGGGCGAAGGTCTTGCTTCATTTGATCGGCTGCCCGGCCGCTGTGTATCGGTTCGGCTGTGCCGGTCGATAATATATCGGCGCTACGAGCTTCGACAAAAAGTCCTTTGTACTTTACCTTGGTTATCGATAAGCGGTCGCTTGGATCGTGTACAGCTCAAAGTACGGACCATGATTGGCCATTAACTCTTCGTGAGTGCCCGCCTCGACGAGCCTGGCCCCGTCCAAAACGATAATCAGGTCGGCCATTCGAACCGTGGAGAACCGGTGCGACACCAGTATCGTGATCCGGCCGTTGCCACTCTTCTCACTGCGCGCAGCGGCTGCGTAGCGCTCGAACAGCGCATGTTCGGTCTCGGCGTCCAGTGCGGCGGTCGGCTCGTCGAGAACCAGCACCAGCGGCTCATCCCGCATGTATCCTCGCCCGAGCGCGAGTTTCTGCCACTGCCCAAACGACAACTCGGCTCCGCTCGGCCACGTCGGCCCCAATTGGGTATCGAGTCCGAATTTAAGACGGGCAACGACATCGCCTGCGCCGGCGCGCTCGACAGCCGTCACTACCGCCGTCTCGTCGTCCAGCCGGTCAAGATCGCCCAAACCGATTGTGTGCCGCGCGCAAAATTCGAAACGGAAGAAGTCCTGAAACGCGCCGGACATCCGCGCGCGCCAGTCGTCTGCAGCAATGCGCGAAAGCGGCACTCCGTCGACCAGGATCGAACCAGACGTGGGTTCATACATCTTGGCGAGCAGCTTTACCAGCGTCGTCTTACCCGCTCCATTCTCACCGGCGATTGCCACGACCGCGCCGGGCCGCAGTGTCAGCGAGATGTCTTCCAGTACCAGACGCGAGGCGCCGGGATAAGCAAACGACACGTGATCGAATCGAATCCCGTCCTTCAGCACGGTCGGAGCCCGAAGATCGCCGGCAGCGGCCTCTTTCGCGGCATAGTCCTCAAGCCACGCCAGCCGCCGCGAGCCATCGGCCCAGAAACCGCGCAGGAATCCGATTTCGCCCACCGCGGCTCGGACGTAAGCCGCTAACCCCGCGCCCGCCGCAAGCACTAGCAGGATCTGTGCTGTGGAGCTGTGCATTCCCCAGGTCACGAAGATCACCGCTCCTGCATAGGCGCCCCCAAAAATCGCCCAGGCGAGCGCATTCCACAGAGCCGTGCCCCACCGCGCCCGAGCAATCGGTCCGTACCAGCGCTCCCATGCCGCCCGGCGCTCGCGCACAATCTGATCTCCGATGCCGATCACCCGTACTTCCTTGCCCGGTGCCGCCGTCGTTGCCACCTGGAACAGGTGTCGTGAGAGTCGCTCTGCCTGTGCCCCGCGTTCCTGGGCCTTACGCTCGACCTCTGGCCTCCAGAATGACGCCACCGCCGTGGGTAGCGCGAACGCGCCCAAAAGAAGCAAGACCGGATGTACCCAGGCGAGTAGCGCCATCGTGACGGCCAGGCGTAAAAGCCATCCGAGTGTGGTGAATAGCGACATATAC
>DATAYL010000377.1:0-35470 GCA_036272575.1 Bryobacteraceae bacterium | reverse complement strand
CCCACATAGCGTACGGTAAACCTTCAATTGCTCAAAATTGGCCTGAATTTGTGGGCAATTGAAAGCCCAGCCGGACGCTTACAGAGTGGACGCGGGGAGCGCGCTCACTAATGCTTCCAGTGATTGTGATTATTCTGGTAGTCTTTGAGGCGGTTCAGGTCATCGCTCAAAACCGCTCGATCGCGAGGCGCCAGGCGATCATCATTCGCAGACTTTCGAATGGAGTCGATGACATCGTTCAAGGTGCCGTTATCAAAGCGACCCTGATCGAGCTTCGCTTGCAATTCCGTCAACTCTTGTTTCGTTCTCTCAAGACGCGTGCGTTCCTTGTCGCTCGCTCTTCTGGCACTCCAGATATGATCCAGATCTGACCTTACCTGTAAGAACACCTGGGAACGCCACTGCTCGCCCCGGTAGCGGCCCTCACGGTCGTGATACCAGTCTTGTGCAACGGCATTCAATGCAAAGAACGCCAGGACCATCAACCCCGCTGTAATAACCTGCTTCATTTGGTCACAACTCCTTTTGAACATTATCCTGAAGGCCGTTTGAACTGGAGCTTGAGGGGAGGGTGGCGGCCCGCGTGTAGATAACGACCCGCCACGTTGCCGGATTAGTGTGGTCTCTGGCGGCCGAGGCCCGACTTGAAGGCGCCGGTAAGCGGTCCGGCTTCTGTAATTCCAATCAAGCCGTCCAACGGTGAGACCGATTGGAGTAAGTGATCGACAAAGTCGATGCCGTTGGGAGACCCGAGGCCGGTGGTAGGATCCCAGCCCGGTGCGGCATTGAAACCGCTAGCACCGTCAAACGTGTTATTGCCGCTTGTGATGTCAAAAAACGAATCCTTATAAAGCGCTCGGTTGTCTCGCAGGAGATATAGACCCTGATTGATAAAGCCGACGTCGTATCCGGCTCTCTGATCAGAAATCGCCAGAAGAGCTGCCCATTGCGGCGAGCCGGCACTGGTGCCCCCGAAAATATAAAAACCGGCCTGAAGGCCTGGCGTATCTAAGTACACCAACACACCCGAAGTAACGGCGCCATTGTAGGAGACGTCTGGCACACCTCGTTTGCCGCCTTGGACTGAGCCCAATTGGAAGAAAGGTTCTTTGTACAGCAGGCTATATCCGCCGCCCGAAGAACCAAATTGATCATTCCAGACAACCTCGCCTTCGTAAGTTCCGGGAGGCGGATTTTTCGCCGGATTGCAACCTGCGCTTGCCAAGCAATAAGGAGCGGCGAGCAACTTAGTGGCACCTACTGCTGTCACTAGCGGATCAACCGCGGGATGAGACACAGCTTTGACGAAGGAAGTGCCATCGCAGGTGAGTTGGGCCGCGCCGTCATCACCCGATGATGCGAAGAGTGTAATGTTTTTCAATGTTGCTTGCACAAACGCCTGATGCGTTTGCGTAACGATCGTAGGATCGGCACAGCTTTCGTTCTCTCCAAAACTCTGGCTGATAACGTCGCCCAGTCGATTGTCGATCGCGTATTGCTGGGCGCTTAAGATGTCGGGGTCTGCGTCGGACTTTGCCAGGAGCAGGACGATATTGGCTTTAGGCGCGATGGCGTGGGCCCACTCGACATCCAGCGAGATCTCGCCTGCCCAGCTTGCCATGTCGGCATTCGTTGGATCAAACGGAGGCAAGCCATTCGGCGCTATTTGCGTGAAGGTTCCGAGACTGCGGTCAGATGCGGCGCCCAGTCCGTTTAAACCGGGCAGCCCGAATGTGCTGTTGAAGGTTTTCAGCTGCGAAATGATATTTGGGGATTGAAAGGCATCGATGATGACAATCGTTTTTCCCGCGCCGTTGAATCCCTCATCAAGCAAACGTTCGATGTTATAGGCGCGGCGGATTTGAGAAGGATCGTAGCAGTCCAAACTTGCACCGGGAAGCTGACAAGTAAAGGGTGAATAAGTTGAATCAGGCGCGATGACTTGGATCGCCCTCGGACCAATTACTAAATTCGGTGAAGCCACTGCGCCCGAACGGGCCGCGTCGTGACCGAAAAGCACCGGAGCAGTTGCCGCTGCCAGTACCACCGCGATTGAGTGCGGAATTCGCATCGTCTCGCATACCTCTCTTAAAGTAATCTAGTAAACAGACTAGTTAGACTAGCCTGTTGAGTATACACGATAAGCGGGGCGCGAGAAATCTTTGCGGCAGGTGTTAGCGATTGTCGACGGACATCTTCGAAAAGTGACTTAGCGGAGCGCGGTGATCCTCAGGCGGCGGATTCAAACGTGTCGTTTTCGTCCTCCGGCAGCGAGCGGCGATCGATTGTCTCCTGGCAATGGATACAATGCGAGGCCCAGGGAACGGCCTTGAGCCGCTTTGCGGGAATCGGCTCTTCGCAACGTAAACACACTCCATATATTTCGTCTTCCATGCGATCAAGCGCTGCCTGGACGCTCTTCAACAGCCTTGCTGTGTGATCGAGATTGCGAATGGCGATGTCTCTACTTGCTCGTTGTTGCAAGCTATCCATTTCGTCGGCTGTGGCTTCAATGGCAATTTCATCTCTGTTGCGAGCAGTAGACGAAAGCTCGTTATACTTTGCTTCCAGTAGTCTTCGAAATTCACTCAAGTCTAAAGTGGACACTCTTTACTCCTTCGGTAGGAAGACTTAAAGCAGGCAGCTATCGATTGCCGCGAATCCGGTTTGTGAAGACGCGGAACCGTAGCGACCCTTGAAAAACTCTCGCTGCCTGTTCCTCACGTAAGGATGCGAGTCGCCCCGAGAAGGTTCGGTCGGGCGTACGGAAATACAAAATCTTTACATCTTCGTTTCAGGCGCTGTCTATGCGAATTGAGCATAAATAGTAACTCGATGTGGAATATCTTTTCGAGTTGCCGAGTATAGATGGCTGGAGATCTTATGAACGTTTTTGGTTTAAAACTCGTCGGGGCATATATGGTTTTCAGCGTTGCGGCCGCTCTGCCAGGGGGCGCCACGGTAATTGATTTTGAAGCTCAAACGGCCAATACGGGTGGCAGTCTCAGCGGCATCGCCGATTCGCCACTCACGATCGGCCCCGCTACATTTAACGGTGGCGAGTTGCGCAACGGTGAAATTGGGCTGAACGCCGATCATTGCCGGCCGGAACGAGCAGCATCCAGATAAGATTCCGCAGCAGCGATGCAATTGCTTTCGCCGAGCCAGCCGATGTATCCGTCGGGTCGAATCAACACGAGCGCGTGGTCTTTCACGCCGTAAGCTTGCGACACGTGTCCGCCGTCCTCAATCAAGATCTTGTGTGAGGCCCGCTCTTGGGGTGACCGGCGATGGATCGCATACGCTCCGAGAATCTCTTCATAGCGTTGCGACAAGCTATTTAGTGGCTCAGTATCGGTCGCTCCAATGCTGAGCAACGTAAACCGGGGACCGCGAAAGAGGTCGAACAGCCGCAAACGGTTGCCGTGTTCGTCAACCAAGGGACCGTCCGGAGCGCGATCCCCCGCTTCAACAGACAATGGCGACGTGGCTTCACGAGTGCTTAATGAGCTGTTCCTATAATTGATCCCGAGTTGCAGAGTCGCTGAACTGCGCGGCAAGTGGTTTCCGTTGGCCTGAAATTCACGCGACAATCTTGTACTGATACCCAATACGGATGCCGCAACCGGCAGGCGCTCCTCTTCGTAGGTATCGAGGAGCAAGGGATTTGCGCCATCAAGCACGAGGCCAAGTTTCCATCCAAGATTGTAAGAGTCCTGTATTCCGGTGTTCATTCCCTGTCCGCCCGCCGGGGTGTGAACATGAGCGGCATCGCCGGCGAGGAAGACTCTTCCGGCTCGATAACGGTCCACCATTCTGATGTTGACTTGATAGAGCGAAAGCCATGTCGGATGGTAGAGCCTCAGATCGGACCGGCCGGTTCGTTCATCGGCGATTCGCTGAAAGGTCTCAAGCGAGGGTTCTTCGTCAACATTTGAGGTAATCGCCGCCTGAAATTGAAAGGATTTGCTGGAAGGAAGGGGACAGAGCCCAAGCCATCCGGCCGGATGATTTGGCCAGGTATGCCAATGATCCCGATCCAATCCATCGAGACAAACATCGCCGACGAACATCCTGGCATTTTTCCAAGTCTCTCCTTCAAAGCCAAACTTCATGAACTTGCGCACGAAGCTACGTCCACCGTCCGCCGCCACCAAATACTGGCAGCGAATTTGCTCCTTGACGCCCGATCTATGGAGCGTTGTTGCGGTAACTCCGTTCTCGTCCTGATCTATCCAAGTTAGTTCGGTGGCAAGCTCAACCTGTGCGCCATGGCGTTCCAGAAGCTGCCGTAACGTTTCTTCAACGCGGCATTGCGGAAGGAGGAGAGGGCTCGCGTAAGGTACATCGGGGGTGGAGGGGCGGCCTTCATATAGATCTCGGTCGCCCAGTATGGTTGCGCCGTCGTAAGCCCGGATAGGCAAATGAAAACGGCCGTGGGGCAAGATACGGTGGATGATACCGAGATCATCGAGCACCTCCAGGCTCCGCGGTTGCAGACCTTTTCCCCTAGAGCCGGCGAAGTATGCCGGTGCTTTGTCGACGATCCGAAAATCCACTTTACGACGCGCGAGGTCACAGGCTAAGGTAAGGCCTGTTGGACCCGCTCCGACGATTAGGACAGCGACTTCAGACAGAGATGACATCAGGACAGAGTTACCAGCCGAAAAGACGTTCTCAGGGAATGGGAGTGATAATCAGGAGGCAGTTAGTTTGCCCCCAATACCAGCCCGTATAAGGTATCTCCGGCTCCCACAACTACGTACTGTTTTCCATCGAGCATCCAAGTCTCGGGCCCATTACTCACGTCTTCGGTTAGGCGCTGATGCCACAGAACATTGCCATTTGCCGGATCGAATGCCGCCAAACTACCTGAATCTCCGGTAAACAAAAGCTTCCCCGCGGTGGTCAGCACGCCGCCCGAGATTGTTCCGCGCCCCGGCCCACTCGGCAATTCGTGTTTCCACTTCAAATCGCCGGTCTTCACATCCAGCGCAAACAACGCTGTCCGCGCATCGAAGGTTCCACTCCCACCACCTCCATATCCTTCCGGTTCCGGCGACGTGTCATATAGGTAGGCAATCCCATATCCTTCCCTGCCGTTTAAGTAGAACAGCTGCGTCTGCGGATCATAACTGGGCGGCGGCCAGTTGGTGGCACCGAGCGGCGGCATATCGATCATCGAGCCATCCACCTTCGGCTCCTTCGCCGGATCCGGAATTGGCTGGCCCTTCGCATCCACTCCTTTCGCCCAGTCGCCGGTTCCCGAAAATGGCTTCGATACCAAATTTTTTCCGTTCGTGCGATCCAGCACAAAGAACCATCCGCAGCGCGCCCCTTGCGCCAGCAGTTTGCGCGGCTTGCCATCGATCATCGCATCGAACAGCACCGGCGTCTCTACGTTGTCCCAATCGTGCGTATCGTGCGGCGAGGCTTGAAACCACCAGACCAATTTGCCTGTGTCGGGATTCAAGGCCACGATCGAAGCGGTCCATAAATTCGCGCCCTTACGGCTCTGGCCGGCGAACACGGGGTTGGCATTCCCGGTGCCCCAATACAGAAGATTCAATTGCGGATCGTAGGTGCCCGGCAGCCAGGTCATCCCGCCGCCATGATCCATCGCTCCTTTACTTGGCCAAGTGTCCGCGCCAGGATCGCCGGGCTTTTGCGGCTCGCTCCACCAGCGCCACTGCAAATCGCCCGTTTCGGGATCGCGCGCATCCAAATAGCCGCGCACATCCATGGCATCGCCGCCAACCCCCACCAGTACATGGTTTTTCACGATCAGCGGCGCCATGGTGGTGAAGTACTGCATCTTCTCGTCCGCCACTTTCTTGCGCCAGCGCACCTTGCCGTCTTTGGCTTCGAGCGAAATGAACCATCCATCGGGCGTCAGAAAATAGAGCCACTGCCCGTACATTCCGACGCCGCGCTGCCCTGTCAAATGGCCGCCATGATCTTCGAAATCGAATTGCCAGATCCGTTCGCCGGTGCGCGCATCGACGGCGAACACATGATCGGGGATCGTGAAGTACAAAACTCCATCGACCATCAGCGGCGTGGACTTAATCTCGGGATTGCCTACACCCCGCTGCGGCCCGACGCCCATGATCCGGTACATCCAGGCGATTTTGAGCCGGTTCACATTGCTCTGATCAATCTGCGCGAGATCGCTGAACCGGCGTCCCGAATAATCGCCATTGTAAGTGGGCCAGCTATTTGGAAACTGGGCAGCCAAAGCGGCTGTGGCAGCCAGTAAACAGAACCAGGTCGTCTTCATTTGAGTGTCAGCAGATACGCCGTCAAGTTATGCAAATCCGCATCCCGATACTTTGGCAGCAGCGCGCGGTGTCCGCTCAATTTGTCATCCGCTTCGACCGTCACCTGATTGCGCGGCCAATCATGATATTCGCCGCTGGGATCGCGCAGCGCGACGTCGAAATCGTCGAGTCGAATAATCGTCCCCTTGACCGTTTGTCCCGCGGCTGTTTTTACGGTAGCCTCTCCTGCGCTTTTTGGCGCCGGCCATATGAAGTGCGCCTGCATCACGGCCGCTTGCGAATATTTTGCTGCGATATGCGCCAGGTCGCCGGTAGCCGAATGACAACTCGCGCAGTGCGCTGCAAAAAACTGCTCACCCTGTTTGGCATCGCCGCTTGTCTGGCTGCGCTGATTCGCGTACAGACCGTTATAGAGGCCGCGATTCGCCGCATTCTCGACCTGCTGATGCAGATACTCCGCAATCTGGTAAACCTCTTCGGGTTTCAACCCCGGAAATGCAGGCATGCCCGCCTGCGGCCTTCCGTTCTTCACCACTTGCCCGATCTCCTCGCCCTTGACGTCATGCAGCACGACCGGCGAGCGCACCAGGTTCGGGCCTTCCCCGCCCCGCGCATTCTGCCCATGGCAGGCCGCGCAGTTCTGCTGATACAGCGGCTCCCCCAGCTTCACTGCGGCTTGATCCGGCGGCGGACCCAAACCCAAGAAATCCCGGATGTTCCGCTGTTGCTGCGCCGCAACCGGGAATGCACTGAAGAACAGCAGAACCGCCGCCCATCGCATAGTCACAGAAATTTTTCTTGCCCCAGCAAGCACTTACCGCCCTGCCTGAGAATCTATCATTCCCTTATTCGGCTCTTAGAAATGCGTGCGTTTCTTACGGAAAAGATTCTAAGCACCGGCAGCGCCCAACGTGATAAAACTATCGGTCGCAGCCCGCCTATCGGGCACTCGAGACCCTATGCGAAAACTTACCGGTTGCCTCACCGTTGCGGCACTCGCCTGTGCCGCCTCTCTTCACGCCCAGACAGAAACGAGCCTGAATGCCGCCCTGCAACTACCGCTGACAGCGACCTTTCGTAATCCTCTTTCGTTGAACGATTCGAAAACCGGACCTGTCGTCAGCTGCCCCGACCCGGCTGTCGTTAAGCAGCATAAGAATGGCTACGACACGTGGTATCTGTTCTGCACCGGCGATCCGTTGAACACCAACGACAAAAACCCGGACGGCAGCCTGCATGGCCACCTGATCGCTTCCTACTCGTCTATCGATCTCATTCACTGGAGTTACATCGGCGACGTCTTTAAGTCGTTGCCGGCCTGGATCGGCAACGTCAACACTATTCTTTGGGCGCCTGCCGTGAAGTACTTCAACAATCGCTACTATCTCTATTACGTTGCGCCAACTACGGGGGCCGGGGGTTCTGCGATCGGCGTTGCCACGGCTCAAACACCCGCCGGCCCATGGACCGACAGCGGCAAGCCCGTGGTGCCGCAGGAGAATAACCCATACAACGCCGCTCCCGACCGCGCGGTCATTGATCCTGACGAAATTCAGGATAGCCTCGGCCAGCGCTACATCTCCTACGGCAGCTTCAACGGCGGTATCAGCATCCGCAAGCTCTCCGCTGACGGCTTCACATCTGATCCTTCTTCCGAACAGCAGCTCGCGGTGGACAACGCCTTCGAAGGCGGCAATTTCTTTCAGCACAACGGCTACTACTACTTCTTTACGTCCACTTCGAGCTGCTGTGACGGTCCTTTGAGCGGTTACAGCGTCTTTGTCGGCCGCGCTCTCACGCCTACCGGGCCGTTTCTCGACAAGAACGGAGTCGCGCTCAACACGTTCGCTCCGGGCGGCTTCATATCGATCGCGGCGAACGGTAACAAGTGGGTCGGTCCGGGAGGAAACGTCGTCTTCACTGACGATTCCGGCCAGGACTACATGCTTTATCATGCCATCGACCTCACCGGCCCTTACTTCGACGGCAATCCCGGCTTCACACGCCGTCCGGCTCTCATTGATCCGATCGACTGGGTCGATGATTGGCCTGAAGTACGCGGCGGCTACTGGGCTTCAGCCAATCAGCAGCCTGCTCCCGCCGCTCAATCCTGGCAGAAGAACGGCTATCGTCCGCAATTCAAGTCAGAAGATGAACCCGGCCAGGAAATTACCGCGTTATCAGACGAGTTCAACACGACGAAGCTCTCGCCGCAATGGCACTTCCTCCATCCGCAAGCGAACAACAGTTACGTCCTCACCGGTTCGTCTTATGAGGTTCAAACCCAAGGCTTCGATGAAAACAGCGATGCGCCTCAAGTTTCGATTCTCGCCGAGCCAACGCCGGTTGAAGGCGATTACGTGGTCGAGACCAAACTCACGTCGACCGTTCCCTTCGACAATTCCTGCTGCTACAACTTCGCGCAAGGCGCGCTTTTCATCTACGGCAACGATGGCAACAGCATCAAGGTCGATGTCTTTCCGGATTACGACACGCGCCAGACTGAGTTCGGCAAACAGATCTCGCCCGTCCCGCAAAACTACCCCACTTACGACCACATGGAAATCGGACCAGCAGGCGCCAGCACCTGGCTGCGCCTTGTCAAACACTCGGGGAATGACGGCCTGGAACGCTATACGGCTTACTCAAGCAATGACGGACTTCACTGGACGAAGGGCGGCACCTGGCAGCACACGCTCGGCTCAGGCGCCCAGATTGGCATAGGCGCCGAAAACAAAGCCGGCTTCACCATCGATTTCGATTACGTTCGGGTTTACCGGCTGCGGTGAACTTCGCTCCCTGACGGTCGCGCTTCAGAATCGGCGTCCATGTTTTCGGAGGCTTAACTCACATGCACAATAGGGCGATGCTTCATATCTGGAATCGCGCGCCGTAACACTTCATGCACCAGCGGAGCGGCATCCCCTGATCCCAAGAAGACGAATCGAAAGAGATTGCCGACCGGATTGCCTTCCGTCCAGCTGAAATACGCATGCGGCACGTGCCCGGTCGTTTGTTCCAGATGAATCAGCAAAGCAGCGATCGCGTTGGCTATGGTGGGGCTGCTCGCGCAAAGCACCGAATGCCTGCCGACCCTCCGTCCGCATACCATCAATGTGGTCTCAAAGGTGGAAGCATCCCCCTTTTCCACTTCCATGAAGTAAACACGCTCGTCCGGCGACAAGTTATGGCAGTAACGCACCGCGCGATCCGCTCTGTCCAACTCCTCTTCTGTTTCTTCCCGAGGCTTACGCGCGACCAGGTGAATTACCTGATCGGTATCCTCGGCCAGCACCTCTCGAGCGGTTTGGTCCAGCTCCACTTTATGAATTCGCAGCTCGGTCGAGCGCATCGCGCGCGAAACCAACGAGGTCACCACGATCGCAAAGATAAAGAAGGACGAGATCTTGATGCCTTCCGGCCGCTCATAAATATTCACCGCAGTGGTGTAGACGAAGATCACCGAAACGAGCGCAAACGGAAACTGAAGCCAACTGCGCCGCACGCTCATGCTCACTGCGATAGCCGCCGAAGTCATCAACACCAACACGCCTGTGGCGTACGCGCCGCCTTGCGCGTCTACATCGGCGTGGAACAAAATGGTCACCGTAAAGGCGATGCTAAGAAAGACGAGCACCAGCGGACGCGCCGACCGCGCCCATTCCGGCGCCATGCCGAAGCGCGGCAGATAGCGAGGAATCAGGTTGAGTAAACCGGCCATCGCCGACGCTCCCGCGAAAGCCAAAATCAGAATGGTGCTGATGTCGTAAATTGAGCCGAAGGTGTTGCCCAAATATCGATGACCCAGGTACGCCAGCGCACGTCCATTCGCTTCCCCGCCATCTTTGAATGCCGCAGGCGGAATCAGCAGTGTTGTCACAAAGCTGGTAGCGATCAGAAACACGCTCATAATCAACGCAGCCGTCAGGAGCAGCTTCTTAGTATTCTTGATTCGCTCAGCGACATCTTTGCCTTCGATCAAAGGCATGACGGCCACGCCGGTCTCGAACCCGGAGAGCCCCAGCGCTAGTTTGGGAAACAGAAGCAGTGAAGCGCCGATGATACGTAGCGGATGGCTCGCGCCCCCGAACAGCGTTTCGACCCAGTTTGGCACCAGCTGCGGATGATGCAGCAAATGCCATAAGGCGACGCCCGTCACAATCGAATTGAGAAAGAGGTAAATGCCGACCAACACCACCGCGACTCCGATGGCTTCCCTGAACCCTTTCAGGAAAATGGCGCCGAGTATCGCCAGCAAAACCAGGGTAACTGCCATCTGACTCTTCATCCACGGCGGCGTAAACGGATTCTTTGTGAAGTGTGCTGCCGCATCCGCTGCCGAAAGCGTCATCGTAATAATGAAATCCGTGGTCGCAAATCCCAGAAGAACCAGCACAAAACTTTTCCCGGTCCATTGCGGGAACAGGTTTTCAAGCATTGCGATGCTGCCCTGCCCGTTGGGGCTCGCCTCTGCCACCCGGCGATACACCGGCAGCGCCGCGCCCAACGTTACCAGTACCAGGACTAAGGTGGCTATTGGAGAAAGAATCCCTGCCGCGAGAAAGGCGATCCCCGGTTGATAACCCAAAGTAGAAAAATAATCTACGCCCGTGAGGCACATTACGCGCCACCACGCATGTTTCGCTTCCGGCTCGCTCCCCACGCCTTTCGGCAGACGAAGATCGGCCAGCAACCAGTCAACAAAGCTCACGAGTTCAACTATACTTGGCTCTCGATCATCGTTGCCCTCTTGCTTGCATCACCGGCAAGCGCCGCGGTGCGCGACAAGGTGACTGCGCTCTACTCGCAGCAAGCGCAAGTGAAATCGATCAGCGAGGCCGGCATCAGCCCAGATGGGACGCAGGTCGCCTGGAGCGTTTACGATGCGCCGACGGGCGCGCATGCCATTTACCTGGCTCATCTCTCCAGCCCTTCTGTGGTGACGCGCATCTCGGCCGGCGCGGCAGGAAAGTTCTGCAACGAAAGCGAACCCGTTTGGTCGCACTCGGGTAAGCAGATCGCGTTTCTTTCCGACTGCGCCACCAGCGGCCAATCACAGCTGTTTATAGAAGATTTCACCGGGCACGGCGCCCGCCAGCTCACGCACTTCAGCGGCTTTGTTTCGCAATTGCGCTGGTCACCGGACGACCGGCAAATCGCGCTGCTTTACGTCGATCATTCCACCCGCGCCCCGACACCTATGGCGGCCGAAAACAAAGCCGTTGGCGTGATCGACGATCTGGCTAACACTGATGTGC
This sequence comes from Bryobacteraceae bacterium, assembly GCA_036272575.1. Classification (GTDB taxonomy): domain Bacteria; phylum Acidobacteriota; class Terriglobia; order Bryobacterales; family Bryobacteraceae; genus Bog-105. The sequence continues at coordinate 23,931 of DATAYL010000377.1, read as the reverse complement.
AGCGTATATCTGTTACAGATACTGGCAGGGGCGAGACGCGTTCTGTGACACCGGCCGGTCTCTACGTCTTCGAGTTCGATTGGTCGCCGGATGGTCAAAGCTTCGCCTATACTGCCGCATTGCCTCCGGGCGACGATAACTGGTACATCGCGAAGCTGTACACGCAGCCGTGCGCCCGGCCGGAACCGAAACCGATTTACCAACCGCGCTGGCAGCTTGCTCTGCCTCGCTGGTCGCCCGACGGCAAAACCATCGCGTTTATTGAGGGCCTGATGAGCGATGAAGGCGGCACTGGCGGTGAGATCTACACGGTGCGCGCGACCGGCGGTCCGCTGCGCGATCTCACTCCGGGCCGGGCTTCGTCGGCCGCCTGGTTCAGCTGGCTTTCTCCAAACAAGATGTTGTTCACCGAATTTGTGGGCGGCTCGAGTTCGATTGGTACGTTAGACGTTCCCACGACGACAGCAAAGGCTCTCTGGAGCGGAAGCGAAACGATTCGCGCGGGCTCACAGGAAACCAGCCTGTCGGTAGCTGCGCAATCCGGCACTCCGCGGGTCGCACTTATTCGCACGTCCTGGTCGATGCTTCCGGAACTGTGGGCCGGTCCGGTCGGCAAGTGGGAGCAAGTGACGCATCTAAACTCTAAAGTCGATTTGGCACTGCCCAAGTTTGAGAACGTCCGCTGGACGAACGGCGGCTTCGACGTGCAAGGCTGGCTGCTTTTCCCGCAAAACTACGACCCGGCAAAGCGTTACCCAATGCTGGTAACGGTACACGGCGGTCCGGCGTGGATCGCGACACCTACCTGGCGAGCGCCGGATTTCGACACTACGCTGTTCACCAACTTCAGCTATTTCGTCTTCTTTCCCAATGCTCGCGGCAGCTATGGACAGGGCGAAAACTTCACGCAAGCGAATCGCCGCGACTGGGGCTTCGGAGATTTAAGCGACATGCTGGCCGGCGTCGATTCGGTTCTCAAAAGGTATCCGATCGACAGCCGCCGTGTCGGCATACTCGGCTGGAGCTACGGCGGCTCTACGGCTATGATGGCCATTACCCAAACCAATCGCTTTCGCGCCGCGGTCGCCGGTGCGGGGGCCGGTAACTGGCAAAGCTACTACGGCCAGAATTCCATTGATAAGTGGATGATCCCTTACTTCGGGGCGTCTGTTTATGACGATCCCGCGGCTTATGCCCGCTGCTCTGCCCTCAGCTATATCAAAAACGCCAAAACACCTACTTTGGTGCTGGTCGGCGAGCGCGACGGCGAAGCGCCGCCCGCCCAATCCATCGAATTCTGGCATGCCTTGAAAGAGCTGGGCGTTCCGACGCGCCTGGTCATTTATCCCGGCGAAGGGCACGATTTCAATCGGACGTCCGATGAGATCGACGTGACGGTCCGCACGCTGGAATGGTTCGCGGCTCACATGCCCGAATAGCGAGGTGCGGCAATGTACGTTACCGGTACCGGAATCGGCAGCCCGGGCTAAGTCGTTTTGGCTGAGGGGCTTCAAAAATCATCTTGACAGGCTTCAACATCTGAATATATTCTTGCTGAAACAGTTTCCGTGTACGGTACCGGAACCACGTAGGAGAGTTCGCATGTCCCTGCCTGACTCGAAAGTACGCAAGTTTTCGCTGCTCGCATTCGCGCTCGTTGTGGCGAGCGCAGTCCAAGCGCAAACCACTGGTGTCATTACCGGGATCGTGAGCGACCCCAGTGGCAGCAGTATTCCCGGGGCGCAGGTCGCGGTGCACAACACTGGCACCGGTGAAACTCGCATCTTGCAGACGAACGGCAGCGGCCTCTATGCCGCCTATGCGCTGCCGGTCGGTAAATATAATGTGGAGGTTTCTGCTCCCGGCTTCAAGAAGGCGAAGAAGACGGACATACAGCTCAATGTCGCCGATCAGCTGGCCATTAACTTCGCGCTTGAAGTTGGCAACGTTTCGGAGACCGTCGAAGTCACGGGCGCCACGCCGACCGTCGATACGGAAACTGCCGATATCAGTCAAACGATCAGCACTCGCCAAATGACGGACCTGGCAGTGAACGGGCGCGAATTCACTTCCTTGCAGCAACTGCTTCCGGGCGCCTCGCGCACCATGGGCGACGAGGGCGGCACCGGTTTCAATAGCTCCCGCGGTTTCGCCATTAACGGTCAGCGTGAAGTCTCGACAGGGTTCCAAATTGACGGCGTGGAAAACACCGATATGGGGAACGGGACCGGGCTTTTGACTTCACCCGGTATGGAGACCATCGGCGAGTTCAAGATGAATACCAGTAATTACTCGGCCGAGTACGGTAACTCGGGTGGCGCCAACCTGCTGGTTGTCACCCGCACCGGCACCAAGGATTTTCACGGGGCTGCGTACGATTACTTCCGAAATGACGCGCTGGATGCACGCTATTTTTTCGCAAATAACACGCCTACTCTCCGCTACAACAACTTTGGCTATCGGATAGGCGGCCCGGTTTTTATCCCACACTTCTACAACCGCAGCCGGGACAAGACATTCTTCTTCTTTGCCCAGGAATGGCGCAAACGCCGTACACAGGACACGTTTCTCGCCGCGACACCGACTCCAGCGATGCGGAGCGGCGACTTCTCCGCCGAAGCTGCGCGCATTGGACAGCCGATCATCGATCCGACAACGGGCCTGGCTTTTCAAAATAACCAGATCCCAGCCAGCCGCTTGAATCCGAATGCGCTGCTGCTTCTGCAGAACAACTTCCCGCAGCCGAATCAATCCGGCTTTCTGAACTTCAACCAGAATGCTCCCGATAGCGACAACTGGCGGCAGGAGACGATCAACGTGACGCACCAGCTCACTAACAACACGCAAGTCCAGGTGCGCTACATCGAAGACACTGAAATTCAAAACATGTCGGGCGTGTTGTGGTCGAGCCAGTCATTTCCAAACATCGGCACGACAATCAATCTTCCCGGCCACAGCTTCCTGGCGAAGGCAACCACCAGCATCAACGCCTCACTGCTCAACGAGGTTTCCTATGATTACGCAAGTAACTACGGCTCTAAATCCTCTGGAGCAATCAGTTTGAATGGTGCTTACACGGCTCCGCAAGGGCTCAATATTCAACCACTCTTCCCGCGACCCGGCGGCAGTCCAAACAAAGTTCCAAATCTCTACTTCTCCGGAGGCTGGGGTGAAGTCGACACCAGCTATTATCCGTGGTGGGCTCACCACGATATCCAATCCGTCACAGACAATCTGTCAAAAGTTGTGGGAGTGCATTCGTTCAAGTTTGGCGGCACCTATCAGCACTCTGTTACACCCGTGGAGTCGCAAGTTGACCCCGGCTACCAGGGCGGCTTTACTTTTTCCGGAGTCTTCACGAACGATCCGATTGCGGATTTCCTGCTCGGCGATGCCGCTTCTTATAGCCAGCTCAGCAACACGATCACCCCGACTTACATCTACAATCAGCTCGAGCTATATGCGCAGGATACCTGGAAAGTATCGCCCAAATTGACTCTGAACTTAGGTGTGCGCTACTTCTACATTCCGCATACTTACGAGCAGAACAACATTCTCTATAACTTTTTGCCAACTGCTTACAATCCGGCGCAGGCCGTCACGGTTCTGCCCAATGGGACGATTCAGCCCAATTCAGGCAATCTGCTGAACGGAATTGTCGGGGTAAAGAACGGCTTGCCGACGGACCTGGTGAAAAATTATCCCTGGAAGTTTGGTCCACGGCTGGGTTTTGCCTACGATCCGACCGGGCAAGGCAAATGGGCGATCCGTGGCGGTTATGGGATCGGGTACTATCGGGTGCAAGGCAACGACACGTACAGCATGGTAGGCAATCCACCAAACGCTTCGGTCGTTTCCGTTTTCAATCCTTCGATCAACAATCCAAACACCGCGCAACCGGGTGCGCCGCAACCGATAAGCCTGAACTCGCTGGCGGAAGACTACCGGGTTCCGATGATTCAGACATTCAGCTTTGATGTGCAGCGGGAGCTTATGCCCGGCACGTTACTCGATGTGGGTTATGTCGGCACACGCGGCACACATCTCGAGCGGGCGATAAACCTGAATCAGCCGTTCCCCGAAGGCGGCTATGATTTCAATCCTGGCTTGAATACCAACACCATTCCGGCCGCACTCATTAGCCCCTATCTTGGCTTCGCCACCATCAACCAGAAAGAGAACACCGCGTCTTCCACCTACCATTCGCTGCAGGTTCAGCTGAAGCGGCAGATGTCAAAGGGTCTGCTCCTGCAAGCGGTTTATACCTGGTCGAAAGCCATCGCCGATGCAAGTGCTTACGCCCAGCTGCCGCAGGACAGCTATGATCTTCGCGCCGAAAGAAGTCTTGCGTCGTTCGATCGGCCGCATGTGTTCGTTTTGAATTATGTCTATGATTTGCCATTCTTCCGCCAACAGAAGGGCTTTCTCGGTGAGGCCTTTGGCGGGTGGGAGCTTTCCGGCATCGTAACCCTGCAGAGCGGAACACCGATCAATATTGGACTGACAGGCGGAAATATCGGACTGGCAACCCGTCCTAACGTAGTCGGCGGACAGACTGCCAATGGACCGAAGACCGTTAACGAGTGGTTCAACACAGCTGCTTTTACAATGCCTGCCTATGGTTTTTTTGGAAACTCAGCGGAGTATTCCGTGCGCGGTCCTGGCGTAGAAACATGGGACTTTTCGCTCTTCAAGAAATTCCAGATTGGCGAGCGGCTGAGCTATCAACTGCGCGGGGACGCTTTCAATCTGTTCAATCATACGAATTTTGAGACGGTCAGCTCGAACTTGGGCGCGGGCAATTTTGGGCAAGTGACGGCGGCCCACGATCCGCGCATTTTGCAGGTCAGCATGAAGTTGGAATTTTAGAATGTGGCTGGCGTCCATCCTACTGCTGGTTTCGTTTGACACCGCGCGGCAGTATCAGGCCAACGGGCAATTTCAGGCGGCAGAACTGGCGTACCGCGAAGTCTTGAAAGAGCAGCCGCAGTCGGTGCCGGCGCTGACCAACCTGGGCGTCGTACTCGCGCACCAAAGCAGATACGGCGAGGCTATCGCGGAATACAAGAAAGCGTTAGCAATCGACTCTACTGCGACCCCGGCCAGAGTCAATTTAGCGCTGGCTTATTACCGGTTGAGCGACTGGCCGCATGCGGCAGCGTATTTTGAGCAGTTATTGAAGCAGGCTCCTGGCGATCGGCGTTCATTACAATTACTGGCCGTTTGCGATTTCCAGATGCGGCGATTTGCCGAAGCTGTCGAGGTATACCGACGGCTCATTCCCTCCGATGATCCGTCGGTGCTCATAGGCCTTTCGTCGGCGTTACGGGAAGCCGGGCAGCGGGCCGAATCGGAAAGACTTCTGTCCGCGACGCTCGAGAAGTATCCCGATACTCCCGAAGTTCATTATCTGCTTGGCCTGGCGCAATTCGCCCGGCAAAGTTATGTTGACGCAGCGCTTTCATTCCGCAAAGTGACTTCGCTTGCGCCGTCGCGCGTGGAAGGCTATTTCTATCTCGGCGCAACTTACCTGAAACAAAGAAAAGTGGAGGAGGCGATTGATACCTGGAAGGAGGCGACGCACATCGACCCGCGATATTTTCCGGCGACGTTTGCCTTAGGTTCCGTACTCGCCGATCTGGGCCGCAACGATCAGGCGAAAATGTATCTCGAAAACGCCTTCGCACAACGGCCTGACGACCCGGCTGTTGAACTGGCGCTTGGCCAGCTTTACCTGCATCAGGCTAAAGTCAGCGCTGCGCTACCGCTTCTCCAGCGGGCCAGTGCCGCTGATCCGCGTTCGAAGGAAGCCAGCTTTCTCCTGGCGAGCGCGTATCAAAAACTCGGCAGGAAACAGGAGGCCACCGCCGAGTTTCGCAGAAGCCGTGAGCTGTTTGCCGAGGACGCGACGCAAAACATGCTGGCTGAGGCCACACGGGTGGATCATGAAACAGGGCGATAGCAACTCAAGAACCGGTCATCATCTTGCGATTCTCCGAAAGCGCGTCCGTGACCACGCCCTCCAATTCACGAAACAATCCAAGATTGGAGCGAAGCGCAATCGCGGGATTCAAATAGCGCACTTTAGGAAAGGCCATACCGTGCAGCAGGTGATCGACAATCAGACGCACTGCTGTCTGGCCTTGCCGGTACGGATTTTGATAAATCGATGCAGATACGGTTCCGTTCAGAAAATAAGGCACAGCTTCGGCGAACAAATCGGTGGCAACGACGCGAATGTCCCCTTCGGAACTCCGATTCTCAATCGCTTTGCAGACGGGAATGCAATTCACCGTGCTGATGTAGAGTCCAGCGAGCTGAGGATAGGCTCGCAGAAGACGCGCGCATTTGCGGAAGGTCTGCTCTTCCTCCTCGTGTCCCTCGATGACGTCGACTATTTTGCCGCCTTGGGACTCTTGCCGGAAGACCTCAGAGAAGCCGGCGACTTTCTTACCGTTGTCTTCCGTTTCCACCATACCGGTCACGATGGCCACTTCGGAACCGGCAGGTATAAACTTGGCCATCAGCTCGGCCGCGAGCATGCCGTTCAAGCGCGGATCGACCGAAATGGACGTGGAGCGCGAACTCTGCGAATCGTCGGTCGCTACGCAAACGACGCGCACGTTGCGGCCTTTCTCAGCTTCCTCGATGAGCGGCGCTACCTCGCCGGGATTGCCGGGCGTCAGAACAAGCGCCTGAATATCGCTGTCCAGCAATCGCCTAATGATCTTCGAGGCGTTAGAACCGAGCGCGTTTACCGGCCGGTACAACACCTCCACGCCGGCATGCTCGAAGCGGCGCGCCTCGTCCAGAATTCCGTCGCGCAACTGATCATAAAAATAGTGAATTTCACGAGGAATACACACGCCAATGCGGATATTCGCGCGGCCCACCGAAAGCGCGCGGGCGCTGAGATTCGGCTTATACCCGTGCTTTTCTGCAATCCGCAGAATGCGCTGCCGCGTGGTCTCATTGACTTCTTTCCGGGCATGGAGAGCACGATCGACGGTGCCTACAGACACTCTGGCAAGTTTGGCGAGTTCACGAACGCCGACCTTCTTCATTGGAGCGACAGACCTGAAGCCTTTATACCGTCCCGGCCTTTCCTTGTAAAGCGGGGCACAACCGTTATCGTAAACGGAGTAAGGAAATCATGTTAGATCGAAGCCGGCGGCGCTTTCTCGAGGACTGCGCACTCGCCGGGAGCACAATCTTTTTCTTACGCGGCGCAGAGACGCCGAAAACATTTTTCATTGAGACGACGACTGGCGATTCCTTCAAGCGGCGCCTGGCGGAACGGGAATTATTACGTGGGCTGACTCATCTTCAACTGCCAGGTGAAACGCGCTTTACACACGCTGGAGATCACGGAACGGGAAGTTATTTCGTTTTTCGCCTGCGGACTGAGCCGGAGCGCTTCAAAGACAAAGAAGCATACTCGATTGCTCTCGCACCAAACCAATTGACGTTCACCGCCGCGACGGAAAATGGGCTGCTGCATTCCGTCTTCGACTTTCTGGAACGGCAGGGCGCTTATTTCGGGATCGACGGGGAAAATTATCCGCCGGAATTTCCTACTGCGTTAGTGCTTCCAGCACCTAATGAACCCTGGGAAGCGAGCCCACGATTTGCCGTGCGCGGCCTGCTGCCGTGGCCGGATTTTCTCAACTGCATCACCGTATTCAACGAGGAGGATTTTCGCGCCTACTTTGAAGCTATGCTCCGTATGCGCTTCAACATGTTCGGTATGCATGTCTACAGTTCACCTGAGAGCGTGGGATCGGGAACGGAAGCGTATCTTTCTTTCGATTTTGCAGGCGCCGCGCACCAAGCGTTTCTCGATAACACCGACAGCCAACGCTGGGGATCTCTGCCGGAGCGCACATCGCGTTTTGGCATGGGAGGCGCGGATTTCTTTGCGGGCGAAGTTTTCGGTGCTGATGCCACCATCCAGAGCCGCAATTCGTTCGAGATTGCGGATCGCACCAGAGCGGTGCTTGGCGGCGGTCTCTCTTATGCGAAGAAACTCGGGCTCAAAACCGGCATCGGCTTCGAACCGTACCAGGTTCCTAATGCGATCTTGCGGGCGCTACCGCCCGATGTGAAACCGAAACCAGGAAAACCGCTTCCTGGCAAAGCCGAGTTTGACGTGGAATCGATCGCTGCGCGGCGACTGCTCGAGACGAGATTGGGACAGTTGCTTGACGCTTACCCGGACATTGACTACGTGTGGCTGTGGGAGGACGAGAACATGAACTGGGAAAGCCGCAAGACGGGCATTCCTCTTTCTGTGACACCGTTTCAACAGGCATATGATTTTCTTCGCAGGCACGCGCCGCAGAAACGCATGGTGCTCTCGGGCTGGGGCGGCGTGGTCCGGCATTTCGAATATTTTCACCAGAAGTTACCAGAAGATGTTGTGTTTTCATCCTTGAACGATTCACTGGGCTGGGATCCGGTGAACGAGGTATTTGGAAAGTTAGAGGGCCGCGAGCGCTGGCCGATTCCGTGGCTCGAAGACGATCCGGCGATGTGGTTGCCCCAGTTCCACGTGAACCGGACGCAGCGCGATGTAGAGTTAGCGGCGAAGTACGGCTGCCAGGGCATGCTTGGCATCCACTGGCGCCATCGCATCATGGACCCGACGGCCGGCTATCTTGCGCGCTCCACTTGGGATACAAGTGTTACGCCGGCCTCTCACTTCGAAGCCTATGCGAAGTCACAGGCGTCGGGCGAACGCGCCAGACCGCTGGCCGGCACCTTGAATGATGCCGATCTTCATCAAAAAGTCCTGCATACGGGGACGGACCAGCGAGAGAACGGCCATGTTGTGACGCGCGAGTGGGCTGCCGATTACGATGAAGGCTTTCTGTTCTGGAAGGATTACGAGCCGGACCAGAAAACGGTTGTCGCGCAAAAACAGGTGGCGGCAACGCTGCGACAGCTGACGGATGCGGCTACGTCTCCAATCGAGCGTGAACGATTGAGTTATCTCTCGGGGTTCGTGAATTTCGCGGTTCCTTACACGGATGCGTGGACGACGGCACATCACCTGCATTTAATTCTGGAAACTGCGGCCAAGCTGAAAGCAGCAGGGCAGGCCAGCGAAGCGAAACAGAAAGCGATGAACGAAGCGGTTCCGTTATGGCTTGAGTTAGCGCCGCTGGTACGAGACACGATGTTGCAATATCAAGCGATCGTGGCGACGCGCAACGATCTGGGTCAGCTCGCCTCTATGCATAACAAGTTCGTCCGGCTGGCACTCTTTCGCCTGCAACTTTCAATTGAAGAGTCGCTGGGCGAGCTGCCTTCGCAGATGACGGATCTCTTCCGGCAGGTTATGACTCCCGCAGGTGACGCGCAAACGAGACTTTTCCTCCCGACACGGCCGGGCATGCTGGGCAAGGGCGAACAATTCCGAATTATGATCATCGCGACGGGTGGCGCGGCAGCGAAAGACGTTTGTCTGAACGTGCGAGAGCGCGGGGATGCGAGTTGGAAGCAGATTCCAGCGAGATTGGTGGAGCGCAGGACGTACGAGGCAGTGGTCGGGCCGCTCGACCCAGCGCGCCCGCTGGCGGAATACTACGTTTCGGCTTCACTCGGGGGCAGGAAGCACGTTGCACCGGCCAGTGCTCCGCATCAGCCGTACCTTGTTACTTTGGCTTAACGGCCCTCGATGAAAAGTGACCCGATGCAGACGATTGCAAAAACCAGCAACAGCACTGCGTATACATATCGAATCGCTTCCGTAGCGGCTCTCGGCGGCTTGTTATTTGGATTCGACACAGCGATTATTAACGGCGCCATTCTCTTTCTGAAACGGCAGTTCGCCTGGAGCGAAGTGCAGACGGAGACGGCTGCGAGCAGTCTGCTAGTTGGCTGCATTTTAGGCTCGAGCGTTGCCGGATGGCTCAGCGATCGTTATGGCCGGCGCAGCATTCTTCTGGCCTCGGCCGCTATCTTTGCCGTTTCGTCACTGGCCACCGCACTTCCGAATAGCCTGCTTGAATTTGTGTTGGCGCGTTTGGTAGCGGGCGTCGCGATCGGCATTGCCTCTATGCTTGCGCCACTTTATATAGCGGAAGTTTCACCGGAAGGGAGTCGCGGGCAGCTGGTGAGCTTGAACCAACTCGCTATCGTGATTGGGATTTTGATTTCTTATCTGACGGGATGGGGTCTCTCTTTTCTTGGAGCAGAAAGCTGGCGCTGGATGTTCGCTTCAGCCGCTCTTCCATCGATCCTTTTCTTTTTCGCATTATTTGCCGTGCCGGAGAGTCCACGCTGGCTCATCAAGATGTCCAGGGATCCACAAGCGCTGAGCGTGTTACGGCGTCTCGGCGAGCCGGACTCCAACCTGCAGACCATTCGGGCGGCGCTGGCGGAGGAAGCCGATGCAAAGTTATTTCAACCAGGAATGGGCCGGCCACTGATGATCGGGATCACGCTTGCGGTTCTTCAGCAGATCACGGGAATCAACACAATTCTCTACTATGGCGCGGTCATTTTCTCTGAGCAGTTCCGGTCGCAAAGCACTTCGGCCGCGCTTTGGGCCAACGTCATTATTGGCCTGGTGAATCTCGTTTTTACGCTGGTGGCTTTGATGATCATCGACAGATTAGGGCGGCGAGCCGTGCTCATGATGTCTTCGGGGGGAATGGGACTGTCGCTGTTAATTCTGATCCTGCTTATTTCCGGCGCGGGCATGAGCAGCTCAGTATCGCTTGCGTTGCTTTTGTGTTACGTGGCTTTTTTCGCGGTAGGGCTTGGACCGGGGGTTTGGGTAGTAATTTCAGAGCTTTTTCCGACGAAAGTGCGAGGACGAGCCATGTCACTGGCAACCATCAGTCTTTGGGTCGCTTGCTTAGCCGTCACTTCGTCGTTTCTTTCGCTGGTGCGCGCGATAACGATTCGAGGAGCTTTCGGGTTATACGCGTTATTGTGCGTGTGCACTTGCCTGTTTGTGTTGCGGGCGGTTCCCGAAACCAAGGGGCGCACGCTCGAAAGCATTGAACAGGAGTGGCTCCCGAAGAAGTAGAAGGTGAGCGAGCGCTATGGGTCTGGTCGAAGAGAAGATTGCCTTGGTCACGGGGGCCGGGAATGGTATTGGCCGAGGTATTGCTCTTCGTCTTGCGGCGGAAGGAGCTTGTATCGGACTGCTCGACAGAGACTCACGGGCGTGCCGGCAAACCACCATCTGCATCAACGAGCAAGATCGGCGCGCGCTGGCACTCCCGGCGGATGTGACCAGCTCCGCGGAAGTGCGGCAGGCGGTGCGGGAACTTGTGAAGGCTTTTGGACCGCCTACCATTGTGGTTCACACCGCCGGAATTATGCCCACCGGAACGATTGAAGAGACTTCCGAAGAAGACTGGGACAGCGTATACGCGGTGAACGTAAAGGGTGCATATCTGACATGCAGAGAGGTCGTGCCGATGATGCGGAGCGCGGGAGGGGGCTCGATTATATTGATGGCGTCTATCACCGGAGTGAACGGATTGCCTGGGTTGGCCGCTTATTCGGGGACCAAGGGCGCGCTGATCTCGCTGGCGCGAGCCATGGCGATTGATTATGCAGCGGCAAACATTCGCGTCAATTCTGTCTCGCCGGGTACCATCGATTCGCCCATGCTGCATGGATTTATCACGCAGCAGTCAGATCCGGTTCGCACAAGGAAGGCTTTCGATGCCGCACAGCCGCGGGGTCGGGTCGGCACCATAGAAGAAGTTGCGAACGTGGTTGCGTTCCTGGCTTCTGATCAAGCAAGCCTGGTAAGCGGGGCGAATATCCGGGTCGATGGCGGGGCGAGCGTTAAAGGCGACCAGCCAAGCCTCTAGGGTTTTATGGAGATTGCGCCAGACATTCACATGATTGAGGGCATTGTGGGACGACGCCCGTTGCAACTGTTCCTGTTGTCCGGCGAAGAACGAACAGTTTTGCTCGACACCGGCTGCGCGCCTGATCCCGAGCGGTTGGTATTTCCTTACCTCACGAAGCTGGGACGCAACCCGGATGACATTGACCTGGTGATCAATACACATCCGGATCTGGACCATTGCGGCGGTAACTTTGCGATGAAAGCAGCCAGTCCGAACGTTTTACTGACGTGCGGTGAAGCAGACCGGGAGCTAATTGAAGATCCGGCTGTAATGTGGGAGCGCCGCTATTGCGCGTATGCGGAGCCACACGGCTTGGAGTATGACGCGGACGCGAAACGATGGATGTGCGAAATGCTCGGACAAGCGCAGCCGGTCGATTGGACCTGGAGTGGAGGCGAGACGCTGCGGCTCGGGCGCGATTGGGTGGTTAAGATTCATCACACGCCTGGGCACAGCGCGGGACATATTTCGGTATTCGATCCGCGAAACAAGGTTATGCTTAGCGGCGATGCCGTGCAGGGCTCGGTCTACCTGGATGTTGACGGAAAGCCGGCGCTGTGCCCGACGTATACGCGAGTTGATACTTATCTGGCGACGGTGCGCTATTTCGAATCACTGCCGATCGACAAACTATTGACGTGTCATTGGCCCGTTATGACTGGATCAGAAGTGAGCGAGTTCCTGGCTGAGACGCGCCGCTTTGTTGAACTGGCTCAAGAGCTCATCGTGAAAGAGTTGCGAGCCGCCCCGGAAGGGATGACCTTACGAGAGCTGATTACGGCTACGGGTCCTAAGCTGGGGTCCTGGCCACGTGAAATCGATGCTGAACTCATGTATGCGCTGGCCGGCAATGTCGAGCACTTAACAGCATCGGGCGCAGTCGTTGAAGTGGAAGGCCAGAGGCCGAAGCGTTATTGTTTGACATCGAGTGAAGCGGTATAGGCTGCGATGTTGAGCATGTCAGTCTGGCTCAAGCGCGCGACCACCGGCTGCATCAGCTCGGTCCATGTTCCTTTACGCGTACCCTGCTGCATATCGTACAGTTGCCGGACAAGATAGCTCGGCGAACGGCCGGCAATGCCAGGGACTGGTCCGAGACCTAGCAGATGGGCGCCGTGGCAATCCGCGCAAGGAATGGTTTTGCCAGCGCCGCCGGCCACCAGCTTCTTGCCTTGCGCAATGCTGCCGATGGGCGCGTAGGCAATAAAACCCGAGCGTGGATTGCGCAGTCCTTCGGTTGCCTCCGCATCGACAGGCATTTCGATGATGCGATGACCAAGCGGTTCCGTGCCGGCGTTGGCAAGCGGCAGATACATGCCCACCGAAAGATGGTTTTTCGGCACGGTCGCCGTTTCGACTACTTTGATCCACGGAGTCCACTTCATCGCGCCGAAATAGTCAGCGGCTTCTTTGATCTGCTCGTCGGTCATGGCTTTTGCGAAGGAAGCCATGCGAGCCGTATTCTTCTTTCCCGAGTCGGCGCTTACTCTGTTTCCCTTGCGAAACTCGTTCATCTGTTCGATGAAGTAGCTCACTGGAAGGCCCGAAACGCCGGCGTTTTCCGGTCGGCCCTTGCCATTCGGATAGTGGCACAGCGAGCACGCCCAAATCTCAGGCTTCTGCCCGTCTGCCACGATCGCAGGCATCTTGGGATGATCTTGGGGGAACCAGTCGGCCGGTCCGAAAGGATTGTTTATTTGCGCGTGAGTAAATTCGAGCGGACTGCCCGGGAGATGTTTCAAACCATTGTCGGGCGTTGCTTCGGCGGATTGATGAACAGTCTTGGCGGCGCTTTCAGAAGTAGGGGCAAGTTTCGTACCGTAAGCCCACGCGGGAGGGCCTTCGTTTTGCGAAACAGCTTCCGCCGCCATTATCAGTGAACAGGCAAGCAGCCAAGTGCAACAGCGTAGAGGGAATGATTTAAATTTGATAGGCGCCAACTGACCATGATACGTGCGGGACACTCGAAGAGGCAGATCATGGGGGAAACCGTATGCTCGATACATCCGCGCCGAGCCTGGGGGCCGTACCTATTGCTTGTAAATCACTCCATTTTTCATCACAAAACTGACGCGAGTGAGGGCGCTTATATCGCGTAGCGGGTCGCCTGGTATAGCAATCAGATCGGCGAAATAGCCGGGCTTCAAGTCGCCGATCTGCCCTTCCCAACCCAGGATTTTTGCACCGTGCAGCAGATCCGCGCGCAGGACATCGGCGGCAGGCATGCCGTATTTCACCATCAACACAAATTCGCGGGCCTGCGTGCCGTGCGGGAAAGGGCCTACGTCGGAACCGACCGCCATCGGGACTCCAGCGGTTAGTTGTTTGCGAAACTCCCGGGCGTGCAGGTCGAGCATGGCGTGTTGATGCTCGGCGGACGCGGGGGAAGCCGCGTGGTCGGCAAAATATTCGGAGATGGTGAAGGTGGGAACAGCGGGGATGTTTTTCTCGCGCATGATCCGCATGGTTTCGTCGCTCAGCTGGTCGGCATGATCTACCGTGATGACGCCTGCCCGCGCGGCGTACAACGTACCAGGCTCTCCGGTGGCGTGTACGGCGACGTGCTTGCCGACACGCGCCGCTTCGTCGACAGCCGCTCTCAGTTGCGCCTCCGAATATTGGTAGGGAGTCGAAAATTTTCCATCGACCAGGGAATCGCGTCCGGTTTCGTAGATCTTGGTGAAATCTGCGCCGAGCTTGAACTGCTCTCGCATAACGGAGATAATCTGGTCCGCGCTATTGGCGTAAGACGCGTTAGAGAGGACGTGCTGCTCGGGATTGAAGTGATTCGCATCTTCATGGCCGCCGAGAATATCGATGGCGTTGCCGCTGACGCGCAGCCTGGGGCCGGGAACGAGGCCCTTGTTGATGGCATCGCGCACAGCGGAATCGGCGGCTCCGGCGCCTTCCGTACCCATATCGCGCTCGGCGGTGAAGCCGGCGAGCAAGTCGTCGCGGGCGGCAAGTACAGCTACGATTGTCCGCTGCGGCACGGACTCCTCGACGGTCTGCAAGTCTTCCGCTCCCGGATGAAGAAACAGATGAACGTGCACATCGATCAAGCCGGGCATGAGTGTGGTGTTGCCAAGGTCAATTACCCGGGTACCGGCCGGATGATCCACGCTGGTGCCGGCGGCGACGATGCGTTCGCCCGATACCAGCACTTCGCCCGGAGCGATGGTGCGTCCGCCTTCCACCTCGAGCAGACGCGCCGCATGAAGCACAAGGCTTGGCTGCGGCGGGTTCTGTGCCCGGCATAGAAGGGTAAGAAGCGCAAGGATGACGAGTTTGTACATAGGCTTTTATTGCGCAGGGACCGCGGCCACTAGTTTCTGAATCGCAGGAGCGATCGGGATGATGAGATCGCCCACGCGCTGATAGAGGTAAGGCGACACGGCCGCTCCGGCGCGCTGCTTCCAATTCGCATCCGGCCGGGCACTGCCCTCCATATGGGAGAGCGCGTCCAGTCCGGTTTGCGACAGGCTGGCGACGGCATCTATCGCAGCCCGATCTTTCGCAAGAACCGCGATCGTGTCGCACATCTGCTCGACGTGTTGGGCCGCGTCGGTCCACTGCTGCAGTTCTTCGCGCAAAGCCTTCGCTTGTTCCGGGTTATGCGAGCCGGACGCGAGATAGGCCTCCACATCGTCACGAAAACGGCGCGCAGCCTGGCTCTCCGGCGGAATTGAATCGACGAGGGTATTCAAGGGGGAGAAGATCGTGTATTTCTCTGCTTCGCGCGAGTACCCTTTTACCGGCTCGAGCAGCGAAGCGACGGTATCGAGAGGCTGATACGGCATGGACCCAACGAGGCGCTGACGCATGAGTTCCAGATTGGTGCGCTGCGTCAGGCCGAGCCACTGCAGCCAGTTATTCGTGACGTACAAGCGGCGGTACATCGAGGGCACGTCGGTTACAGACTCGGGCGACCAAAACCGCTCGGCGATGGCAGCCAAGCGCGGCCACAATTTCGCATCCACGTTTTCCGGCGAAGCTAATTCTTCCCACATGGCGGCCTCACCGCCGAGTATGAGTTTGGCTTGATCGGGCGTTAAACCGGAGGGCGTACCGGGCAGCGGTTCGTCTGGCTTAGGAGCGACGGGCGCGCCTCCCGTATCCGGCGCAGGGCCGGGCGCTTTCATTGGATCAATCGAATAGTGATACCAACTGGGGTACATCAGATCCAGATAGTAGCCGGCGGAGAGAATACCCTGGAAACCCTGCCGGGCGCCTTGCCATAACGATGGCTGTCCGCGCCAAGACTGCACCAGGATAGTTTTCGGAAGGTCGGGCTGAAGAATTTCGTCCCAGCCTTCCATATGCTTGCTGTGCTTCGTCACGATTTTGAGCAAACGCTTGTTGAAATAAGTTTGAAGAGCTTTGCCATCCGCCAGGTTATGCTTTTGCATGAATTTGCGGATGCGCGGATTTTCCATCCATTCTTTCGGATCGACTTCGTCGCCGCCGATATGAAAATACTGATCCGGAAATAACTTAGCCATTTCGCCGACAAAACCATCGAGAAACCGGTAGGTGGATTCCTTGGTCGGGTCGAGCAGGTGCGCGAAAATTCCCGAGCCACGAACGATCTCGTAGGACTTGGCGCCGGTGCCGAGTTGCGGATACCCGGGCAGGAAACTGGTGGCATGTCCGGGCATGTCGAACTCGGGCACGATGCGCACGCCGCGATCGCGCGCGTAGGCCAGAATATCTTTGATTTCCTCCCGCGTATAGAACATGTGGTCGGATCCGTCGCGCTGCAACAGCGGATATTTTCTGCTCTCAACGCGAAATCCCTGATCGTCGGAGAGATGCCAGTGGAGGACATTCAGCTTGACAGCGGCCAAGCCATCAATGGTGCGCTTGATGTTATCGACCGGTATGAAGTGGCGCGAGACATCGAGCGACAGGCCGCGCCAGGGGAATCGCGGTTCGTCGTGGATGCTCACCATTGGCACGGAGAAGCCCGGCGTGCCAACTCTGTTAACCGCTTCGTTCTGCCGGACAAGCTGGAGAAACGTCTCCATTCCGCGCAATACTCCGAGCGGTTCGTCGGCAGAGAGGCGAATGTGCGAGCCGGCGGACTCGAGCGAGTAACGCTCGTTGTCGCCAAGCCGCTGCGGAGCACGATGATCACGTTTTTCCACGATGATCGCGAGG
Organism: Bryobacteraceae bacterium; assembly: GCA_036272575.1. Taxonomy (GTDB): domain Bacteria; phylum Acidobacteriota; class Terriglobia; order Bryobacterales; family Bryobacteraceae; genus Bog-105. The sequence continues at coordinate 6,892 of DATAYL010000377.1, read as the reverse complement.
GTCGCTCCATCCGCAGCCACAATCTTCCGCTGAATCGGAATGCCGGTTTGCCGGTATAGACGCACGAAGAGCCGGTCTACTGCATCGGTCACTCGAGGATCCTTCGCGCCCCCACCCGCCAAACCGACGCTAAACGAGCTGTCAATAGTAATGGCGGCAGGTGATGCCGTTGAAATGCTCTTGGGCCACGGCATAAGCGGATACGGCTGTAGACCGGCGTTGGTTTGCGCAAGAACGAGCGGCGAGCCAACCAAGAGAAGAAACGCGAGCGGCAATCGGTTCAAGCTAATTAGCTTAGCGTGAGACTTCTGCTAAGGTCTTGGCACAGTGGTGCTCGTGTTGGTCGAGACGCCATTAGGAAAGCGCAGAGCACGCAGCAAGCCGACGCCTCGGTGCCAGTCGAAGGCGTATTCGAGTTTTACCGAAGTGGTGACGAAGACGTAGTGGTTTAGCGCGGCCGGTTCGTTCGGCACAATCTTGTTTTGAAAGAAGAAAGTTTCCACTTGCGGAGCAAACGACAGATTGCCCCAGACCGGCACGCGCAGAGATAAAGTCAGGTCTTCGTAGAAGCGGGTGTTGTAGGTTGTGTCATCGTGCAGCCGGTCGAAGAGCTCTCCGTAACTGTCAGCTACCAGCTGCAGCTTACTTTTCCAGAGCGGCACGACCGTATGGAAGTTAGCGAACCAGCCGGTGACACGCTGATTTCTGAGTTCGGGAACGATCTTGCTTTGTGTGGTGAAGAAGGGATCGAGGGCCACACACTGGCTGATAAAGGAAGTAGCTGAAACAGGACAGGGAAACGGCGACGGACTGGAGGCATCCAAGATCGAAAAGCTCGATGGTGTATCGATATTGGCGCCATATTCGCGGCCAGCTTCAAACCAGCTTTGGTCATTCTGAATGCGGGCGCCAACCCGGGTGACAACCAGATAATTTTTCGCTAAGTCAAAAGTGGCGAGACGGGAACTGCCATTCGGACACGGCAACAAGCCGCAGGCGACGGGTGCGACGAACTGCTGAAAAGGAGGGGTGGGCTGGGTGAGTAAATCTTCCGAGACCAGAATGCGAACGGGGACTCGACTGGTGATCGGCTTGGTCGTAAAGCCGGCTTCGGCACGCAGCAGATTGTTATTCAGCGTGGTCTGGTAATCACCAAAGTTTCCATTGTTAATGGAATTACGAACGGCCAAGCGGGAGTAACGGACCTCGGCAGACGAGTAGAAATCGAGGAAACGTGGAAAGGAATAACCGCCCCTGACGCGCGCCCAGAGATCCAGGTTAGAAGATTCGGGCGTCGAGAGCTGCGAGAAGCTGTTGTTGCCGACGAAGTTTCCAGGGACTGTGCGATCCGAACCGCCGATAAAATTCAGGTTATAGCCGAGCGATACATTCTGCAGAGTGAACCACCACAGCCCTCTTCGTTCCACAACGTTTTCCGGGATGGCGGTTTTTTTTGCGGCGAAGGTCGTGACGTTCGGCTGCGTTTGCAAAGGATGCGTGATCCAGCGGCGGAAGTCTATCCAGGCGGTGAGTCCGCGGCTAGTATCGAATGGGTGCTGCTCGATGGCCGCAAAATAATCGGCGGCGGGAATCTCATCGTCTTGACAGGACCCGTTTGTGAACTGATTCGACAAGTGCTCGCAGACCAAGCCTGTGAGGCGATTCAAGCCTTTTAGCGAGACGATTCGCACAACCGGTTGGATCGCTTCGCTCGATAGTTCCGGATAACCGGTGTTGCCGAAAGCCAGGTAGTCAGTCATGGCAACGCCATAGAGTTTTGAGTCTTCGATGACCTGCCCGCGGATCAGGGGCTGACCGGAATAGGGATCGTTCTGAATGCCGAGGGTGCTGAGCCCTCTTCCCTTCTCCACCTCGATCGACAAATTGTCCTGATCCTGCTGATCGAAAGCGGCGGACTCAAGCAGGACGGTTTTTAAAGTAGACCCCTTGACCGGCACGCAAAAAGCGAAATCACCTTTCCAGAGAGCCTCGTCGAGCAGTTGTTGCGGCGAGGGGTTGAGGCTCGCAGGCCAAAGACGAACGGCTTTATCAAACCCGGCAAACACATCACGATGCTGCAGCAAGGCGATGTCCGCGCCGCAGAATTCCTGCATGGTTTTCAGAGCGAGGTTTTCGTAGCTGTTAGCCTTCTTCGGAGACACCGGCTGAGCGACGGCCGCGGCTACTTCACGATCCAAGGCACAGGTGGGACAAGGTAGCCCCTCGGGCACTTTCAAACGCACATCCTGTACCCGGTTGGCGAGATAACGGCTGGACTCGTGAGAATAAAAATCCGCACGCCGCAGATTGGCGCTCAGAAATTCCTGGCGGCTGCCATCGAAGGCAACGCCCGGGTTCAGCAGAAAGGGCGTCCCGGGGGTCGCATCCAGCTGGCTCATGGTCTGCGGGCCGGTGGCGTGCTCCTGATCGGGTTGCGCCACGACTATGTCGAACACCTTCAGTTTTGCGGCCAATTCCGCGGCGCGGTAATAAGGCATTTGCGCCAGCAGAACTTTGCGGCGGTCCTTACAATTGCTATCGGCAGCGCAGAGGGCCAGCACCTGGCGCATGGCTTCGAGCGGGTCTATGATTTGGGCGCTGGTGTCGAATTGTTTGTTGCGGTTGATCCATACGTCGTTGAGTTGCCCGATGTAGCTGACAAGAGTGGGATCGAGAACCCCGAAGATGGCCGCACCCTTTGCGTCGGGAGGAATGAAATAGGGCGCGGGCGCTTGCCCTGAAGGTGCGGGGTTGTATTGAAAAAATGGATACTGCACGCTGAATAATTGACAGTGCACTTGGCCGGGGCCGCCATCGAGATAAGTTGCGCATAACGCGTGATTGCTGCCCGGATCGAGCCGGTAATACTGCGGCAGAAAATTAGCCGAAGGATGAGGTGGCGGTTCGAAGGCAAAGCGAAGCGGACGCGGGGATGCAGGCGATAATTCAGTGCAGCGATTCTCCTGCTGCCCGGGCAGAGTAAAGCTCTTGGGATTACCTGGTTCGGCCTGGCAATCGAAGACTCGCAAATGCGTGGCTTGGCCGGAGACGCCGATGTCACGCAGCCAAGGCATTACCGCCGACGGTATGTCGAATCGTACCGGCGAGTTGCCATCGAGGGCTTGTTGAACGAGCAGAGGCAACTCGCTGTTTGGAAGACGCGCTTCCTGATTGCGCACTGCGGAACGAATTACCAGGTTGGAGGCTAACATCTGGACTGGACGATAGGGTCCGGCGGCGGACGGGCTGGCAAGAAAACGCGCGAGCTGGCGCAGGCGCTCCGGGCCGTAATAGAAATCCTCCTGGCCGGGAACCACGGCATCGAAGCCCATCAAGCGGAGAAAACAGGCCACGTTGTCAGACGGAACCTCGTTTTGGGCTGCGGCCCAGAGATCCTTGTTCAGCAAACTGCCGAAGCGGGGTGTAGCTGGGGTATCGTTTCGCATGTCGCGGGCGAGTAGATCGGGCGCGAAATTGTCGCCCATGGCTACGAGTTCCCGATTAACGGAGCCCATCGCGGCCAAGGTGTTACGGAAAAGGGCGACTTGGGGCGACAGCGGAAGGTGGGCTAAATCGGGGCATCCGCGATCGCTGCTGTTTTGAATGTCGGGGTAACGGTAATAGCCGAACAGCTTACCCGTGTAGATGAGTGAATAGTCAGGTTGGGAACCGGCGGGCGGGCCCCAGTCTTGGGCCGATGCCGTGAGCGCGGATACAGCGAGGAGCGCCCACACGGGAACAACGACTGAACTCAGAACGGACTCTTACCCTGTGCGGCCGCGGTTAAGCCAATGGCAAGAGCGGCGGCGGCCGTAATTCCGATGATCCAATACATGACGTGGCGGTCTGAGGGCAGCTTCTTGTAGGGCACGGAGGCGCCGGTACTGGCTCCGCTCTGCTGGAAGGATACGCGCGTGCCCGCGATGACGCGCGTGAGCATAGCGCCACCGTCACTCACGCGCACGTCCCCACTAAGCGAGGCAACCTCGACGGTCGCGGCGTTTATGCGGACGACGGCCTGGGTGGCGGGGCTGTCCGATTGAATCTGGAATTGGCCGGCAGTAACCGCATAGCCCGGAAAGTGGCCGACGCGCACCGAGCCGTTATCGAGGACGACGTGGTCACTATAAATGACTCCGTGGGAGCGCGGCGAGAGGCGGACATCGACGCCCGAAGCGAGATGGATGTCGCTCGGAGTGGAAGCGGTGGTAAGCGCCGCTCCGTCGGTGATTTCGGCCGTGCCGCCAATCGTTCCAATGGCAGGTGGGGCGGCAAAGCAGGTGCAGACGACGAGCACGGAAGCGAAAAGCGATATCTTCATCGGCTGAAAGACCTCCCACTCAGTAAAACACGATGAGGTCAGCGGTAGCCAGCGGCTTGCAACTCGAACAGCTCGGAGTATTTTCCGCCTAAAGCGACCAGGTGACTGTGGGAGCCCTGCTCGATGAGGCGGCCGTTTTCGAGCACGAGTATGCGGTCGGCCATACGAACGGTGGAAAAGCGATGGGAGATCAGGACAGCCATTTTTCCGGCGGTCAGATCGACGAAGCGTTGGTAGACCTCGAACTCGGCGCGGGCGTCGAGACTCGCGGTGGGTTCATCGAGGATCAGGATCTGGGCATCACGCATATAGGCTCTGGCGAGAGCGATTTTCTGCCATTGCCCAATCGAAAGATCGACGCCGCCCTCGAAGCGCCGGCCCAGCATCTGGGCATAAGTTTTGGGCAGTTGATCGATCACGCCGGCGGCTAGGCTCTTTTTTGCCGAACGAACTACCCGGTCGAGATCGTTAAGCGCAGCGATTCTCCCAAAACCAATGTTTTCAGCAGCTAAGGCGTCATATTTCATGTAATCTTGGAAGATTACACCCACTTCGTTTCGTAATTCTTCCACGTTGTATTCGCGCAGGTCTACTCCGTCGAGCAAAATGTGTCCGCTGATCGGGTCATAGAGGCGGGCGAGGAGTTTTACGAGAGTGGTTTTGCCGGCTCCGTTCTCGCCCACAAGGGCAATGCGTTCAGCTGGATAGAAGCGAAAGCTAATGTTACTCAGCACCTGCCGGTCGGATTCGGGATAAGCAAACGAGACATTCGAAAATTCGAAGCCGTCGCGTATGGGCCGAGGCGCGGGCAGGGCGTTTACGACGGAATGGATGGCTGGCTTCGTTTCGAAAAATTCAAAGAGGTCCTTGATGAACAGGGCCTGCTCGGAAATCCCGATCAAGCTCGAGACGAGGGTCTCCATGATGCTGCGGGCACGGGAAAAAGCGCCGACCAAAAGAGTAAGGTCGCCCACGGTCATGCTGCCGGCCAAAGCTCGCAGAATGATTAAGGCGTAGGCCAGATAGTAGGCACCGGTGGGAACGAGGTTCAAAAGGGTGCCGTGCCAGGCGCGATGGATCGCCAGATGCTTGTTCTCGGCGTAGAAGCGTTCAAAAAGCGCCCGGGAACGATCGACCAGGTATTCACCGAGGCCGAAGATTTTGATCTCCTTGGCGCTCTCGTTACTAGCGCCGAGATAACGGAGATAATCTAGCTCGCGCCGCTCCGGGGTGTACCGGAAGAGCATGGAATAGTTCAGCATGGCGAAACGGGTTTCGCCAAGAAAAACGGGGATCGTGGCGGCAGCCAGCAACAGCAGCAGCCAGGGATAGTAGAACAAGACGGCTGACAGGAGCGAAATTAATGTGAGCAGTTGCTGACCCATACCGGCGAGACTAGCCAACATGCCGAGTCGGGCGGTGGTCTGGCGACGGGCGCGCTCCATCTTGTCATAGAAGACCGGATCCTCGAAAGACACTAGATCAAGTGTGGTGGCATGTTGCATGAGCCGGATGCTGACGTGATTGGTGAACCGATCTCCCAGAAGACTATCGACCAGCGAAATCAAGCGGCCGAGCGTATCCGATCCAACGGCGAGGAGCAGTTCCAGAACGAGCAGCTTCCAGATGGTCGCGTGATTGAAGGGCTGATGCCGGATCGCACGCACGACCAAATCGACGATCAGCTTGGAAACCCACAGGGTGGCTAGCGGAAAAAAGGCTGTCAGACAGCGCAGAATGAGGGTCGAGACGGCGAGGAAGGGACTGGTAGTCCAGACCATCTTCAACAAAGGCGGGACATTTCGGAGGGCGGCAAAGCGCTCGCGCCAGGTTTGCGGATTTTCGGAGGTTTTGGGCGGCGGCGGTCTCACGGGTGTCCTGGCAAGCGGTGCAAATAAAAGAAAATGCTCATCCGGGTTGGATGAGCATTGTTCTTCCTGTTATCAGGCCCTTGCCCGAGGCAAGGGTTACGTTTGATGGGAGAATCAGATCCGATGGCTTCGCAACCACCAAAACCTGTTTGTGATTGGAGTTTAGGGCGAGCGGAAGGTGAAGTCAAGCCTATTTTTCCGGCAGCAAAAAAGCCGCTGTAAGTTTCAGTGTACAAACCATTTACCCGGCGAAGTATTTTTCCACTTGCTGTGAAAAATCGGCAAGGCCGCGAGCGAAGGGGAGCAACGCCGGGGTAAACGGCTTGTTTACAATGGTTTACAGTATCCGCTTAAAGTCGCCTTAAACCAACTCGAATAGAAAGTCAATCACCCGTAAGGTGGAGAGTGGTCATCGCCTCATCGGATTCGAGAGTGCCGTAACGGCGGCGATAGATCCTCATTCCGGCGTAGATCAGACCGGCGAAGAGACAGAGCGCGGACAACACAACGCTGAGATAGAGAATGTTGACCAGCAGGCGATAAAGGGGTTTGATGGGGCTCGGAGGGGGCGTTTCGTTCCAGGTGATTTTCGCCTCATACTGCACGCGGCTGAGCAGAGTATCGGCAAGCGCTCGGGACTGGGGAGCGAGCACTAACGCAACCAAGACATCGGAGCGTTTGACTTGCACATTGGGAAGTG